>JAYVIQ010000177.1:0-3443 GCA_043770215.1 Cytophagales bacterium | reverse complement strand
CAATGATTTTATTGTAGCAATTTTTCTGACTACTGTTTTAGTACAGTATACTTTATCCATAGAAAGCACCCAAGTTTTAAGATTTCTTGTGGTGCACTCTAATAAATAAATGTTGTTTGTAGCTAAAAACTCTAAAAAATGGTTTAAATCATTTTTATAAGAAATTATAGTATTGTGTGACCTTCTCTTCTCTGAAAAAAGATAACTACAAAATAGCTCTATATGCTCTGCATTAGTCATAACTAACACAGTTTAATCAAAATAATTTGAAATTTAAAGACTAAGCTTCTAAATCTCTCATTTTTTGTCTATATTTTGCTTTTATAAACTCTGCTCTTCGGATTACAGATGGCTTTTCAAACTGAGATCTTTTTCTCAATTCCTTTACAACACCAGTTTTTTCAAACTTTTTCTTGAATCTTTTCAGAGCCTTGTCTATAGACTCATTTTCTTTTACGTTTACAATAAGCATCCTACTATATGTTTTTAAGAGGGTTGCAAAATTAACTAAATTATTTCTCTTTACAAATTAAATTATAGAAAAAAGAAGTGTTAAGTTCTTTGTATGTAAAATTTTTGGTTTGAAGGTAGTGATATATAAAATTTAGCAGTCCTACAAGGTGCTATTTATTAGCGTGTAAATAAATGTACGCAATAAATTATGTTGTCTTCACTTTTAGGCAAATGGGATTTGGAAAGCGTTTCTAATATTTATGATTACTGTTTAATAATGAGCGCGTTGCTAAAAAAAACATTTTGTATTTTTTGCAAGAAGATTCTAAATGAAAAGGAACTACAATCAGATAAAAAAAATATTTTCAATGTCTGTAGAATATTTAAATACGTTATTAGAAGCATATTTGATGAATGGAATTTAATTTTATAAAGAAAAAGTTAGGTTTTAGTATATCAGAACCTTATTTTTAAATGATTTTTGAAAAAATCCATATATGAAGATAGCAGTAGTAGGAACAGGGTACGTAGGATTGGTTACAGGAACATGTTTTGCCGAAACTGGCAATGATGTCAAATGTGTAGATATAGATGTTAAAAAAGTAGAAGGAATGATAAATGGCATTATGCCTATTTTTGAACCTGGTCTAGATTTACTTTTTGAAAGAAACATAAAGCAGGGTAGGCTTCAGTTTACTACCTCGCTAGAAGAAGGAATAAAAGATGCCCAAATTATTTTTCTTGCACTACCTACTCCTCCTGGAGAAGACGGAAGTGCAGATTTAAAGTATGTACTAGGGGTGGCAGAGCAGCTTGGGCCACTTTTGGATAAGTATGCTGTAATAGTAGACAAAAGTACCGTACCTGTAGGGACAGCCGAAAGAGTTATTGAAAAAATAAAATTGGGAGCTAAAGTAGATTTTGATGTAGTTTCTAACCCGGAATTTTTGCGTGAAGGGGTAGCTGTAGATGATTTTATGAAACCAGACCGAGTGGTGATAGGTACAGAGTCTGAAAAAGCACAAAAAGTTATGAATGAATTGTATGCTCCTTTTGTTAGGCAAGGACATCCAATAATTTTTATGGACATACGCTCGGCAGAACTTACAAAGTATGCTGCAAATGCATTCTTAGCTACAAAGATTACGTTTATGAATGAAATAGCAAACTTAGCCGAAAAACTAGGTGCTGATGTAGAAAATGTAAGGAAAGGCATTGGTACAGACGATAGAATTGGCAAACGTTTCTTATTTGCAGGTATTGGTTACGGAGGCAGCTGTTTTCCAAAAGATGTTATGGCACTAAGCAAAACTTCATTAGAACATGGTTATGATTTCAAAATTTTAAACTCTGTTATGGATGTAAATCATAATCAAAAAACAAAATTGATTCCATCTATTTTAAATCATTTTGGTGGTAACCTACAAGGTAGAACAATTGGAATTTGGGGTTTAGCTTTTAAACCAAACACTGATGATATTAGAGAAGCTCCAGCATTGTTTTTGATAGATGAATTGTTAAAAGCAGGAGCCAAAGTAAATGTTTTTGATCCAGAAGCTATGCAAAACGTACAAAAAACAATTGGTGATGTAGTTTCATATTCAAAAAATCAATACGAAGCCATAGACGGTGCAGATGCTTTGTTGATAGTTACAGAATGGTCTGTTTTTAGATCACCAGATTTTGAAAAAGTAGAAAAACTATTAAAACAAAAAACAATTTTTGATGGTAGAAATCTATTTGAGTTGGAGAAAATGCAAGAATTGGGGTACAAGTATATATCAATAGGAAGAAAGAAAGTAAATGAGTAATACAAAAAAAGTTTTAATTACAGGTGGTGCGGGTTTTATAGGATCACATGTAATCCGTTTGTTTGTCCAAAAATACCCTCATTATCAAATATTTAATCTAGATTTACTAACCTATGCTGGTAACTTAGAAAATATAAAAGATATAGAAAACCAAAACAACTATCAATTTATAAAAGCAGATATTACAGATGCTAAAGAAATAGATGCTTTGTTTGATTTGCATCAATTTACAGATGTAATACACTTGGCTGCTGAATCTCATGTAGACAGATCCATAACCAACCCTTTGGATTTTTTGAATACAAATATTCTTGGTACAGCTAATTTGTTAAATGCATCAAAGAGAATTTGGGCAGAAGATATGCAAAATCATTTGTTCTATCATGTAAGCACAGATGAGGTATATGGTTCTTTGCATGATGGCGGTTTCTTTTTTGAAAATACGGCTTACGATCCTCAATCTCCATACAGTGCCTCTAAAGCTAGTAGTGATCATTTTGTAAGGGCTTACAGAAATACGTATAAAATGCGTACCGTAATTACCAATTGTTCTAACAACTACGGTCAAAATCAATTTCCAGAAAAACTAATTCCGCTTTGTATAAATAATATCAAAAACAAAAAGCCTTTGCCTATCTACGGAAAAGGAGAAAACGTAAGAGATTGGTTGTATGTTGTAGATCATGCTCGTGCTATAGATGTAGTATTTCATAACGGAAAAGATGGCGAGACCTACAATATAGGAGGATTTAATGAATGGAAAAACCTAGATCTAGTAAAAGTACTTTGCAAGGTAATGGATAAGAAACTTGGGAATCCTGCCGGCACTTCTGAGCAATTAATCACTTTTATAAATGACAGGGCAGGACATGACTTGCGTTATGCCATAGATGCTTCTAAAATTAAAAACGAACTAGGCTGGGAGCCAAGTCTACAATTTGAAGAGGGGATAGAAAAAACCATAGATTGGTATTTGGAAAACGAAGATTGGATGAAAAACATTACGTCTGGCGAGTACACAAATTACTATCTAAAACAATATAACTAAATTTTATGAAAGGAATAATATTGGCAGGTGGGTCTGGTACTCGATTGCACCCATTGACCCTAGCTGTAAGCAAACAGTTAATGCCTATTTATGACAAACCTATGATCTATTACCCTTTGTCTGTACTTATG
>JAYVIQ010000176.1:0-6860 GCA_043770215.1 Cytophagales bacterium | reverse complement strand
GTGTTGTATGAAGAAAGCGTACCATCCTCGTTGCCGCTAGCGCTCAAACATGGACGAGTGGGGGTTTGCAACCTTCGCTTACAACAACGATTGTGGTAGACCTACTACCATCTTTTATACAACATGTCTTGACGCTTCGCATCAAGACTTCACGACACACCGAGGACGAGTGGGGGAATTACTCAATATCTTCTTTTTTAATCCAGCCCTCAATGGTTTTTTCTCCATAGTATCTTATTTTTAGCCAATTGTCTTTTTGCTCCAAAATTTCTATAGGGTCTTCTTTTATGAGGTATGACTTTGTTGGTAACATATCCAAATTATATATTTGGCATTTCGCAACCTTTATTTGTTGAAATTTTCTGTTTAAAAAAAGCTCCACTTTTTGCAGTTCTGTATTATTTTTTAGCAATGCCACAAGAATATAATTTGGTAGATTTTCCAATTGTATGTGCTCTTCATATTCACGACCATTGAAATTAAACAAAAAGTAATTAGGTTTGCCTTCTGCCGGTGGGTCATGGGTGTCTGTACCCAAACCGTTATAACTAGCAAAACAGCTAGGACTTGCTTCTCTGTAATATTTTATACTATCATTTGGAGCGTTGGGATTTGGTGTGTAAAAAGCCATTCGTTGACCAACAATTTCTAATTCTGATAATTTTGAGATTTTTTTGTTATTTGGTAAGAAGCCTAGCAACATTGAGTCAATTTTAATATTCTTAGATTGATGCCATAAAAAAACATTTAATCTTGTATTTTTTTTAAATATTTTTATTTAAGTAAAAGTTGTATCAGTACTATTTTCAGGTGGTACAAACTGCCATATCCCTTCAAAATCTTTAAGATTTGAAGGAATATCTGTGTCTTGAGCAATAATATTGTTTGTAATAAACAAAATTATAATAATAATTTTTATTTCTTTAATTAAATATTTCATAAGCTTTGTTTGTATAATGAGTTCTATTATCAATACCAATTTGTGCTCCATTTACAGCGTCAGTTACATCTCTTATTGAATTAGTGTTTAATGTTGTTGCAATAGTATTTGTATTACCAATATAGGTGTAGTTTCAACTACACCTAACTATCTTTAAAACTACAAATAATAGCATTTGACTTCGTCGAGCTCCCTTTGGTCGGTTGCAATGCGGAAAACTTATGCCTAAATCAAATCTTTTTCAATCAAACCTTTTATACCATAATAATTTCTTGCACTGCTATACAAATATTCTGCTTCTTTATCTACCAAACCATAACGAACAGGATTTAGATGTATATAATTTAATCTACTTTGCATCTTATCAGTTGTATTCATTTCTACCGCATGGTTTTCATATGTCCAAAACTGAACTTCCCTTGCTCTCTCATATAATTTCGTATGGTATTTAAAAATTATCTCCAACCATTGTCTACGACTTTTATACTTATTTTTACTTATTGCTTTTAGAATTTGCTTGCTTGTGTATTTTTTAAAGTCTCGAACCAAACCTGATAAATCGCCTTGAGAACTTTGCATAATTACATGGACGTGATTGCTCATTATAACATAAGCTCTTAACAACATCCCTTTCTCTTTTCTGCAATGAATGAAACTTTGTAAAATAATATCTCTGTAATCTTTTCTTGTAAAAACATCTGCCCAGCCCATTACTTGAAATGTCATGTAATAAGCTTCACTCTGATCGCTTATTTGATAACTCTCTCCCATGGTGTGAAAATAATAAAAAAATGAAAGCCTTTTATTCCTTTGTATTAAAAAAAGTGTTTGAAATACTATTTTATTGATGTTATCGCATTTGCAAAATGCTATATTGTGCTGTTTTTTTTAGATATTTAGGTATATTAAAAACTACACCTAGGGTTATGTACTTAAAATTACCGTTTTAAATCGTTTATTCTACTCCTAGGTGGAGCAAATAAAAAATATGCTAGAAAAATGTTTCGATATAGTTCGACCAAATCGGAGTTTTAAAAGATACCAAACTTCAAGTAGAAGAAGGCATAAAGCTATGACTTCAAAAGGAATTTAATGCTTAACTTAACGACATGAGCATAGAGCCTGACCTAATACGGTTTCGCCCAAAATAACTAATCACTTCCACAACTAGTACAAGTACGGATATTCAAATATTCAAAATTAGAATTTTTTAGGCATTTCAAAAAAAAACACTTTAAAAGAATATTTTTTTTAGGCGATTGTTCTTTAATCTGCTTTTTTGATTTTTAAATCATATAAATAATTTTTTAAAAGGCATTTCTGTATTTTGCATTGTGCATATCTTCTTTTGTGTTTTTTTGCTTTTAAAAAATCTTCTTAAGTAATTTGGGTATAAATGCTAAAAAGCTCACATACATCGGATTTATTAGAAGCTGGTTTAGACGAGGTTGGTAGAGGTTGTTTGGCTGGTCCAGTAGTGGCTTGTGCAGTAGTTTTGCCAAAAGAGTACACAAATTCTTTGCTAAATGATAGCAAAAAAATGTCAGTAAAATCTAGATTGTTGGTTGCTGAAGATATAAAAAAACATGCTTTAGCTTATGCCATAGCTGAAGTTAGTCCCCAAGAAATAGATCAAATAAATATTTTAAATGCCTCTTTTTTGGCAATGCATAAAGCCCTAGACAAAATAAATCTAGATATAAATTTATTGCTGGTAGATGGTAACAGGTTTACACCCTACAAAAACATAAACCACCTTTGTATTGTTAAAGGAGATAGTAAGTACCTCAGCATTGCAGCAGCTTCTGTTTTGGCAAAAAATTATAGAGATAAGCTAATGTCAAATTTAGCTATAGAACATCCTTTTTATTCTTGGGATAAAAACGCTGGATATCCTACTAAAGTTCATAGACTAGGCATTGCAGCAAATGGAATTACAATATGGCATAGAATGTCTTTTAGACTTTTGCCTCCTCAGATAGAAATACCCTATAAATAATGGAAGAAATACTTAAATATGTTCCTCTAAATGACTGGCACATAGCCAATGGCGGAAAAATGGTGTCCTTTGCAGGGTACAACATGCCTGTAAGATATACCGGTGACAAAGAAGAGCATTTAACAGTAAGAAATGCTGTGGGTCTTTTTGATGTTTCTCATATGGGTGAATTTATTATAGAAGGGCAAGAAGCACTAGATTTAATTCAATATGTTTTTTCTAATGATGCTTCTACATTAAATGATGGAGAAATTCAGTATGGATGTCTGCCAAATGATACGGGTGGAATTGTTGACGATTTATTGGTATATAAATTAAATGACACAAAGTATTTTTTGGTAGTAAATGCATCAAATATAGAAAAAGACTATGCTTGGATAAGCAAACAAAATACTTTTAATGCCAAAATAACAGATGTTTCAGCAGCCAATTGCTTGTTCGCTTTACAAGGGCCCAATGCTGTTGATCAAATGGCGAAGCTTGTTGGGGAAGAAATTAGAAATTTAACGTATTATACCTTTGGCTATTATGACATTGGGGATTTCAAAAACCTATTTATCTCTAATACTGGGTATACTGGCTCGGGTGGTTATGAAATAATGGTATCCAATGAGCAAGCAGTGGCTCTTTGGGAAATGCTTATTTCCACTGGACAGCCTTTTGGAATTCAACCTATTGGTTTAGGAGCAAGAGATACACTCAGATTAGAAAAAGGATATTGTTTATACGGCAATGACATAGATGATAGCACATCTCCTTACGAAGCAGGCTTAGGTTGGGTGACAAAGTTGAGTAAGAAAACAGTTGCCTCACCCTGGTTAGAAGAACAAAAAAAACAGGGTGTTGAAAAAAAACTTCTTGGTTTCGAGATGATAGACAAAGGCATACCTAGGTCTCATTATGAGGTATTTAATGCTCAAGATGTTAAGATAGGAAATGTAACAAGCGGAACTATGAGTCCTTCACTTGCAAAAGGAATAGGTATTGCCTATATTGATTCTTTATACGCTCAAATAGGTACAGACATCTATATAGAAATAAGAAATAAGAAATTAAAAGCTACTTTGGTAAAGATGCCATTTTTGTAATTTAAAATTATTAATTTTGTAATATGAAGAGTATAGACGTTTGTCTCACACCAGAGTTGCTACACCTTTATCCCGTAGAAGGTAAAACAGTAGTTGTAGTAGATATTTTGCGTGCAACTTCAGTTATGACAACTGCTATTGCTCATGGAATCAAAGAAATAATTCCTGTTAAAACAATTGCAGAATGCAGAGACTTAAAAAACGCAGGTTGCCTAGCTGCAGCAGAACGCAATGGCGAAATGCAAGAAGGATTTGACTTTGGAAATTCTCCTTTTAGTTATATGGGCAAAGAAATAAAAGGAAAAACCCTTGCAATAACAACTACTAATGGAACTGTAGCCATAAAAAACTCAGAGGATGCAGACGAGATAGTCATAGGGTCTTTTTTAAATATTTCTGCTGTAAAAAATTATTTGCTCGAAAAATCTAACGACATACTTATTTTATGTGCTGGTTGGAAAGGAAGAGTAAATTTAGAAGATACACTATTTGCAGGAGCACTTATAGAAATGTTAAAAGATGATTTTGAACTAAATCATGACGGAGCGCTTGTTGCTCATTCTATCTTTGTAAATGCAGGAGACGATAAATTAAAATTTTTGAACGGATGCTCACATTTTAAACGCTTGGCAAATTTAAACATTCAAAAAGACATAGAGTTTTGTTTAGAACATGATGTTTATGATGTTGTTCCAGTAGTTTTAAATGGAAAAGTAGTAGTATTAAATGAGCTTGTAAGTGCATAATGAAATTTATTATTGGCTGGTGTAATTTAAATTAAGCCATTGTACACTAAAGGAATATAAATGATTTAATTTTTTAGTTACCCAAGTTCTTTTTTGTATTTTATTTAAGAAATTAAAGCCAAATAATTAGTTGTGTTTTAATAACATCTACCCACTTAGCTTAGTTTTTTAAAATGCTTATACCACATGCAACCAAATTAATTACACTCAGATTATTCAAAAAGGTATTTTGTCTTCCATTAAAAAATGTTTTCTAACAAAAGTAAATTTATATCATTAGCATCCATTAGTAATAAAGCAGAATTACCAGTTCTTTTTACTTTTCCATTTTATTATGAAGTTGATTCTCTTTGCCGTAAAGCAGCAGAAATAGTACAGCACTATTTGGTCAATCAAAAACATTGGTATCATAATTTTGGATTAGATCCAGAAGATAAAAGCTTGGTCATAGGGAAAATGTTTGGTGTATTAATTGTTTGTAAAGAAGACGGAGAGGTTGGATTCTTAGCGTCATATTCTGGTAAATTAGGTGAAAGCAATAAACATGATTTTTTTGTACCTCCTGTATACGACATGCTTTCAGAAGAGGGTTTTTTTAAATTAGAAGAAGAAAACCTGAATAAAATAAACCGAGAAATAGAAGTTTTAGAATGTGATGAATACTGTATAGAATTGCAAAAACTATACATCCTAGAAAAAACCAATACAGATTTAGCGCTAAAACAAAGAAGGGATGAGCTAAAGCTTTTTAAAAAAGAACGCCAGATAAAAAGATCAACAGCTGAGGATAGCTTATCCATAGATGATTTTGAGAAACTCAAAGAGCAGTTGAAAGAAGAAAGTTTAAAACAGCAATTTTTTTTTAAATTATTTGTACTTGAAAAGGAAAAACATTTAAATGGGATTAAAGCAAAACTAGATGTTTTTCTGAATAGGATTTTGGAACTTAAACAAGAACGTAAACAAAGATCTAACGCCCTACAGCATAAATTATTTGAACAATATCAATTTTGTAATGCCCAAGGACAAAACAAAAGTTTAAACACCATTTTTACCCAAGAGTTAAATGTATTACCTCCAGCAGGTGCAGGTGAGTGTGCTGCTCCAAAATTGCTTCAGTATGCTTATTTAAATAATTATGATCCAATAGCTATGGCTGAATTTTGGTGGGGGCAATCTCCTAAATCAGAAATTAGAAAGCACAAAGAATTTTATCCTGCCTGTAGAAGCAAATGCGAACCCATACTTGGGCACATGCTCAAAGGGCTGAACGTTCAACCAAATCCAATGCTAGAAAACCCAGCCGAGGGAAAAGAGTTAAGCATCTTTTTTGAAGATGAATACTTACTTTTGGTAAACAAACCAGCTGAATTTTTATCTGTTCCTGGTAAAAATATTCTAGATTCCGTTCAGTACAGAATACAGCAAAAGTATCCAGATTCATTGCTTGTACATAGATTAGACCAAAGCACCAGTGGGCTATTGTTGGTTGCAAAAAACAAAGAAATTCATAAAGAATTGCAAGCTCAATTCTTAAAAAGAACCGTTCAAAAAAGATATTTAGCAGTGTTAGTAGGAGAGGTGTTGTTAAATGAAGCACTAATAGAATTACCATTAAGAGTAGATTTAGACAACAGACCACATCAATTGGTGTGTTATACATATGGCAAGTCTGCAAAAACAAAATGTGAGGTTATAAGTATAAATAACGGAGAAACAAAAGTGTACTTTTATCCTATAACCGGAAGAACACACCAACTAAGGGTACATGCAGCGCACCCAGATGGGCTAAATGCTGCCATAAAAGGAGATGACTTGTATGGAAATAAATCAGACAGATTGTACTTGCAAGCACAGTACCTTGAACTCACACATCCAATTTATAAAACACGATTAAAATTTGAGCTTGAACCAGACTTTTAAACGGCAAGAGTTTATAAAATACCAATTAGAATTTTTTCTTTGAAATCAAATCTCCTTTTTCATTATAGAATTTCCAAACCCCTATTTTTAAGTCTCTTTTAAAACTTCCTTTTACAATTACTTTTCCTGTCTTAGAGTACTCTGTGTAATTGCCATCTTTGAGC
>JAYVIQ010000175.1:0-4086 GCA_043770215.1 Cytophagales bacterium | reverse complement strand
ATTAAAAGACCTAGTAACCCAAGCTTTGACAGTAATAATACTACCTAAACTAATTCCATGACTAAAAGAAACATGATCTACACTTGCTGTAACCACAGCATTTTGGCTATGTCTTTGAGCAGAAATAGCTGCAACAATATCCATTTGATGCAACAAACGACCACCCATCAGGTTATTTAGCATGTTGGTATCATTAGGTAAAACCAAATTAGATTGTACCACTAATGAATCTTTAGGATTTTTTTGATTTAACAATGGTAAGATTATTTCTTTTGTATACTGCGGATCAATCTAAATTTGGAATTATTAGAGTTTATGTTGTATCTCTGTTTTGTAACCCAAAAAGTATGTGTAAACTTTACAGATGCTAAGAAGTACTTATCTTTCACTTTTTCGCCACCTCTTTTTCCAACATTTGTAGACAGTGCGCTATTTCCAGTAGCTTCGCTTCTTCTATCAGACAAAATCTTAGAGATATCATCATCAGGTAAATTCACTTTGGCTGCATCGTATCTGTAACTAACATCATCTAGATAGTCTGTAAAAGTATGTCGTAAATTACCTTCAAAAGCAATCATGTTATGAGGATTCAAATTTAGCCTAAACCCCAATCCGTAAGGAATTGTTAATGAAATTGGACTATAGTCTACTCCTTCGGTTTGCAAAGGACGTAACTTGTATGTTTTTCCTTGATATTTGGTTTTAGGATTTACAGTTACAAACCCAAGACCCACAGTTACGTATGGAGAAATAAATACCCTTCTACGGTACATTTTATTAAACTCAATAATGTCATAAACCACATTTACATTAAAATCTATTGTGTTAGAGAAAAAAGATAGTCCTCTAGATTTTTCAAATCTTTTTCCAGCATCTGAAGAAGAAAGTCTTAAATAGTTTAATTCAGTTCTGAACAATAAACTTTCACTATATCTATATTCTGCACCCAAACCAAAACTAAACTTTGGTACAAAACATTCTAATCCATCACAAAAGTCTCCATTGTATAAAGCTGTACTCAAATTAGCAGTTACTCCTAGATAATTAATATAATTTAGTGGTTTTTTCTTTTGACTAATTGTTTTGAAAGAAAATTTCTTACCAGTAATAAAGCTTTTTTGTGCTATTGCATTTGATGAAGCAATTGCAATAAAAATTACAAAAAAAATGTACCTAAGGTATCGGTTGATTTTAAAATAAATATTTTTCACCACTAAGATTTATATTTAATACGTGTAAAATTTATACGGTTTTTAGGTAGTTAAACAATTAATACCTACCAGGCAAACTCCCCAATAAGAGGAACAAAACTAAAGTTACTAAATTTTCTTTTAAAAATTTCACTTTTTTCATTTTTTCTGATCATGTACATGTTTTGTACCTCTTTATCACCTACTGGAATAATTAAAATACCGTTTGGAGCCAGTTGAGCAATTAGCTCATCTGTGATAGTTGGCGCCCCTGCTGTAACTATAATCTTGTCGTAAGGAGCGTTTTTTAAAAACCCTTTGCTCCCATCTCCAATTACTAGATTGGCTTTTAGGTTTAGTTTATCTAATCTTTTTTGTGCTAACTCAGAAAGAGGTGCAATCCTTTCTATACTAAACACTTCTTTACATAGTAAAGCTAAAACACAAGTTTGATAACCAGATCCTGTACCAATTTCTAAAACCCTATCCGTATTCTTAAGCTCTAGAAGTTCCGTTTGAAAAGCAACAGTGTAAGGATGTGAGATTGTCTGACCAAACCCAATAGGGAATGCTTTATTTTGGTAGGCATGCTCTAAAAAAGCAGAATCTATAAATAGGTGTCTCGGTATTGTTTTAAGCACTTCCAAAACGCTGGGATCTTTTATACCCATTTTCTCTAACTCTTTCACAAGCTTACTTCTTAATCCTTTTGTACGATAGTTGTCCAATTCTCTTTTTTTTTTGCATGCAAATTATTACATTTGAAAGAATAAAAGAATACATTGAACAAGAAAAGAATATATTACTGGCTCATAGCACTAGATTTTATTGCAGCGGTAATTTCGTGGAACATTTTTTATTATGTAAGAAAGCATATTTTAAGCGAAGAAAAGGAACCAATTACTTTTGTATTACCTTCTATTTTAATAGGTGTATTTTGGGTTGTTTTGTACTCTATGCAAGGGTATTATTTAGATTCACTAAGAAAATCTAGAATCAAAGAATTATTCCTGATTTTTATTTCTTCTTGCATTGGTACATTAATCCTTTTCTTTACTGTGTTAATAGACGATCCTGGCGTAGTCAATTATTTGTTTTATTACAATACAGTTTTATCATTATTTATTATTCATTTTTTATGTGCTTCTATCACCAAATTAAGTATGCTTACTTACATAAAAAGTCTAATTGCTCATGGAAAATTACAATTCAATACACTTATTTTAGGTTCTAACCAAAACGCAGTAGATGTCATAAATGACATGAAAGCTATAAATTATTCTTTAGGATTGAATTTTATAGCTTATTTAAATGTGTTTGAAGATAGTAAAGACCTTCTAAAAGTTACAAACCTAAAACGCCTTGGCGATTTGAGTGTCCTAGAAAAAGTGATTCGTAGATGCAGGATAGAAGAAGTAATTATAGCTGTGGAACCAAAAGAAACAGATGTAATAGCTGACATTTTAAACCGAATAAATCACACCCATCTAAAGGTAAGCATAGTTCCAAATTTGTACCACGTACTAATAGGCACTGTAAAGGTAAATCATGTTTTTGGTGTACCATTAATACAAATAAGACAAACCTTGATGCCTATATGGCAAAAAGTTTTAAAACGTATTTTTGACATTTTATTTTCAATTTTCTTTATGATCGTGGGGTCTCCTTTATATGTATTTGCAGCCATTATGGTTAGAATGTCTTCTCCAGGACCTATATTTTATAGACAAGAAAGAGTTGGTAAAAATGGGAAAGCGTTTAATATATTGAAATTTAGAAGTATGTTTATTAACTCTGAAACTTCTGGACCAGCATTATCTTCGGACAATGATCCTAGAATCACGCATTGGGGTAAAATAATGAGAAAAACTAGAATAGATGAGCTCCCACAATTTATAAATGTCATAAAAGGAGATATGTCTGTGGTAGGTCCAAGACCAGAGCGACAATTTTTCATAGACAAGATTGTTATCCAAGCACCCTATTACAAGCATTTATTAAAAGTAAAACCAGGCATCACTTCTTTAGGGCAAGTAAAATACGGTTATGCAGAAAATGTAGATGAAATGGTAAGGCGTTTAAAATATGACATATTGTATATTGAAAATATGTCTTTAGCTATGGATTTTAGGATTTTACTTTTTACAATATTAATTGTTATACAAGGAAGAGGAAAATAAATGTTTACAGGCATCATAGAAGAGTTAGGTTTAGTAAAAAAAATAGAGTCTCAAGGATCTAATCTTAATATTTGGATTGAATCTAATTTTACAAATGACTTAAAAATTGATCAGTCTGTAGCTCATAATGGAGTCTGCCTTACAGTTGTAGAAATTGAGACTAGTCAATACAGGGTAACAGCTATTCAAGAAACTTTAGATAAAACAACCATTGGGGACTTGGTAGTAGGTGACCTAGTAAACTTAGAGCGTTGTATGGCATTTGGAGACAGGGTAGACGGGCACTTAGTATACGGCCATGTAGACTCCGTAGCTGTTTGCATTGATAAAAAGGAACTAGACGGAAGCTGGTTGTTTACTTTTTATTTTGATGAAGAATTCAAAAACCTGGTAGTAGAAAAAGGATCTGTGTCATTGAATGGAACCAGCCTTACTATTTTTGATGTACAAGACACTCTATTTTCAGTAGCAATAATCCCTTATACCTACAATCATACATCAATAAAAAATATACATATAGATTCTAAAGTAAACATTGAATTTGATATATTTGGTAAATACGTGGAAAAACATTTAAAAAACAGATGAATTGTTTAATTGTTGATGATGACGAAATGTCTCGCTCAACTGTACTACACTTTGTAGAACAGACTGAGCTCTTAAAGCTTAAAGGAAATTGTTGTAGTGCATCAGAAGCGATGCAAATCCTAAAAGAA
>JAYVIQ010000174.1:0-2294 GCA_043770215.1 Cytophagales bacterium | reverse complement strand
AGCTTTTGTAATAAAGCTTGTATAAATGGTGTTTACTTCTGTTTGAATAATCAAACTATCTTCAATAGTCATTTTTCTAGTTGGAGTGCCCAAATCACTAAATTTCCCAGTTTTAACCCTATCAGTATGTATGCCAATTTTATTTTTCAATAAATCTTCTGCACTAAACAACATCCCAAACACACCAATAGACCCTGTTATTGTACTTTCATGTGCTACAATAGTGTCACAAGCCATGGCCATATAATACCCACCAGAAGCCGCTACACTAGACATAGAAGCTATAATTGGTTTTGATTCAGACGCTTTCAAAATTTCTCTCCACATAATGTCAGACCCTAGAGCACTTCCTCCTGGAGAGTTTATTCTAAGCACAATTGCTTTTACGTTATTATCTAATCTAGCCTCTCTTATCAATCTGGCAGTTCCATTAGACCCAACCTCCCCTTCTGAATTTTCTCCCATATTTATGTCGCCATCTGCAACAATAACAGCAATCTGATCACCAAAATTAAGGTTCATAGGCTCTTGCCAATATGTAGAAGCATCTACAAAATTTATTTCACTTTTGGCATCTACCCCGCTCACCTTTTTTAATACATCTAGTACCTCATCATAATATTTTACAGCATCTATCAATTTATATTGAACAGCTTGCAATGCGTTTCGAACCAATAAATTATTAGAAATGTTTCTAAGTTCTTCAATTTGTATTTTGCGAGATTTTGCTACCTGAGTCAATAAAGTGGTGTGCAAAGAATTTAAAAACTCATTGATTTGCAATTTATTTTCTTTGCTTATAGAGTCTAACATAAATGGTTCTACAGCACCTTTGAATTTACCTACTCTGAATATTTTTGGCTCTATACCAATGGATTTAAGTGTTTTTTTATAAAAATTTATTTCAGCTACAAAACCATTGAATTCTAACATAGCTTCGCTTGTTAAATAAACACTGTCTGCAGCGCTGGCTAAATAATACGCTTTTTCATCAAAAAAATCGCCATAGGCTATAACTTTTTTACCTGATTTTTTAAAATCAAGTACAGCATTTCTTATTTCTTCAACCTGTCCAAGGCCACCTTGTACCATTCCAAGTTCTAAAAATACACTTTTTATGTCTGAGTCAATTTTGGCTTTTTGAAGCGCTTTTACGGTATTTATTACCCCTATTTTAGATTCAAATGTAGAGAAAGGCAAATCTACCTTACCTGCAAATGGCTCTGAGCTTGGTGCATGTTCTACCAAAGGAGAGTCTAAAGTTATTTTTAAAATTGAGTTTTCTGTGCTTTTACCTCCACTAAAAAGGGCTATTAAAACAACAATAGTTAAAAGTATAAATCCTATAAATGATAAACCAAAAACGGATAAATGCAACTTCTTTAGAAATTCCCACATAAGTATATAAATTGTTATGTAAATTTGATTAATAATTAGATATAAACATAATGAATACCGCAGTTTTAGTTGTTGGAGGAAATATTGGCGACCGTTTTGGGTACTTAAACGCGTGTTGCCAATATATTGAATCTAGAATTGGCAAAATTGTAAAAAAATCTGCTGTGTATGAAACTGCAGCTTGGGGAAGAACCAACCAACAAGATTATTTGAATCTAGCAGTTGTAATCAAAAGCAAACTTTTACCTTCAGAACTTTTAGTGGCCTGCTTAGCCATTGAAGCTTTATTGGATAGAAAACGAGAAGAACGTTGGGCAGAAAGAACTGTAGATGTAGACATTATTTTTTATAATCGTATGATTATGCACACAAAAACACTTGAGATACCACACCCGAGATATCATCTAAGAAATTTTGTTCTAAAACCTTTAGCAGACATTATCCCAGAATATGTTTGTCCAGAATTTAACACAACAATCTTAAATATGTTTTTAAAATGCAAAGATGAGCTATCTGTGCGTCTGATTTCAGAAATTGATTTTGCCTTGACTGTATAAATTATTTACTAAAACTAAATCTTCTGGAGTATCTATGCCAAAAGGCGAATTTTGAACAATATCTATGTGTATTTTAAATCCATTTTCTAGCCACCTAAGTTGCTCTAAACACTCTATTTTTTCTAAATTAGAAGGAGAAAGTTTAGCTAATTTAGGAATAACAGAGGCAGAAAAACCATAAATACCCAAGTGAACAAAATAGTCAGCATAATTTAGCCATTCTGCCAAAGGATGTTCTCTTAGAAAAGGAATAGCTGCTCTAGAAAAATACAAAGCAGTATCATTCTCTGCAAGGATTGCTTTTACTTTGTTGGAGTCATGTAAAACAGTCTCATCTAA
>JAYVIQ010000173.1:0-14221 GCA_043770215.1 Cytophagales bacterium | reverse complement strand
CACTCACCGTAAGCTTAGACAATGGCGGTAACTCAGTTGTAAATTGGGCATTTAAAGTAATAGATGCCAATGGGCTTGTGGTACAAGGTCATGATTATACAAATAATAGATACAATAGTAACCTTCCTTTAGTTATTGATAATGTAGTAGCCGGAAAATACTCAGTTGTGGGTTTAAACGGAACGTGTAACGGTAAGTATTCATCAGAAATAACAATAAATAATTACACAAGTCCTTCTGCAAGTATTTCAGGATTAAAATCTGTTTGCTCAGATGGTACTGATATTGAAAGTATCTCAATTAAAGTTGCAAAAAATAGCTATCCAGCAAAAGTAGTAGTAAGTAGATCTGTTGGTGGAGATACAAACTTTGTTATTAATAGTGAGGTTACTAAACTTTTTTCAAGTAAAGCAGATGTATTTACTTTGAAAAGTTTAATAGATGTAAATGGGTGTAAAGCGCAAACAATAGACCTTAGTGGTGCAGGAACAATTTTATCTGTACAACCTCCTACGGCTACGTTAGTCTCAGTTAATGGTCAAACTAACTTTGGCGCAAATAGCTACCCAGAGCATTTTACAATTACAGATCTGGTAGAAGTTGTTGGTAATTTACCAAGTACAGGCTATTCTGGAAGTTGGCTACTAAGTGGGCAAGGCGAAGTAAAAAACCAAACAAATGCATTTATTGAAGTCTCTGGTATCATTGATCCAGCACAGTTTAATACTGCAAATATGGCCTTAGACACAGCTTTTGGTAAAAAAGGAGTAAGCAAGTTGATTTGGACTGTATCTGATAACAATGGCATTTGCAGCTCTTCTGAGGTTACACTTAAGGTTGTAAAAGTTACTAGAAGTTTTTCTAATGCTGGCAAAGACTCTATAATATGCATATCCAATCTACCATTTGAACGCAAGGCTCAAGACCCTTTGCCTATGTTTGAGACTACGTATTGGGTTGATATAGACGGAGCTTTCAATGCAGCCAACACTAAGATAAATTCAGTAAATTTAATTTTGCCTACTTCAGTTTTGGCGGGCAAATACAGGTTCAAATATGTAATAGAAAATACAAAATACCCATCTTTGCCTTCAGAAGATATTTTTGAGCTTTTAGTAAACGAATTGCCCTCTACTGCCACAAGTACAAAAACAGAAATAAAAACGTGTGATATTACAGCTAAACTCACGGGAGTATCTCCAGCTTTAGGTACAGGAATATGGACAAAAGTATCAGGAACAGGTAACCTATTGATTTCTGAAGTTTCTAAGCCAGATGCTAAAGTAAGTGGGTTAAAAGTAGGTGAGTCAGGTGTATTTAAATGGACAACTAGTAATGGCGCATGTAAAGATAAATCTTCAACAGAAGTAACTGTTTTAAAATCAGGGATACTTACCCCAGCCACTATAAGTATAAATAGTAATGAGGTAGATGACAAAGATACCGTAGAGATTTGTATTACAGCCACAAATCAAACCCTATCTAACACAGGCTTTATACCAGCATCAGAAATAGGAGTTTGGTCTGTTTTATCTGGCACATCATTAAGTATAGCTTCAAACAACAGTAGCTTCCAAATTATGGGATTGACCGCCAAAGGAACCACAGAAGTAAAATGGGAGGTGTCAGACATTTCTGGCTCCGGCTGTGCACCAAATACAAGTACGGTATATATAACAATAGTAGAAAAACCGAACGTAGAAATTATTTCTATTTTACCATCAACCATCTGTCAAGGAGAAAGTCAAATTGCTATGGTTTCTAGCTCAAATGCTTTGGGGTTACCAATTTGGAACACAGGAGGATCAGATATAGTTGTACAAGCAAGTGAAACAGAGTTTGGTAAGTATGAAATAAAAACCTCATCTACAGCTAGTTATGGAGATATAACTTTAAGTGTTTCTGTAAATAATCCTGCTTGCGGAGCTGTAAGTGATGACATAGTGGTTTTAATCAACAAAGTTTTTGATCCTAAGTTTGAAATCACACCCATACTTACACAGTGTCAAGACAATACAATTAACTTTAGTATTCAAAATGGTACAGATCTGGATAATGTTACTTATGCTTGGAACTACACAGGAATAGGAGTTCAGGGCATTAAGGACAAACCTAAATTTGAAGTGTATAAAGCCCAAAAAACTGAGCCAACTGCTGAAGTTACTTTAATTGTAACATCAAACAACATCTGTAACAAAAACGGAAAAACCATAACAAAATCTACACAAGTAAAGGTAAAAAATGTTTCAAACCCCAGTTTATTAACTAACCGTTTGGATACAACAATATGCCAAAACAATTCATTAGATCTCTATACCACCAATACAGAAAATGGTACTAGTTATCAATGGTATAAAAATGGAGAGAAACTGGTAGGAGAAATTACATCTAAACTAAAGAATGTAAATAATTCCGGTATCTACTACATGTTAGAGTTAGATGGTATATGCTCAGCTCAAAGCACTGATACCATAAAAGTAAAGGTAGACCAATTGCCACTTGTAAATGCGGGAGAGGATGTATCTATTTTAGAAGGTGATAAAGCCAATATTAATGGATTTGCATATCCAGGCAAATACCTTTGGAGTATCGAAAACAGCACAAACAAAAACAATGTGAATATCTTAGTAGACAAAGAAAACCTTTCTACGGATTTGAATACTACAAAGAGCTCAGCGGGTTCTTATGATCTACTACTTACTTCTGTAAATGGCAAATGTAGTGCAAATGATAGGGTAACTGTGGTTGTTAAAGAAAATATTCGGGCACCTAATGTTTTTACTGTTAACGGAGACGGTAATAATGAATATTTTATCATTCAAGGAATAGAATATTATCCCAAAGCTAGTGTGAATATCTTTAATAGATGGGGTGATATAGTGTACCAAGTAAAGGCTAATTATGCAAGTAATCCATGGGACGGAGGTTCTTTGCCCGAAGGTGTATACTACTACATTGTTGAATCAGATGAACTAGTAAAGAGCCATACTGGAGTTGTGCATTTGCTAAGATAAAAATATTTTATCTTAGCATTTATCCCCAAAAAACTTGCACATATAACACTATGATAAACTCAAGCCAAAAGATTATAGTCATTTATAATCAATAGTTATATATTAGCAGCTCAAAAAAAAAGTAAAAATGAACATAGATTTGTTGGCCAAAATTTGCCAAATTCCGGGTACCTCAGGCTTCGAACACAAAGTAAGGGCATTTGTTCAAAACGAAATTTCCGAATTTGTAGATGAAATAGAAGTAGATAATATGGGCAATTTGTATGCTATAAAAAGAGGTGTTGCCTCTAAAAGGGTTATGGTAGCTGCACATATGGATGAGATAGGATTTATGGTTAAACACATAGATGATAATGGTTTTATTCGGTTTACTACTTTAGGAGGTTTTGATCCTAAAACTTTAACGGCACAGAGAGTAATTGTTCATGGTAAAAAAGATCTTACAGGAGTTATGGGTAGCAAACCAATACACGTAATGAGTGCGGACGAAAGAACTAAAGTTGCTAAAATAGAAGATTATTTTATAGATCTAGGATTGCCTAAAGAAGAAGTAGAAAAAAACATAACAATAGGAGACCCAATTACCAGAGAAAGAGACCTCATAGAAATGGGTAATTGTGTAAATAGCAAGTCTTTAGATAATAGAGTGGCAGTATACATACTTATAGAAACGTTAAAAAAGCTTAAAGGGAAGACTATTCCGTATGATTTTTACGCTGTCTTTACAGTACAAGAAGAAGTAGGTTTGCGAGGTGCAAAAGTTGCCGGTCATAAAGTAAACCCAGATTTCGGCTTTGGATTAGATACCACCATAGCGTATGATTTGCCAGGTGCTCAAGTACATGAATATGTAACTAAATTAGGAGCTGGTACAGCCATAAAAATTATGGATGCTTCTGCAATCTGCGATACTAGGATGGTCCGTTACATGAAAAATCAAGCCATAGAAAACAAAATAAAATGGCAGCCAGAGATTTTAACAGCAGGAGGTACAGATACAGCTGGGATTCAGTCAATGGCAAAAGATGGCTGTATAACAGGTGCTGTATCTATTCCAACCAGAAACTTACATCAAGTAATAGAAATGGCTGACAAGAGCGATATAGATGCTAGTGTAGCATTATTGGTTGCTTGTGTTTCTAACTTAGAATCTTTTGATTATAGTTGGCAATAAATACGGATTTAAATTAAAGGCTATATTTCTTCTTTTTCTTTAATGCTTTATAAGTAGGTCATAATTTTGACCTACTTATACACAAACTTTTTTCTAGTTTTTTTTAAATACGGAGAAACTGAAACTAATTAATGAATCAAAAGTTAAGATTTTAAATCTTCAGTTAATCCTCATTAAAATGTTTTTTTTAGGAATCAGTGCTATAAGTAAAAACTTTTGAACAAAACTGAATTATTTTGTTTTTACCCAGATTAATTGTATTTAAAACACAAAATTTTGTAAGGTTTTATTGGTCTTACCATTACTCGTTATAATCTAACTCTTTGCCAAAAGTTTCTTTCATAGTTATAGCAGCTACAAAAGACAATCCATAGATTAAGAACATAATCACAACAGATGCATGTCTTTGGTGTTCCAAATCAAGCGTATTCCCATCGCTTAAATAAATAAAGAGAATAGAAACTAAAGCAAAAGACCCTCTAACAAAATTAGGTACTGTGGTAGCTGCAGTTGCACGAATGTTTGTGCCAAATTGTTCACAAGCCACAATAACAAACACAGCCCAAAATCCAGCGCTAAAACCCAAACAAAAAAGCAAAGCCAAAAATCCGTAATAGTTAGAAACTTCTAAATACAAATACATTAAAGTAAAAAGTATACCAGCAGGATAAAACCAATACATTACTTTTTTTCTACTTTTTAATTTTTGACTCAAAAATCCACTAGCAATATCTCCTAGAGTAAGACCTGCATAACACAAGGCTACAGAAACACTGGGTATAATTGGTGTAGATATTCCAAAGAAAGTAGAAAATAAATGGGCTTTTTCTGCAAGAATACCCACAATAAACCAAACAGGCAATCCTATAATGATACATTGTAAATACCGAACCAGACGATCTCTACTCATAAATAAGTAAAAGAAATTACCCCTTGCTACCTTAGAAGCTTTTGAATGGGCGAAAATCTCTGACTCTTTTACGGATATTCTTGTTGCTAAAAGACCAAAACCCAATACACCCCCAAAAATATAGCATATTTTCCAATCTACAAAATTAGCAAAAACAGCAGCAAATATAGCTCCTAATACACCAATTGCGGCTACTACCATGGTGCCGTAGCCTCTGTTGCTTTTGCTCATTTGCTCAGCCACAAGCGTTACACCTACCCCAAGTTCACCAGCCAAACCAAACCCAGCAATAAAACGGAGTATTTTATAAAAAGATATTGAATGTTCAGGGCTTAAATGTACAAATCCATTGGCTAAGTTTGCTAAAGAATAAATTAATATAGAGCCAAACAAGACTGTTAAACGTCCTTTTATATCACCCATAACCCCCCAGATGATTCCACCAACAAGCATTCCATACATTTGAATGCGCAAAAGTTCACCAAAAAGATTGTTTACTTCTTTGTCTAGAATGCTTGTTCCAACCCCTAGATCTACTAAACTTTGTTTTCCAATGATTAAAAAAAGTAGAAGGTCATATACATCTACAAAGTATCCCAAAGCAGCCACTATTACTGTTGCTGTAAAAATTTCTTTTGCAGAAAACTCTTCAATTTCTAAAGTTCCCATAGAACATATTTGATTTTTAATACCTGTAAAGGTAGTGATTTAAACATCTTTAGGAAACTAAATTTCTTTTAAACCACCTTCTTAAGTACAAAAAAAATAGTTATAATACCTTACCTTGATAGGAGATTTTATGACATATTATCTCAATAAAAATACAGTATTTATAAAAGTATTTGGTGTTACAGAAAAAAAAAAGTAAATTTGCCGACTTAAATAAGTTATCGCTACACAAATGAACGCTACAAAAGAGTTTAATTTATTGCTCTTTAGTCTTAAAGACAAAGTACACGAGTTTAGTTTTACTGTTGATGAAAAGTTCTTTAAATGTTTTGAAAATTCACCTGTAGAGGATGGTAATTTTGAGGTTAAAGTAATCTTAAATAAATCAGAATCCTTATTGCAGTTAGAGTTTCAAATAAATGGGGTTGCCAAATTGGCTTGCGATAGAACACTAGAAAGTTTCGATTTTTCGATTCAGAAAGTAAGTAAAATATTGTTTAAGTTTGGCCAAGAGTACGAAGAGATATCAGATGATGTCATTATCTTAAAACAAGGTACTGCAGAGTTAAATATTAGTACATGGATTTATGAGCTTATTGCTGTCGAAATCCCATATAAAAAATTGCATCCATCTCAAATAGAAGATGATGAAGATTTGGATTGGGAGGATGAGAGTAATTTGCAACTAGTATACTCAGATGTAGATGAAGAACAAGAAAATGAAGCAGATCAAAATGCCGAAATTTCAGAAGAAACATCTAAAGAAGTTTGGGAAGAATTAAAAAAGAAGTTTAACAAAGAATAAATATATACAGATGGCGCATCCTAAAAGAAAAACCTCTAAAACTAGAAGAGACAAAGGTAGAACACATTACAAAGCTACTGCTGCTCAAATTTCTCTATGCCCTACTACTGGCGAAGCTCACCAATATCACAGAGCCCACTGGCATGAAGGTAAACTTTATTACAAAGGTAAAGTTGTAATGGAAAAAGAAGTTTTAGCTTAATAAAATACTATGCTGATTGCTTTAGATGCAATGGGTGGAGATTTTGCTCCACAAGCTATTGTTGAAGGTGCCGTTCTAGCCAAACAAGAAATTCTCAAAGACAAAGGGGACATCATTCTTGTAGGGGTAGAATCAATCATTAAACAAGAGTTAGATAAGTTAGGGGTTTCACATGAGATGTTCCCTATAGTGCACGCTGAAGAAGTGATAGAAATGGGAGAACATCCTACTAAAGCAATCAGTCAAAAACGTAACTCTAGTATTATGGTAGGTTATGACCTACTAAAAACTGGCAAGGCAGATGTATTCTGTGGAGCTGGCAACACTGGAGCTATGTTAGTAGGTGCAATGTTTACTATAAAAGCAATAGAAGGTGTTATACGCCCTGGTATTGCAGGTTTTTTTCCAAAAGAACATGGTAGATATGGCATAGTAGTAGATGTAGGAGCAAACTCAGATTGTAAGCCAGATGTTTTGGGGCAATTTGCAGATTTGGGATCATTATACTACAAATATATTTTTGGAGTTGAATTTCCAAAGGTAGGCTTATTAAATATGGGCGAAGAGGAGGGGAAAGGTAACCTAGTTACTCAATCTGCTTATGAATTGCTTAAACATAACAAACACATAAACTTTGTAGGCAATCTTGAAGGTAGAGATATGTTCAATGATAGGGCAGATGTAATTGTTTGTGACGGATTTACAGGAAACGTAGCGCTCAAAATGGGCGAAACTTTGTGGGATTTATGTTCTAGAAGAGGGTTTGTAGATCCTTTTATAGAAATGTTTAATTACGAAGGCGTGGGAGGTAGTCCTATATTAGGTGTAAACGGAAATGTAATTATTGGGCATGGAGTATCAACTTCACTGGCAATAAAAAATCAAATGCGTTTGGCTATGCAAACCGTAGAATCGGGGGTGGCCACAAAAATCAAAGAATTTTATCAACATCAATAGTTCTAAATGAGCATTAAAGCTGCAATTACAGGAATTCATGGGTATGTTCCAGATTACATACTTACAAATGAAGAAATGGAAAAACTAGTTGATACCAATGACGAGTGGATCACCTCTCGAACAGGTATTAAAGAACGAAGAATTTTAAAAGGAGAAGGCAAAGGAACATCGCACCTAGCTGAGTTTGCCGTAAAAGGACTTTTAGAAAAAACAAACACATCCCCAGAAGACATAGACCTAATCATAGTTGCAACCATTACACCTGATTACGTTTTTCCTGCCACAGCAAATATTGTTGCTGACATGGTTGGATGTAAAAACGCTTTTGGTTTTGATATGGCAGCCGCTTGTTCAGGATTTTTGTATGCATTGTCTACCGCATCTCAGTTTATAGAAACTGGAAAATACAAAAAAGTAATTGTAGTAGGCGCAGATAAAATGTCTGCAATTACAAATTATACTGATAGAACAACCTGTATTTTATTTGGCGATGGAGCAGGTGCTGTATTGGTTGAACCAACCGAAAGTGGATTAGGGGTACAAGATTTTGTTTTGAAAAGCGATGGTCAAGGACAAGATTATTTGTTTCAAAAGGCAGGTGGGTCAAGATACCCCGCAAGCATAGAGACAGTTACAAACAATGAGCATCATTTACATCAAGAAGGTTCTGCCGTTTTTAAGTTTGCTGTAACAAATATGGCAGATGCCGCAGCAGAGATAATGGATAGAAACAACCTCACCAGTGATGATATAAAATACCTAGTGCCTCATCAAGCAAACAAAAGAATTATAGATGCAACTGCCCGAAGAATGGGGGTAGATGATTCAAAAGTAATGCTCAATATTGAAAAATACGGCAATACAACTGCAGCTACAATCCCTTTATGTTTGTGGGACTATCAAGATAAACTAGCCAAAGGAGATAATCTTGTTTTGGCTGCTTTTGGAGGTGGATTTACTTGGGGGGCAATGTACCTCAAATGGGCAATAGATTCTAAGAAATAAAAATAATTTAATGGCAACTACCGCAGATTTTAGAAACGGACTTTGTATAGAGTATAACAATGATTTATATTCCATAATAGAGTTTCAACACGTAAAACCAGGCAAAGGACCTGCTTTTGTACGTACAAAATTAAGAGGTTTAAGAAACGGTAAAGTAGTAGATAATACTTTCAATGCTGGTGTAAAAATAAACACTGCTAGAATAGAAACAAGACCACATCAATTTTTATACAAAGATGACTATGGTTTTACTTTTATGGATATGACTTCTTTTGAACAAGTAGCAATACCAGAAGCAATGATAGATTATCCAATGTTTTTAAAAGATGGTTTAGAAGTAAACATTATTTACCACGCTGAAACAGAAACTGCCCTTTCTTGCGAAATGCCAAAATATATTATTGCTGAGGTTACGTATTCAGAACCGGGAATCAAGGGAGATACTGCTACAAATGCTAGTAAGCCAGCAACAATAGAAACTGGAGCTATAGTACAGGTTCCTCTTTTTATAGAAACAGGCGAATTAATAAAAGTAGATACTGAGAAAAAATGTTACGTAGAGCGTGCCAAAAAAGCATAAGTATTTCTAATTATTTAAGTAATGACAACACCAACGAATCAAAATAAAAAAGAGATGAAAGTTAAAGAACTTATAGAATTGATGTCATTCATTTCTGCTTCTGAATTAAATGAAGTGAAAATTGAAACAGACGAGGTAAAAATATCTATACGTAAAAGTGTAGCTGTAGAAACACGTTATATTGAACAACAATCTGCACCTTTACATCAAGCACAAGCCATTTCAATTGCTCCTTCTACTCAACAAGCTCAACCTACTGCATCTTCAGAGTCTGCACCAACGGTGTCTTTGGCAAGTGTAGAAGATAAATACATTACAATTAAATCTCCTATGATTGGTACTTTTTATAAGAGTGCAAGTCCAGAATCTCCTTGTTTTGTAGAGGTAGGTTCAAAAGTTACTATTGGGTCTCCAGTATGTATTATAGAAGCTATGAAATTATTCAACGAAATAGAGTCTGAAATATCAGGTACTATTGTTAAGATTCTAGTAGATAATTCATCACCAGTAGAGTTTGATCAGCCCTTGTTTTTGGTTGATCCATCTTAATAAATAAATAGAAAAGAATACTCATCCTATACTAAATTAAGGGAATTCGTGTTTAAGAAAATATTAATAGCAAATAGAGGGGAAATAGCTGTACGTGTTATTAGAGCGTGCAAAGAGTTGGGAATACGTACTGTATCTGTTTATTCTACTGCAGATAAAGATAGTTTGCATGTTACTCTTGCAGACGAAGCTGTATGTATAGGGCCTCCTTCTTCTAAAGAAAGTTACTTAAGTATTCAAAAAATTATTTCTGCTGCTGAGATTACAAATGCAGATGCTATACACCCTGGTTACGGTTTTTTGTCAGAAAATGCTGAGTTTTCAGAAGTTTGTAGAGATTACGGTATAAAATTTATAGGTGCTTCCCCAGAAATGATACGCTCCATGGGAGATAAAGCTACGGCTAAAGACACCATGAAAAAAGCTGGAGTACCAACTATACCTGGTTCAGAAGGTATTATGAAAAATTTTGAAGATGCTATTAAGTTAGCATCTAAAATAAAATACCCAGTAATATTAAAAGCCACTGCTGGTGGTGGTGGTAGAGGTATGAGACTTGTAAAAGAAGAATCACAAATGGAATCTTCTTGGAATGCTTGTCAAGCTGAGGCTGGTGCAGCATTTGGGAATCCAGATTTGTATTTAGAAAAGTACATAGAGGAGCCTAGACATATTGAGATTCAATTGATGGGAGACCGTTTTGGTAATGCATCTCACTTTTCTGAAAGAGATTGTTCTATTCAAAGAAGGCATCAAAAATTAGTTGAAGAAACTCCTTCTCCAATCATTACTGATAAACTTAGAAAAAAAATGGGCGAAGCTGCAAAAAAAGGAGCTAAAGCCATTAAATATGAAGGTGCAGGTACTATAGAGTTTCTTTTAGATAAGCACGGAGATTTTTATTTCATGGAGATGAATACTCGTATACAAGTAGAACACCCAATTACAGAGGAGGTTACTGATGTAGACTTGATTAAAACTCAAATAAAAATGGCATGTGGTGATAAGATAGATGGAAAAGATCATTTTCCTTTAAGACACTGTATGGAGTTTAGAATAAATGCTGAAGATCCTAGAAACGATTTTAGACCTTCTCCAGGAAAAATTGTAAAC
This sequence comes from Cytophagales bacterium, assembly GCA_043770215.1. Taxonomy (GTDB): domain Bacteria; phylum Bacteroidota; class Bacteroidia; order Cytophagales; family JAAEPT01; genus JAYVIQ01. Next base: position 3,243 of record JAYVIQ010000173.1, on the reverse strand, counting down.
TTACATTTTCCAGGTGGTTTGGGTATAAGAGTAGATTCTCATATTTACGCAGGTTATGTTATACCTCCTAATTATGACTCTATGATAGCAAAACTAATTGTTAGAGCACCTACTAGAGAAGAGTGTATTATTAGAGCAAAACGAGCCTTGCAGGAGTTTAATATAGAAGGAATCAAAACAACTATTCCTTTTCATTTAAAATTACTAGAGGATAATCAGTTTAATTCTGGTGATTTTACAACAGCTTTTATGGATACGTTTGATTTATCTAAAATATAAAAAATGTGAGCCCTTTCTTATTCGAAAGGGCTTTTTTATTTGTTTTTTATGAAACACTTTACAATATGCTTTATTTTTATTGTTTTTTTTACATTAGCTAAAGCTCAAAGAAATCCGGTTTGCTTGTTTGGATATGCAAGTAATGTCTACAAAGGTGATTTTAAATCTAAACAAGGATATGGTAACTCTTTTTTTTTATCCCTAAATCTAAACCAAAAAAAGAAAGTTAGCGGTAATCTTTCTGCTAGAATAGGCAGTTTTAGTGCTCAAGAATTACATTCAAAATTCTCAAATGAAGTAGTAAATTATGTAAAAACCAATTATTTAAGCGTTAATTATGGTTTAAATATTAGTCTTTATAATTATAAAAAATGTTTTTTTGTGAAGTGTACACCTGGAATTGGCTTTATGAGGTATGCTCCAAAAACGTTTGAGGGAGAAAAATTAATCAACAAATCAAATACAAGAAAAAAGAATGAATCATATTCAAATATCACTTTGGTCTTGCCTATTAAATTTTCCATTGAATATATTACTAAGTATAAAGTGGTGTATGAGTTTACTACTGGCTATTTAAATCCAAGAACAGATTATTTAGACAATGTTTCTGAACTTGGGGTATCTAATAAAAAAGACAATCTTTTTTTTATGGGATTGGCTGTTGGGGTAGATTTATAATTTTATAAATCAGATAAGATACTTAAGTAGCTTATATAACGCCATTCTGCTATTTCTCCATTGTTTACAGCATCGTGTATTTTGCAATTAGGTTCTTCTATATGTAGGCAATTATCAAACTTACACTGGTTTAAATACACTCTCATTTCTGGGTATTGATGCTTGAGTTCATTTTTTTGTATATCTGCAACTCCCATTTCTTTTATTCCTGGAGAGTCTATAATAAAGGCATTTTCAAAAACCTCATGCATTTCTGCATAGGTGGTTACATGCGTTCCTTTGTCGCTAAAGGTAGAAATATCTCCTGTTCTAAGGTCTAGATCTGGATTTAATGCATTTACTACAGAAGATTTACCTACACCAGAGTGACCAGAAATTAAGCTGGTTTTGTCTGCTAAAAGTGCTTTAATTTTATCTATACCCTCATTTTTAGATACTGAACAAATTAAGGTTTCATAACCAATTTTGTCATAATAAGCTTTAATCTCTTGATATTTTATAAAATCCTTTGGTTTGTAGATGTCACTTTTGTTGAATATAATTTTAGTAGGGATTCTATAGGCTTCTGCACTTACCAAAAATCTGTCTATAAATCCTAAGGATGTTCTTGGAGATCTTAGCGAAGCAAAAAGTATAGCTTGGTCTAAGTTGGAAGCAATAATATGATTGAAATTCTTTTTCCTTGTTGATTTTCGTATCAAATAATTTTCTCGTTCTTCTATTTTGTCAATGATGTAATTGTTGTTTTGCTCATCTTCTTGCTCTATGTTTACCCAGTCGCCTACAGCTATAGGGTTTGTAAGTTTTAGATCATCGTTCTTGAAAATGCCTCTTAACCTGCATTTATATATTTTTTTGTCAGCAGATTGTGCCCAATACCAAGATCCTGTAGATCTAATTATTCTAGTTCTCATTGAGTAAGTAAGGGGTTAAGTGTTGAATTATTTTTAGTGTTGCTCCGCCATTTTGGTTTACAAAGTCTACGTTTATAGCAGAGGTCTCTTTTCTAAATTTTGTGTCTAATAAATTTTGGGCTCTTTGAGAAAATTCATTTTTATTAGATACATAAAAAGCGCCTTTTTTTTCTATAAGATCTACCGCCTCTTTAAATTTATTATATTTTGGTCCAAAAATTACTGGTGCACCAAAAGTAGAGGCTTCTAAAATATTATGCAATCCTTTTCCAAATCCACCGCCCACATAAGCAAATGATGCAATGGAATATATATGTTTTAAAAGTCCTATTTTGTTTATTATTAGTATATTATAATTTTCTAGGTCTTTCTGTTTTATTTCAGAAAATAGCAAGCAGGGAACACCTAATATAGTAATTATAGCCTTTATTTGTGATGGATTTATTTCATGTGGAGCTATTATTGTTTTTATGTTTGGATTGGCTAGAATAAAATCTTTTATAATTTCAATGTCTTTTTGCCAAGATGAGCCTACTACAAAAGTAGTTTGTGATGATGCAAATGTATGTATTAAACCCAAATCAATAGTGCTATCTCTAAGGCTTAGGACTCTATCAAATCTTGTATCTCCTGATACGGTAGAATTATTTAAATTAATTTTTTTTAGCAATTTTTTGCTTTCTTCATTTTGAACAAAGAAATGAGTTACAAAATTTAGAACATTATTAAATTTTAGTTTATTAGTAAAGAAAGATTGACTGGATCTAAAAAGTGTAGAAACACAAAACAAAGGTATTTTAGATTCTTTACATTGTTTGTAAAAATAATACCAAAAATCATATTTAATAAAAATGGCTAGTTTTGGTTGATAATAAGCAATAAATTCTTTTGCGTTTTTTTCACTATCTAAGGGTAGATATGTAACTAAATCTGCTAAGAAGTAGTTTTTTTGTGCTTCATAACCCGACGGAGAAAAAAAACTCAACAAGATTTTATGTGTAGGAAAATCTGTTTTTATTTTTTCAATTATTGGTATTGCTTGTTCAAATTCACCTAAAGAAGGGGCATGAATCCAGACAACAAAGTCTTTTTTATTCCATTTAGGAATAGTTTTGTTTAGACGTTTAAAAGCTAATTGTCCATTTTTTCTCAGCTTTAGTTTTGGTATAAACAAAGCACCTATATTTATACCAAGACTAAGGAATGAAATGCCAATTTTGTACCAAAACATAGTTAAATACTTATTTCTATTTCATGCAATTGGTAATTGGGATCAAGGCCAAAATCAACTAAGGTTTTAAACTCCATAATCTCTAAACTTTCTACCAATTGTATAACATAATTTGTTTCGGAAACAAAATCAAGGACTACA
>JAYVIQ010000172.1:0-6213 GCA_043770215.1 Cytophagales bacterium | reverse complement strand
GACCAAATATATAACCTTGCTTGCCCCGCTTCTCCTGTACATTACCAATACAACTCTATCAAAACCATAAAAACATCTGTAATGGGTGCTATAAACATGCTTGGTTTGGCAAAAAGAGTAAAAGCAACCATACTACAGGCCAGCACAAGTGAGGTATACGGTGACCCTGAAGTTCATCCACAAAAAGAAGATTATTGGGGACACGTAAACCCAATAGGCATAAGAAGTTGCTATGATGAGGGGAAAAGATGTGCAGAAACCTTATTTATGGACTACCACAACCAAAATGCTGTAGACATAAAAATAATGCGTATTTTCAATACTTACGGACCAAGAATGGACCCAAATGACGGCCGTGTGGTTTCTAACTTTATTGTCCAAGCATTAAAAGGAATAGACATAACTATTTATGGTAAAGGAGATCAAACCAGAAGTTTTTGCTATATGGACGATCTTCTAAACGGGATGCATAGTTTAATGAATAGCAGAAAAGGATTTACAGGCCCAGTAAATATTGGTAACCCTATTGAATTCACTATTAAACAGTTAGCTGAACTAGTAATAGAAATGATAGGCTCCAAATCTAAAATTGTATACCATGACCTGCCAAAAGATGACCCTATGCAACGCCAACCAGTAATAGAGTTAGCCAAAAAGGAATTAAACTGGGAGCCTAAAATAGAATTAAAAGAAGGTTTGATAAAAACTATTGCTTATTTTGATGAACAATTATCTAAAAGCAACAATTAATTTGTATTTTTGCTAGGTCAAAATAAAAAGATATGAAACTAAAACATATTCAAATCAGTGTATTATCACTTATAGTCATGCTCATCTTTGCAGGATGTAAAAAAGGAGGAATGAAAGAATTGCTCTTTCCTGTAGAGCAAGACATTAAACTTGGGGAGCAATTATCAGATCACATTGCAACTAACCCTAAAGAGTTTCCGTTGGTAGATAGTACTAAAAATCCTTTGTTATACCAAAGCATGTATAAATTTAGAGACATAATCCTAAATTCTGGAAAAGTTAGGTACAAAAATCAATTTGCTTGGAAAATTAAAATTATAAATGACCCTAAAACATTAAATGCTTTTGCAGCCCCTGGAGGGTTTATCTATATTTACACAGGTTTAATAAATTATCTAGACAAACCAGAACATTTTGCTGGAGTAATGGGTCATGAGCTAGCACATGCAGACAGAAGACACTCTGTAAACCAAATGATAAAAAATTCTGGCGTACAACTTTTGTTAGAGATAGCCCTAGGTAGCGATAATGGCTTGGCTCAATTGGCAACTGGACTTGCGGGACTTAAATTTAGTAGATCAGATGAAAAAGATGCTGACGAATGGTCCATAGAATACCTATGCAACTCTCAATATGCTGCAAATGGGGCAGCAGGTTTCTTTGAAAAATTAATAGCAGAAGAAGCAACCGGAAGCACTCCAGAGTTTTTAAGCACACACCCAAGCCCAGACAATAGAGTTAAAAACATTAATGATAAAGCAACAGCTATGGGTTGTGCCTTAAGCGATAAAGAAAAAGCAAACTGGGTAGAAATTCAGAAACTGGCAAATAACATTACCCTCTAGAATAACATTATTTTAGAACACCACAAAAAGGCTTGATTTTTTTTCAAGCCTTTTTTTATACACATAATAGACTATTGCTTGATATAGAAAACATTTAAAAATGATTTTTATTACATTTAGAGATAAAATAAATTGTTTATCAGATAAATATCAAGTAAACATTCTTAATTTACAAACATTTATTACTGCACATCGTATACTGCTATAAATGCTTCTTATACATGTATTTAATTATATTGTTATGAAATCAAAAATACAAGCCAACACAAGCTTTTCAAGTTTAACTCAGTTTTTAAATAAACTCGAATTCACTTTTTCTATGAAAAATTTAACTTTTATTGCCCTAAGCTTAATAATTAGCTCCAAAAGTTATGCGCAACTTACCACCTGTGATCCTGATGATATTATAACTCGCTTTAATGACAACTTGGTAAATGATCCAGATTTTAACACAGGCAATTTCAGTACTTTTCAACATGACGGTAATTACGTAGAAGGATTTAATGGAAACGGTAGTTCAGACCCAGGTGAGTTATTCATCGTCAATAACGCATCCATCTTAAATGCCGCTTTTGCTCCCTTGAAAGGCTATGGTGGATCAGGTAATTTCTATATGATAGATGGTTCCTCAACCCTCCCTAATAAGTTTTGGAGTCAACAGGTACCACTTACAAATAATAGATGGTACTATTTTGAAATTTATGTAATGACTGTGTATGACAATACTCCTGGCGACCCTTCTGATTTAGCAAATTTTCAATTTAGAGTAGGTAACGGATCTGGAGGCACCGCTTTTACTTTTCCAAAAACTTTTAAAACTCCAACAACTGTAGGGCAGTGGACATTATTTGCAGATTCTGTTTATTATACAGGACCTACAGGTATCAGACCCTTAGAAATATGGAATACAAGTGGAGGAAATTTCAGTAGTGGTAATGACTTTGCCATTGACCATATCTTAATCCAAGAAGGGTGTGCATTTGCCGGAAACAACACCCCTTCACCAACTTTACCTGCAGAAATAACTCTTTGCGGTACAACAGGAACAGTATCTATAAAAGATTTCGGGTTAAATTGTACAGATCCTACACTAAGTATATTATGGTCAAACGGATCCACATCATGCTCTACAACGGTAAACACCAGTCAAAATTTAGCCCTTTGTGTTCAGAAAACTGGATCTTGTATGAAATCTGCCCTAACTGCTGTTGTAACAAATTACGACGTAGATTTAGGGCCAGACATACAACTATGTAACCCCTCTACACATACGCTTACCGCAACACTATCTGGGCAACACCCTGGCAAATCAATTGCATTTAGATGGCTTAGAAATGGCCTAGAAGTAACTGGTGCTATAACTAAAAACTTAACTGTAAACCAATCTGGGCAGTATATAGTAGAAACTTTTGATAGTATATGCGGGGCTAAGTACGATACTGTATTAGTCTCTCACTTGGGAATTTCTCCTAAAAATGACACGATATGTATGCCAGGAAATGCTAACCTTTCTGTAACTGGAGCCCTATCGGCAAACGTAAGTTGGTATACCAATGCAACAGGCGGAGCTCCAATAGCAGCTAACTCATTATCCTACAACCCTACTGGCTTAACAACTACAAGAACATACTACGCAGAATATAACGGAAACGTACCTGGAACAGTAGGAAAAACAAACGCCCAAGCAGGTTTTTATACAGATATTTCTAAATCTCCTGGACTAATCTTTACAACTACAACTGCTAATGTAAGAATAGATTCAGTAACCGTATATAAATCAGGATTTCCAGGCTTCAATATTCAACTTACTGTTTTTAATGCTACAACTGGTGGTACTGCAATAGTGGGAGGTGTAACTGGTAATATAAACATACCAGCTGCCCCTACATTTACTGCAGTAAGAATTCCTGTAGGAATAACTATACCTACTGCGGGCACTTATCGATTACAGTTGACAACCTCTGGAGGAGATTTATATATTTCTAACAATAATTTATCTTTCCCATATACTGATGCAAATAATATTATTTCTATTACTGGAACATCATTAGATGGATCTGTAAAAACGGACAACTATGCAATGTTTTATAATTGGAAGTTTAGTTACCCAAACACCTGCCCAAGAACGCCAGTTATTGCCGTAAATTACTGCCCATGTATTGCCCCTACCGCCCCTACAACATTAACCTTAACCCCAGGTAACACTACAATATGCCCTTCTGGTAGCGTAAATTTTAGTGCAGTATCTGACAAAAGCGGAGCCAATTATGTGTGGCAATGGTACAAAAATGATATTGCTCAAGAGTATTGGGAAACAGGGAACACAAACTTTTCAGCTACTACTGCCGGCAAATACGGAGTAAGAATTGCCTTAAAAGGTGATTTAAATTGTAGTATATTAAGAGAAGCAACCGTTTCAGTAAACACACCGCCTACCATTAACCTAGGACCAGATGTTGCGTTGTGTAATCCTTCCTCTGTAACTTTAGATGCTGGAGCAGGATTTACCTCTTATATCTGGTATAGAAATAATGTTGTATATCCTTACAGCTCTACACGAAATTTACTAGTTAATGACGAAGGTACATATAGGGTAGAAGCGAGCCATGCGTGTGGAACAGTTACAGACGAAGTAATTTTCACTTTAGGAGCAGGAGCGCTTAACCCAACAAATTCTACTGTTTGCCCTCCAACCCTTGGAACTTTTACAGTTTCTGGAGCTACTAACTATGCTTGGTACTCTACTGCTACAGGTGGTTCTGCAATTGCAGGACAAACCACGGGTACTTATAATGCCTCTGTTGCTACAAACCCTACTACATACTGGGTGGAGAATTCAAGTACTTCAAGTTTTAATGTAGGACCAACATCTCATAGTGATGTAAATAACTTCACAGGTACCACAAGCGTTGATTTCACAGCAAATAGAGCTTTTTCTTTAACCTCTGCCCAAATAAGCCTTTATTTTGATTTGTGCACTCCTACCGGACCTAAAACAGTTTCAGTAACCCTTAAAAATAGTTCTGGAGTAATTCTTCGTACCCAAAACTTCTCAATCTCAGGAACAGGAGCTCCTAGCCCACTGATAACACTTACAGGTATGACAGGTTTTAATATACCTTCAAGCGGAAATTATGTTATGGAAGTAACTTCTGCTAGTTGCGCACAAGTAATATCACAATCTGGTCAGAATTCTTTTTTCAATACACCCCTACCTTCTGCTGCAAATAACATTTTAAATTTCACTAGTGCCACAAATAATACTGGGACAGGTGTCTCTAAATGGTCAGGATTAATCAATTGGGTAATAACAGCACCAACCTCTGCATGTGCTAGAACACCTGTAGTTGCTGCCGTAGTTTGTCCATGCACAGCCCCTACAATAACAAAAGGGGTAACTCCAAACATTTGCGCAGGTGCTTCTTCAACAACACTTCCATACACTTCAACTACAGGCGCTCCAAATCAATACAAAATAGATTGGAATGCCGCTGCTAATGCTGCAGGTGTTAAAAATGTAGCTTATACAGCACTACCACCTTCACCAATAAACATCACCGGTTTGGGCGATGTGGGCTCTGGTACTTACGCTGGAACATTATACGTCAGAAACTCTACCTCCCCTACTTGCGAAAGTGTTGGTGTTGCAGTAAGTTTCACTATAAATGCCACCCCTGACATTACGCAGTATGCATGTACTGGATTTCAGCAAATCGAACCTTCAGATTTTGGATTTGCTTCCGGTTCAAATAAAGTTAGCGGTTCAACAGATATAAGTTCTAAATTTAGCTTACCTATTGGCAGTATAATTGTAAATGTAACCGATGTAAATACATCGGGAAATGCTTTTCAAGTTCCAAATGGAGGGGCCGCAAATAAAGCAACTTTTTCTTTTAGTGGAACAAAGCCCATTAAAACGAAAGTAGCTCATGGCGATGTTCAAAATAGTGCAGTAGGAGGAAGAGATGCCATTATTGCTGAAGATGGTGTTCCGTATATTTTTACTGGAGCCCTTAATCCAGAATATAGTTCTCATCAAACTGGTAATCATTACTATTCTCAATTAGACGCACTTGGGAATGTTAATGCTGGACCACAAATCTGGGAATCACTTGATTTCGCTACTGGTCTATCTTTTTATACTATCGGCAACGCTACAACTAATGGGTTTAATGTTAGGGTGTGTGCACAAATTGAATTAGTAGTATGTGATAAATTACAACTTCCTGTAATCACAGGAACAAATTTATCAGGTAATGAATCATATTACTCCGCAACAAATGGCGGCGGAACTAGCTATAAACCAGGTGACTATGTATCATCTAATGGTTCGTACTACATTTACGATGCAAGCTCGTCTACCCCTAGCTGTAAAGATGAAGAAGAATTCAAAGTAAAAATCAATATTACACCCACTCCTGACGCGCCCTCTCCGGTTGCAGTATGTGATTCTTACACCCTTCCTGCTTTAACTGCTGGTAATGCTTACTATACTGCTACAAATAAAGGTGGCTCTTTACTTGCCGCTGGTAGTAAGCATTACCAGCAGTTAAAGCAGGAAGGGTGTAAGAATCACATACTGCAACCGGAGAGGGCGCGTCAGGAGTGGGTGTAATAT
>JAYVIQ010000171.1:0-13050 GCA_043770215.1 Cytophagales bacterium | reverse complement strand
TTTTCAGCAACAAAAGCGAGAGCGTAGAGCCTGACCCGATAGGGTTTCGCCCAAAATCACTAATCAATTCCACTACTGGTACAATAACGGATATTCACAATATTTTTTAGCTTGAATAACTATGTTAAAAATACAATTTTAGAAATACCATCTCAAAACAAAGAAAAGAGGATAAGTAAAATGTGGTGTTTTGTGCAATGGAGGCAATGGGTATTTTTTACAAAAAACATCCGTTTTTTTTATCTCTAATTACTTTTTTCACCCTTAGGTATTAGCCAATTGATTTTACGTGTTGCATTAAATAAAAAAATGTTTTTAAGAATCTTACCACGCGTCTCAGCGTGGTAAGTACCCATAGAGTCTAATTTATTTAGGATGTGACATCCATATGTTTATGCACAAATTAAGATCGTTGATTCTTTCATTCAGAGTTAGGATTTACGTATTAATTATCAAAATCTAAATCGTTGTAATTATGAGGTTTTTTATCTTGAATTTTTGGTATTTCTGCACTTGTTTTATTGCCAATTTCTAAGCCTAAGTCTATGGTTCTGCTTCTTAGATCTGTGCGCAATACCTTTACAGTTATAGCATCACCAAAAGCATATATTTTCTTATTATTCATGCCTATAGCACGTATATTATCTTCGTCATACACATATCTATCATCATGCAATTCGCTGTATTTCAATAAGCCTTCGCATTTTGCTTCTGTCATTACTACATAAAGACCCCACTCTGTTACTCCTGAAATTATGCCGTCAAATACCTTTTCATGATGGTTTTTTATGTACTCTACTTGCTTGTATTTTATAGAAGCTCTTTCTGCATCAGCAGCTACTTTTTCTCTTTCAGAAGAATGCTTGCAACTATCTTCTATGGGTGCTTGTAATACCGATGTTCCTCCGTTTAAATAATGAAACAATAAGCGATGCACCATTAAATCTGGGTACCTACGTATAGGTGAGGTAAAATGAGAGTAATGCTCAAACCCCAATCCAAAATGTCCTTTTGGTTCTGTGGTATATACTGCTTTTGCCATGGTACGTATGGCCAACTGTTGTAAGATACCTTCCTCTATTTTGCCTTCTAAATCAGCTGTAAGTTTGTTTAGTACTTTAGCTACATTTGCCTGAAAATTTAATTTATGTCCAAATTTTGCAGCAAATACAGCAAAAACATTTAGTTTGTCTGGGTTAGGATTGTCGTGAGTACGGTACACCATAGTAGGTCCACCATCTTTTACTTTGTTGTAAACAAAACTGGCTACTCCTTTATTGGCAAGCAACATAAAATCTTCTACAAGTTTGTGCGCATCTTTTCTTATTTTTTGGATAATTTCCAAAGGTGTACCGTCTTCATCTAGTTTAAATTTTATCTCTGGTGTTTCAAAACTAATAGAACCTTCTTTGTAACGTTTTGCTCTAAGTTTGTAGGCCAAAGCATTTAATATATTTATTTCGTCTGCAAAATCTCCTTCTTTGGTTTCTATTCTTTCTTGCGCTTCTTCATATGTAAATCTTCTATCTGAGAAAATTATTGTTTTACCAAACCATTCATTATGTACTTTTCCTTCAGTATCTATTTCAAATACAGCAGAAAAGGTGCATTTTTCTTCATTTGCTCTAAGCGAACAGACACCATTTGAAAGATGTTCTGGCAACATTGGAATTGTCCTATCTACTAGGTACACAGAGGTTCCTCTGTTGTAAGCCTCGTTATCTAACTCAGTGAAATCTCGTACGTAGTGAGATACATCTGCTATATGAACACCTACTTCATAATTTCCATTTGCAAGGGTTTGTAAAGAGATGGCATCATCGAAATCTTTTGCATCAAAAGGATCTATAGTAAAAGTAGTAACACCTCTAAAATCTCTCCTTTTTGCAATTTCATCTGCTGATATTTCTAGTGGTATTGCATTTGCTTCTTTCTCTATTGTTTTAGAAAAAAACATTGGCAAATCAAACTCATACATGATGGCATGCATTTCTGCTTCATGTTCGCCTTCTTTGCCCAATACTTTTTCTATTGCGCCTTCTGGTTTATGGTCTTCTGATCCCCATCTGATAATTCTTACAAGAACTTTATCCCCATCTTTAGCATCGCCCAACTCTTTTTCACGTACATAAATGTCGTCGTGCATTTTTTTATTTGCAGGAATAACCCAGTTAGATGTACCAGTCTGTAGTGTACCCACAAATTCTTTTCTAGCCCGTTTTATTACTTCATTTATTTCTCCCTCTTGGTTTTTTCCTTCTTTTCCAATCAAGCCAACAGTCACAGTGTCACCGTCTAAAGCAGATTTCATGTGCTTTATAGAAACTTTTATGTCATTTTCTAACTCTGGTACTATGACAAAACAAAATCTGGGATTTACAAAATCTACTACACCTGTAAAAAATGCATTTGCTTTGTGTTTCAATTTAAATTCTCCTCTTGGCAAACTGTCTAGCAAACCGTCTTTCCACATTTTGATCAACTCAGAGTTTACCTCTTCAAATTTTTTAGTCCCCTTAAAGTCTATTTTCCTACCTATACTTTTTGCATTTAAAACATCAAAAGGTTTTTTTGTAAAAATGTCTAATATCTTAACTCTTAGCGGAGTTCCTTGCGATTTGTTTTTTTGTGTATATTTCTTCACGTATATATATGTTGTATAATAATATTAAGTAAGTTATTGTTTTTTGGCGATAGTTTGAGCCAAATATTTAAGGTTTATTAATAGGAGTGTAGTTGTTTATAATTTATTTGTGGTTTTACGCAAAAAAGCACATCATTGTTCGCCTTTTCTTGAATATTTAAAGAGTAGTCCTCTCCGCTATTGCCATTGCAAACATCAGAAAAAAGTCTTAAAATTTCATATTTTGGTGGCACTAGGTAAAAATGCAAGATCAATCATCCACTCATGTTTACCACTAAGGTTGTTTATTTCTATAGAGCTCATACTTTCTTGATTCAGTACAGATATTTTATTGTCAAAATTAGATATGCCCAAGGCAAATTCATTGGTATTTTTTTACCGAAACTTTAAAACATGTATTTATTTCTGTTGTAAAATTATATATAGAACTATTCGAAGTACCACCTCCATTTTCTGGTTTTATCGTTTTGCAGCTACCCCAAGGGCGGGACTTTTTCCATAAAACTTGATTTGAAAAACTAATGTTTGATTAACAACAAAACTGTCTTTGGAGTTGTAAATCTATTTCTTGAATCTCCATCAAGAACATACTTTTGGTTTGAAAAACAATATTTGGACTAACAGCTATTTCAACCAACGTTGTATCAAGCAATACAGCACCGCAAGGATTGATGATACTTTTCAACGCTGTACCTTGAATTAAATTTTTTATCCATTTTTATCCATTAAAAAAAACGTATTTTAATGGATTGAGTCATTTAAAAAAACTCGATGTTGTTGCCTAACACCGAGTTTTATGTTTCTCTTTATCAATACCCTTGAATACCTTTGAGCAACTACTACATTTTCAAAGCCGATAAATAAAAAATAGTTAATTGAAATTTTTATTTATATTAATTGATTTCTAATAATTCAACTTTAAAAATTAGGGTTTCATTTGGTCCAATTTTTCCCCCAGCGCCATTAGCACCATAAGCCAAATCTGATGGGATGTAAACTTCCCATTTATCTCCCTTATGCATCAATTGCAAAATTTCTGTCCATCCTTTAATAACACCATTCACAGGGAAACTAGCTGGAGTTCCTCTTTCGTACGATGAATCAAATACTGTACCGTCTATTAGCTTCCCTTCATAATTTACAGTAACGTTAGATGTAGTTTTTGGGGAAACGGATTTAGCATCTCCAGTGCTTAGTACTTTATATTGTAAGCCAGAGGCTAATGTTTTTACACCTGGTGCTTTGCTGTTTAATGCCAAAAATGCAGAACCTTTTTCTAAATTAGCTTGTGCATTAGCATTTGTAACTTCAGATTCATTACCTTCTTCTGTTTGCTTGGACTCATTTATTTTTTGAAAAACAGATTGGATTAGGGCATCTCTTTCTTCTTGTGGCATAGCTACTTGATGATTTTCAGCACTTTTAAAGCCTAGATAAAATGCATCTGCTGTAAGCTGTTTGTCTAAGCCTTGGGCTTCTATGTTATTAATAAACAAATCTGCTCCTAGAGCATAGCTAAATGAATCTTTTAAAGAAGTTAGATTTTGTTTAGGAATTATTAATTTATTTAAGCTATCTAAAGATTTTTTAGCTGTTGCCAATTCTGCTTTTATGGCTTTTTTTGATTGTGCTTGTGTAGTATAACTTCCTAAAGTTGCTATAAATGCAAGTGCTATTGTGCTTTTTTTCATTTTTATCTTAGTTTAATTCATTAAATATAATAAAAAAAGGGAATAATTATTTGCATACTATAAAAAAATAGAAGTTTTATTAAGAATTGATTTTAATTCGTTTAAAAAAATTTGTGATGCAAAAATAAACCCTTCTGTTATTTAAAGCAGAAGGGTTTAGTGTAAGTTTAATTTTAATATTTTAGTAATTAGTACCTGCTCTAATCATAGCACATCTAAATCCTATAGTAGAAGTACAAGAATCTTCTGCTAAATACCTTCTTGTGCCTGGAGACATCCAATAAGCAACATCTTTCCAAGAACCACCTTTGTATACTCTTGATTTATTATCTATTAAAGATTGAAAACCTTCTGTATCATAACCATCTTCTTGATCCAAATACCCATCTCTTCTAAGAGGGTTTAAGTCATCTATAACTTGAAAAGAAGTAGGGCGATAAACGTCATAAACCCACTCATTTACATTGCCAGCCATATTGTATAAGCCAAAATCATTTGGAGGGTAGTTGTAGATATAGTCAGTAATCATAGCTCCATCGTTTAACTTACCTGCAATACCTGCATAATCTCCTCTACCTCTTTTAAAATTAGCTAAGAACATACCCATTTCTTTTCCGTAAGGATTTCTTAAAGCATGACCGTCCCAAGGGTATAATCTTTTGTGTGTTTGGTTTTCATCCAACCACTGATTACCAATAAGTGCTTGAGCAGCATATTCCCATTCTGCCTCAGATGGCAAACGATAATTAGGCAATACTACACCTGATTCTAAAGGGATACGTCCACTACCACCTTCAGCAACCTCTACACCAGCTTGTTCAGCAAGTGTTTTATTTACTACAAGCGTTCTCCATTCAGCAAAATTGTTTGCTTGCTCCCAACTTACACCTACTACAGGAAAATATCTAAATCCAGGGTATCTTAAATAATGATCTACATAAGGGTCATTATAAGCTAACTCACTTTTCCAAACCAAAGTATCTGGCAATGAGCTTTGGTAAAACTCTTCTGATGAATCTCTTTTGATATAAAATAAATATTCTAACCAGTGGATATTAGCAATTTCTGTTTGATCCATATAGAAAGAGGCAATTGTTACCGTTCTCTCCATGTTATCGCCAGTTTTTAGCAAATCTTCTTCAAAAGATCCTAAAACAGTTCTACCTCCTTCAATAAAAACTAAGTTAGGACCATCTGGTTGTCCTTGGTAAGGAGCAACTTTAAATCCATCCTCTTCATTATAAGCCATTCCAGTAGCTGTAGAAGCACCACCTGGCTCCATACTAGTAGGGTTTCCAGTTTGCTTACAAGACACTATTGCTAGTGTAGCTAAAGCTAAGGTTGAAACACTTTTTATCACTCTATTTAATCTTTGCATAAACTCTTTTTTTAACACTCTACACAGTTAACAGTCTTCTAAGTTAATAGGAATTTTGTTAAGACCAAAATATTTTTTTAATAAGTTTATTTATATTACATACTTTTTAGGATACTAATTGCTTCTTTTATGCTGTTCAAAGCTTTTAGAGTTATGACCATTTTATCTTTCAACTGCTGTATGCCAGAAATTTTCGGATTCTTTTGTATGTAGTTTAACACTTTTCCAAAAATATCTGATTGGAAGTAGCTGTTTTTTTCTATACTTACATATGCTTTTGCCAAACCACTTTTTAAAACAAAACGCTCAAAACCTAATCTTTCTGCTTGCCAGCGCAGTTTTACAGACTCTATGAGATCTTCTACTGGTTCTGGTATTACTCCAAATCTATCTATAAGTTCTACTGTAAAAGACTCTAACTCTTGTGTTGTTTTTAGGTTGTCTAATTTATTGTACAACCTTAATCTTTCTGATATATTGGAAACATATGTTTCTGGAATTATTATTTCCAAATCTGTTTCTAAATTGCACTCTGTTTTAAGCGCATCATAATTTAGCTTTGGTTCAAATAATGCTTTAAATTCCTTTTCTTTCAATTCTTCAATTGCTTCTTCTAACAGTTTCTGATAAGTTTCATAGCCAATGTCAGATATAAATCCACTTTGTTCACCACCCAAAACATCACCCGCGCCTCTTAAATCTAAGTCTTTCATGGCAATTTTAAAGCCATCTCCTAGATCAGAAAACTCTTCTAAAGTACGTAATCTTTTCATGCTGTCAGAACCTCCAGAGGCAAACGTTGGTGTAATTAAATAACAAAATGCTTTTTTATTAGACCTACCTACTCTACCTCTCATTTGGTGTAAATCAGATAATCCGTATGATTGGGCATTGTTTATGATTATTGTATTGGCATTTGCTATATCTATACCAGACTCTATAATATTTGTAGAAACCAAAATATCATATTCATGATCTATAAAATCCATCATTGTTTTCTCCAGCAACTTACCATCCATTTGTCCATGTGCTACGCATAGAGTACAATCTGGCACTAGTTTCTTAATTATCGCTCCAATTCCCTCTATGTCTGCCACTCTGTTATGAACGAAAAAAACTTGCCCACCTCTACGCAATTCTGCGCTTATGGCATCTCTTATGATTTCTTCATCAAAATGATGCACTTCTGTGGTTACAGGTTGTCTGTTGGGTGGCGGAGTTTGAATAACGCTTAGGTCTCTTGCCCCCATCAATGAAAATTGTAGGGTTCTTGGTATAGGTGTAGCTGTCAATGTTAGTACATCTACATCTGATTTCATTTCTTTAAGTTTCTCTTTTATACCTACTCCAAACTTTTGTTCTTCATCTATAACCAGTAAACCTAAATCTTTGTATTTAAATTTATTGCTAACCAATGTATGTGTGCCAATAAGTATATCTATTTTTCCTTCTGCTAAATCTTTTGTTATTTGGGTTACTTCTTTTGTACTTCTAAATCTATTTACATAATCCACCCTTACAGGTAAATCTTCTAGTCTTTTTTTGAATGATTTGTAATGTTGCAATGCCAATACTGTAGTAGGTACTAAAATAGCAACTTGTTTGCCATCTGCCGCTGCTTTAAATGCAGCTCTAATTGCTATTTCTGTTTTTCCAAAACCCACATCTCCACATACTAGTCTATCCATAGGGTTCTGAGCCTCCATGTCTTTTTTTACATCTGCTGTTGCTTTGGCTTGGTCAGGAGTATCTTCATATATAAATGAAGTTTCTAGTTCTACTTGTAGATAAGAGTCGGCACTAAAAGCATGTCCGTGAGAGGCAACTCTTTTAGCATATAATTTAATTAGGTCTACGGCAAGTTCTTTTACTTTAGATTTTACTTTTGCTTTTTTCTTTTCCCACTCGCCAGAGCCTAGCTTGCTCAATTGGGGTGCTGTGCCATCCTTGCCACTATATTTAGCTATTTTATGTAGTGCATGTACGCCAACATATAATATATCGTCACCCTTGAAAATTAACCTCACAGACTCTTGTTTTTTACCGTCTATTAGCTTTACCTCTAAGCCGGCAAAACGACCTACACCATAGTCTATATGTGTAACGAAGTCTCCTGGCTGTAGGTTTTTTATTTCATGTAGGGTCAGAGATTTTGATCTTGAATACTTAGTTCTTGTTCTAAATCTATGAAATCGATCAAATAATTGATGGTCTGTGTAAAAAAGGAGTTTTTCATCTTCGTCTATAAAACCACCATAAAATGAGTTTAATAATGTATCTATCTCAGGACCTTTTTGTTCTTCTATAATTGCCTGTAATTTCTCTAACTGTTTAGAAGAATCACTACAAACTACTAAAGCATAATTTTTAGCTCGCTTTTCATTGAGCTCCTCTGCAAGAACATCAAATTTTTTATTATATGATGATTGAGATTTTGTGCAAAAGGCAATCTCTATTTCTGTTTTAGTGCTATTTTTTACCCCAAATTCTAATACACTTAGTTGTTCTAACTCTGCTTTTAGGCTTGAGGTATTTAAGAATAACTCTTGGGGTTTTAAAACCACAACGGTATTATTGGTTTTTGTTTGAATTTGCTCAAACTGATCTTTGCACTTATCAAAATAATTGTTCACAACTTGCTTACAATATTTTAAATCTTCCACCCAAACAATTGGCTCATTCAAAAACTGGAATATACTTTCTCTTTTTTCTGTTTGAAGTTTGTTTTGTATGTCTGGTGTAAGGATTAATTTTTTTTCTATCTCTAATGAAAGCTGACTTTCTGGGTCAAAAGTACGGATAGACTCTACTTCATTTCCCCAAAGTTCTATTCTATATGGTTTTTCATTTGAAAATGAAAAAACATCTATTATACCTCCTCTTACACTAAAATCGCCAGCCTCATATACAAAGTCTGTTTTTTCAAAGCCATAATCTATAAGTACTTCAGATAGAAATTCTATATCTAATTGGTCACCAACACAAATGTTGTGTGAGTGTTTTACCAGAGTTTGCTTGTTTACTACTTTTTCTGCAATGGCTTCTGGGTAGGTAACTATTAAAAATGGTTTGTTGTAGTATTCTGTTACTTTGTTTAAAACTTCTGAGCGTTCTAAAACATTTGCATTGTCTATTTCATCAAATTGATACAATCTTTTGTAAGACATTGGAAAAATAGCAGAATAGTTTTTGCCTAGAAGAGTCTCTATATCATTTTGAATGTAAGACGCTTTTTCTCTATCTTCTACAATAATAACATGATGTTTATTGTCTAATTTTTGGGCAATGATAGAGGCTAGTATAGACAGAAAAGATGCTTTTATACCACTAGCATAAATTTCTTTTTGTTTTGTTTTTAATTGCTCGTAAACATTTAGCACTTGAGCATTTCTATGATAGACTTCTAGTAAATTTTTGATTTCCACTTAAAAGCAAGGGATTTGATACACCACAAAAATAGCATTAATTAAACAGATAAAACCCATGAATCAATTACTTTTATTTCGGCTTTTTTAGTATTAAATGCTTGTTTAGAATATCTAAAGCAGTAAAGTAGTAAGATTAGTAAATAAATATTGAGTAGAATTTTTTTTATAATTTATACTAGTGGATTAATTGTGTTAATTGAAGATCAAAATATGGTGTAAAGGGTGGTTACTATTCTTCCTTTATAACCCTCTAAAAATACAGTACTCAATAGCTCTTCTTTTTTTACTCCTAAATTAAAAGGAGAGGCTAATACATTTATGCCGCTATTTTTTTTCAATCTAATTCCTTGCCCAGAAATAATATCTATGTTAGGTAAGAAACTATCTTTTGGAACATGCTCTGTTAAAATCACATATTTAAATGCATAGAGCTTTTTTATTATGATGGAGATTTCAGCATTGGATAAATGCTGTAATACTTGCCTTACAATTGCACAATCTCCACTTGGCAAGTCATCTGAAGCAATGTCTAAACAAAGAAACTGCACATTACTTTCTTTGAATATTTTTTTATTACGCGTTATTACATTTTCTGCAATGTCTATAGCATAGTATTCTTTTGTATGGCATGCTAATTGTTTACCAATATTGAAATCTCCACACCCTAAATCACATAGTATTAAGGGTTTCTCGAAAGACTTTAAAAATAGAATAACAGCATCTAAATAAGGGTTCACAATTTCCATTTCATAAGAACCAAAGCCAGAAAAAAAATCAAATTCTTTGCCCCCCCAAAGTTTTTGTTCATAAATCTGTTCCATAACAGCTTTTGTGGGCCATGGAGTTTTGTGCATTGATTTTTATTTAGAGGGTAATTAAATTAATGGATATCTTTTACACATCTGAATCCTACATGATTAGATGCTGTTTCTGGGGTAGAAGAGGACCTACCACTAACTTTAAATCCATGACAAACGGCAGGGTCACATAAAAAAGACCCTCCTCTAAGTACTTTTCTCATTGCAGGATCACCTACTACTTCGGTAGCTGTTGGTTCTATATCATCTGCGCACCATTGCCAAACGTTGCCTCCCATGTCAGATATCCCCAGTTTATTTTCGCCAAAAAAACCTATGGGTGAGGTGTACAAAAAGCCATCCTCCACAGTATTTTTTGTTGGGAAATGGCCTTGCCAAAAATTAGCTTTAAATTTTTTCCCTTCTTTTGAATGATTACCCCAAGCATATAGATCATTGTATTTTTCTTTGCCATTTTTTGCGGCAAATTCCCACTCAGCATCTGTAGGCAATCTTTTTCCTTGACAACTACAGTAGTAACTGGCATCTTGCCAGCTTACTTGGGTTACAGGGTGGTTTTTTGCGGCCTTAAATTCTTTAGATTTACCTAATGGATGTATGTAATTAGCGCTATCTACCAATTTCCAAATTTTATCATCATTATCAAAAACGGTTGAGTTGCCAAATTTCTCAGCATCTGTAACAAAGTTTTTAGTTTTTACAAATTGAGTGAACTCTTCAACACTGACTAGATTTTTGTCTATGTAAAACGATTGTATTTTATGTTCTATAGCACTATTTGTGTAAGGAATTGTTGTAGAAAGCGTGCCTTCGGACACAAAAATCATATCTTTTGGGGGTATTTTTCTAGAACACCCTGACAAAAAAAGACTCAAAAAAACAAAATTATATATGTACCAATAATTCTTATTTATGTTTGATTTACTAATCAATAAATTATTTACACTTTTTATAAAAAGCAAATTGTATCTTTTATGGATTGAAAGTTTAGTTTTCATTTGTAGCCATTTTCGTGTTTTGCTGTGGTGTAAATTCACCACATCAAAACAATAAAAACATAATATTTTTTAATACCGCAAAGATTCTATTTTAAGCTTTCATAACCAACATTTATACTAAATAATCTTTTAGAATGGGCTATGAGACTATTCTACAATTACTCTTTCTATTTTCTCATTCATCTTGATTAGATAAACCCCTTTAGGTTGTTCAGAGAGATTGATTGTATCGCTATTTCCTGATTTTAGTTCATTACCTAAAACAGAATACGCTTTCCAGTTCGTAGCCTTACTCAGTTGAAAGATGCCTTCTAAACTAGGGTTTGGAAACACAGATATAGAAGATGCTGTTTCCACTATTTCCTTAAGCTCAGTAATTACGCAGCCATCGTTATTAGCATCGGGTCCTTTTATATAATCTATAAAAGTATATCTTTGATTATTTACATCTACAGGTAACGCTAACTTTAGTCTAGTGATTTTCTTACCCATCCATTCCTGATTATTACGCATATCAAATGTCATTTCTACATAAGCGTTTACCTGGTTGGGTGTGACAGTAATAGAATTTTCTAAGCTAAATATAACTTGGCTTGACGTTGTCCAAAATAATTTAAAAGAACCAGCTACTTGCGCTTTTGCTTTAATTTTTAGGAGAGGTACATCGGAACCATTGAAATTTAATCCGCATCTAACAATTTGAGGGTTTTTTTTCTCATTTACTTTTAACAACCAATAGGTAGCATTTTCATTATCAGCACTAATGTCTGCCGTTCCAAAAAGCTCCTTTGTCTTATTAAATTCAAAATTCAAATCTCCAGCATCTTTTTTTAACCTACATAATTTATCTTCTTCAGCATCTGACATTCCATCGCCATCAGTATCTAAACTACCTATGGGTATAAAGTCGTTATATGTGCATTGCTTGAGTTCTGGAACAAAACTTCCATTATTATCCCAATTGAAGTGAACGGGGTTAGATTCTCCATCCTTATTAATTTTTAACTTTACAAAAACATCTCCATTGATTGCAATGAAATAAACAGCAGTATTGGCGTTTTCTACTTCTGATCTAGTGTTTACTAAAGTTGCCCCTCTTTCTACTTTAAATCCCCCATGTTTCCCTATCCCTTTAATACATATAAAACCTAAATCACCTGGATCACCTCTACCCCAAGTTAGAGTCAATCTATTAGTTTTTAGCTCTTCACCAAAAGAATAAGTATATAAAAACCCTTTATTGACAATAATTGGAAATTTGTAAGTCCCCTCGGTATCTACACCTGATTCATAAAAACAAACATCTGAAGTACCCGCCTTTGACCTTACAACGGAAACTGGGGTTCCATCACCAGTTATGCCCACAATCGTTAGTGATGCAAAGAAATAATCGGAGCGTGCTGCATTTACCCATGAAGGATGCCTGTATTCGTGCCCATCTCTAAGAAAAGCTACATCTCTAATAATCGTTGTGCGTGCTTTACCAGTTAGTCCGCCATCAATATCTTTAAAAAACAGACCAATATTTTTAGCGCGAGTCCAGTCATTATTTTCCAATTCTTGAAACTTAAAAGGAAATGGTTCTGTAAAGCCTTTTGTTGTTCCTTCAAAAGACGGATTAAAATTTGGTGTTGCACCACCACCACCAGATTTACTAATCATAAGGGCATTTGGTCTGTTCCAGCCTTCAAAATGACAATTAATGTGCCTTCCTGGACCGTCATAAAATCTGAAAAATTCACGTATTCCGACAAAAACATCCAAATCTGAATCTGCATTAAAAAGACAGTTTTCTAAATTTAAATTTGCGGCTAGCATACTTACAATGCCATTGTCACTAAACGCACAATTTCTAAAAACTGTGTTTGCTGAAATGCCATTTTCTCCTGAACCGCAATAAAGTGCAGTATTGTTTCCATAAAACAAACCCTTATCTATAAATTGTTGCTCCTCTATGTACCAACCCAAATTTTTATCTATGGAGTGGTCTGCGGTTATCTGATCAAATACGTCAAAACCATTCATACAAGTGTGTGCTACAAAACCAACAAACTTCCCTAATGGTTCTTTCCAAGGTTCTAGATTTTGGTAAT
>JAYVIQ010000170.1:0-3375 GCA_043770215.1 Cytophagales bacterium | reverse complement strand
GAATGCGTACAATCTAATCATAAGCAATCCATAAGAATACCCTTTATACATACTAATGTACTCTTTTGTTTTTTTGTACTAAAAATTGATTTTGATACCATCACTGTAGCTCTGCGTGTTTTTATTTTCTAGTCTATATTTATTGTCATGCAAATCTAGATAGTTTAAATGCTTTAGGCCTGCAATCTGAATGGGTGTTTGTTTAAATTTGTTGTTGTTCAAATACAATTTCTCTAAATTGCTTAGGATTAATATGCTCTCTGGTATACTTTCTAAATTGTCGTTTTCTAAGTGCAATATTTTTAGATTTGGCAAACTAGAAATTGTCTGTAAGCTTTTTATAAAATCTATTTTCTTTTCCTCGTTTAGGTATAGTTCTGTTAAATTCTCTAAATTAGAAAATGACTTAGGCAACACTTTAAATTTATTGCCACTTAAATCCAGTACGTTCAGATTTTTCATGTTAGTTAGACTAGGAGGTAGGGCCTTTAAATGATCGTTTCTAAGTTGCAAAGTTGTAAGGTTTGGCAATTTAGAAATTGCCAAAAAACTTTGGTCAAAATCTATGTTCTTATCATTGTTTAAGTATAAATCTGTTAAATTCACCAAATTAGAGAATGACTGAGGCAATACTTTAAAATCATTGCCACTTAAATCTAATACGTTTAGTTTTTTAAGATTACCCAAACCAGAGGGAGAAGTTTTTATATGATCGTTTTTTAGTTGTAAGATTCTTAGATTAGGCAATTTTGATATGGTCAAAACACTTTTATCAAAATCTATCTTCTTTTCATCATTCAAATACAGTTCTGTTAAATTCTCCAAATTAGAAAATGATGGAGGTAGTACTTTAAAATCATTGCCACTTAAATCCAATACATTTAGTTTTTTTAAGCTGCCTACACCCGTTGGTAATGTTTTTAGGTGATCGTTTTTAAGGCTCAAGAACTCCAAATTTACAAATTTCATCCAAACACTATCAGAGGGCATTTTGTAATTTTGATTGCTAAGATTTAGTCTATAAACTTTCTCTGGCTCTTTTAGAGCTTCTTCTAAACTTCTATACTCTTTTTTTACAGAGGTTGAATCAAATGAATTTTGAGCATTTACTTTGTAAGTAAACAAAACAAAGAATGACAAAACTACTGAGCTAAGAACAGGACTATTTTTCATGGTGTATAAGTTTAAATTGTTAGAAATTTTTTACAAATCCCTACCACATCCATACTCTGATGTAGCAGGGGATTTGATTTGAACAAGCATTTACTTTAATGGTGGTGAGTATGGGAGTGAAGACTTATGTACAATAATCCTTAGTTTTCCGTCTTTTCCTTTCTTAAATACCCAAGTTTTGTCTACCATGATTTCCTTGCCATCTTTGCTAGTAACCCATACATTTCCCATGGTTATGGCTATAGAACCATAAATTTGTATGCCCTCATTTTTATCTCCTGTGTTGTCATACCTTGCTTTTACCCAAGGAGTCAGTGCAAAACCTTTGTCGTTTGGATATTCAGGGTCTCCACCAATAAAGTAAGCCAAAGCCCCCTTTTTGTCATTTCTGAAAGTTTGGTCGCCATAGGCTAGTGTTGGTTTAAAAAATACCTTGCCACTATCATAGTTGTAAGCCGTAGAAAGCACTTCATGTGCAAAAGTTATGTAGTCACCGCCTTCTTCTTTTAATTTTCCAATTTTTACCAATGCATCGCACCAGGCTTGTTGTGCAGCATTTACCTCGTCATAGGTAATTACTGTTTGAGCTCCTTCTTCTACATATACTAAGCCCATATCATTAATTGCTTGTTGGACGCTTTCATTGGTTTTAGAAACAATTTTATCTGCTTCTGCTTGCACGTGTTTTTGAGCTTCGTTGCATGAAGACATAAAACCTGCTGCTAAAAGCACACCGAATACTATTTTTGTAATTTTCATTTTGAATAACTTTTAAAGTTGCTTACTTCTTAATGCGGTGTTCAGCTTGTCCGCTTTCTTTTAAAAAATCTTACTTTTAAAACTATTTATCTTGATTTATAAGAAAGGGGGAGTTTCCGTTTGTAACTATTATTTTAGTATTTGGCGACTTGGCAAGTTCTGAAAAAGCTTCTATGCTCCTTATTTTAATGATTTCATCCGTTAAACCTTCAGAAATAATTTTTTGAGCATCACTTGTTCCTTTGGCCTCTATGATTTTACGGTCGGCTTCCAATTTTGCTTGTTTCAAGGTAAATTCCATTCTCATTACATCTTGCTCTGCCTGTAGTTTTTGTTCTATAGATGTAGTTAAGCCTGGAGGCAGCTGTATGCTTTTCATCAATACAGCATCTATCTGAATGCCTTGTACATTAAGCGTTTCCATCATTTTTGTTTTGATTGCTTTTTCAATATCTGACCTTAGGCCAGAATGAAGATCCTTGGCGAAATATTGAGAGCAAACATCAGCAGAGGCAGAACGAAAAACATTGGCAATGATCGTTTCATACCTCAAACCTACGTTTCTAATAATTGTAGGAACTTGGTCTTGGTTTAATTTGTACAATATAGAGATTTGTGAGTTTATACTCAAACCTTCTTTGCTTGGCAGGTTCAATGTTAACTCTAGATTATTGGTTTGCACAGACACCTTTATAATCTTACTTACAAATGGATTATGAAAAACTGGTCCTCTTACATGAACTTTGTCCGAAAGTCTTCCTAGTTTTTGTTTTACTCCAACCTCTCCTGGACGAATAATTGCGCAACTTGTAAATAACACGGTTATTAAAGCAAGTAATCCTATTTTAGTTTTCATATCTATTGTTTATGTTTTCTCTGATACAATGTTACATATTTTAAATCATTAGTTTTTATTTATATTATGCATAATTATCATAATAAATATTTATAATTAGGGTTTTACATATATAAAATATGATGTGTTATAAAATGTTTTTTTAACCTCTTCAAGCTGATTTTTTTTGTAATGAGGGAATGATTTTTTTTCAGAAAACTGTATATGAGACTATACATTTAACTCAAAAAAATATCTGTAGAGTAGGGGACAGCTTTTGGAATACTTTAGTACTTACTGTAATTTTAGTTTTTATCTAAAATTCATGTCTCTTTTTAGGATTGATCTGCCCTAAAATGAAATAGCGTTTCGGGAGGGTTTAACAAAAATTTTATCTAAAAAGCATTTTAAAAATACTAATCATTTAATGAAAATAGAATTTATACCTATTTGTTAAAAGATAGATTTTATTAATAATTATCTATAAATCATATTTTTAGATTAAATTATGTGAATATCCGTTATTGTACCAGTAGTGGAATTGATTAGTGATTTTGGGCGAAACCCTATCGGGTCAGGCTCTACGCTCTCGCTTTTGTTGCTGAAAA
>JAYVIQ010000169.1:0-17284 GCA_043770215.1 Cytophagales bacterium | reverse complement strand
TTTTCAGCAACAAAAGCGAGAGCGTAGAGCCTGACCCGATAGGGTTTCGCCCAAAATCACTAATCAATTCCACTACTGGTACGATAACGGATATTCACATTATTTTACCTCCGCAATTATTTTAAAAACATGAGCGGGGTCCATAGGGTCATTAGAGTAAAAGTAAACACTTTTCTTAGTGCTTCCACTCCTATCTTTGGTATCAAAATATAAACTAATTACTTTGGTTTGGTTAGGTTTAAGAATTATTTTTTCGTTTAAATCTATAGTTATACAGGCACAAGCTGGTTTTATTTTTAGAATTTTAAGGTCTGAGTCTCCTATGTTTTGAAGAATAATCCTTTTTGTATATACTTGGTTTGTTTGTATTGAGCCGAAATTAAAAGATGCTAGAGAGTCCATTTTTAACCTTGGGGCATTTGTAAGCTCTGCCTGCGTATAGTTTGGGATATAAGGCGAAACATTACCTATAACAGACATTTCTTTCTTAACCCCACCTACCACAAGAGAAAGATATTCTATTGTATGCCCATAATCATTCCATTTTATAGGATCAAAACTCACCATTATTTTGGCTTGGCTCTTTGAATCTATAACTTCAGGGAAAACAATAGAAATATGAGGCGGAATATTTTGAAAATATAAACCCTTTAGGGCTTTAGAAGAATCATTGTATACCAAAAACTCTTTGGTTTTAGTAGAATTGTCATAAATGGTATTCATGGCAAATACATCATCTTTAAAACGCAAATTGCCTATGCTGTGTGGAAATTCTTTTTCTACATTAGATAAGGGTTTTGGCAATACTTTCCCAACAATTTTAAGTTCAAAAGTATCATAGGTAGTATAAACCGTTATTTTTTTATCAAAAACACCTGGATAATGATCTGCTTTATATCCTACTTTTATCTGACCTTCGGCACCTAAAGCTATACTTTCTTTAGTCCAAGTAGGCTCTGTACAAGAACACTCAGGTACTACATTATTTATCATCACAGATTTTGACGAAAAATTTTTAACTACAAAAGTATAAGAAACCTCACCATTTGCTTGTTGTATAATTCCAAAATCATGCAATGTTTTGTTTGGCTTCAAAAATTTAGAAGGCTTAAGCTCCTGAGCATTTATACTTATAAAGCCTGCAAACAAGAGAATTATTTGTCCGATATTTTTTGTCATGCTACTAATTTAACCAAAAACGTACCAAAAAAATACATTTAGAAAAAAAACCTGTGTCTGCACAAACAATATTTATTACTTTTGACCAATTATTAGTTATAATACAAACAAATGGCAAGAATATTAACAGGAATACAGAGTACCGGCAAAAAACCACATTTAGGAAATTTACTTGGTGCAATACAGCCAGCTATAGAATTGTCTTTAGAATCAGGGCATGAGGCTTTCTTTTTTATTGCAAACTTACACTCTATTACTGCCATAAAAAATGGAGCTGAACTTAAAGAAAATACACTTGCTGCTGCTGCTGCTTGGTTGGCTTTTGGCTTAAACACAGAAAAAAATACATTTTATCGCCAATCAGACATTCCAGAGGTATGCGAGCTTATGTGGTACCTAAATTGTTTTACTCCAATACCTATGTTAGAAAACGCTCATTCTTATAAAGATAAAAGCGAAAACCTTAGCAAAGACAAAATAAATACTGGTTTATTTACCTACCCAGTGCTCATGGCGGCAGATATACTACTGTATGATGCGGAAATAATACCTGTAGGCAAAGATCAAAAACAACATCTAGAAATTACAAGAGACATTGCAAATGCTGTAAACCATAAATTTGGTAAAGAAATTTTTGTTTTGCCTACTGCCAAAATAAAAGAAGAGGTTATGACTGTACCAGGTACAGACGGTAGAAAAATGAGTAAATCCTACAATAACTATATTGATATTTTTCAATCAGACAAAGACTTAAAGAAAAATATAAACCAAATTATTACAGACAGCACTCCGCTAGAGGACTCAAAAGACGCTGACAGTTGCACGGTTTTTAAAATATATTCTTTGCTAGCTACCCAAACACAAACCGCTGAGTTAAAAGCAAAATACAAAGCTGGTAATTATGGATTTGGACATGCTAAATCAGAATTATTAGCCTTAATAATAGATAAATACAGTGCTGAAAGGGCTAAGTATGAAGAGTTCATCAAAAATCCAGAACTAATAGAATTAGAACTTAAAAAGGGAGCAGAAAAAGCTAGAAAAATAGCTTCTCAAACTTTGGCAAGAATAAGGGTAGAGTTGGGCGTATAAATCAACAAAAAAAGCCTTCTAATTTCTTAGAAGGCTTTTTATAAAACGAATATTTTTTTACTTTGTTTCCTCTTCTTTTTTCTTTTCTACTTTAAAGAAAATCTCTCCTTTTTCTTTGTTAAGTTCAGCAATCATTACATCGCCTTCCTGAACTTCCCCAGTTAAAATCTCTTCTGCCACAGGGTCTTCTAAGTATTTTTGAATAGCTCTGTTTAGCGGTCTTGCACCAAAGTTAGCGTCAAATCCTTTTTCAGCAATAAAGTCTTTGGCTTCATCTGTAATAGTAATCTGATAGCCTAAATCTGTAATGCGTTTGAATACATTTTGAAGAGAAATATCTATGATCTGATGAATGTGTTGTTTTTCTAAACTATTAAATATGATTACATCATCTAATCTATTTAAGAACTCAGGAGAAAATACTTTTTTCAAAGCATTTTGAATCCTTCCTTTCATTACATCATCTTGACTATCTTTTTTAGCAGATGTATTAAATCCAATTCCAGCACCAAAATCTTTTAGGTCTCTAACGCCAATGTTAGATGTCATAATGATAATAGTATTTCTGAAATCAACTTTCCTGCCTAAACCATCTGTCAAAATACCGTCATCCATTACTTGTAACAACAGGTTAAATACATCTGGATGGGCTTTTTCTATTTCGTCTAATAAGATAACGCTATAGGGTTTTCTTCTTACTTTTTCTGTAAGTTGACCACCTTCTTCATAACCAACATACCCTGGAGGCGCTCCTACCAATCTTGATATAGAGAATTTCTCCATATATTCAGACATATCTACTCGTATCAATGAATCATCATTGTCGAATAAATATTTAGACAATACTTTCGTTAGTTCTGTTTTACCAACCCCAGTAGGTCCTAAGAATATAAATGAACCTATTGGTTTTTTTGGATCTTTTAACCCTACACGTGTACGTCTAATTGCTTTAGATAATTTTTCAATGGCTTCGTCTTGACCAATAACTCGAGCTTTTAGCTCTTCTGACATGCTCATTAAGCGCTTGCCTTCTTTCTGTGCAATTTTGTTTACAGGTATACCCGTCATCATCCCTATAACTTCGGCTACATCTTCTTCTGTAACGTTGTAACGTTGTTTTTTAGAATCTTCTTCCCATTTCAACTTAGCGTTGTCAAGTTCATTAAACAATTTCTTCTCAGAATCTCTCAATCGAGCAGCTTCTTCGTATTGTTGTCCTTTTACAGCTTTGTTTTTGTCGTTTTTAATCTCTTCTATTTTATTTTCTAGCTCTATAACTGGAGCTGGAACTTGTATATTGTTGATGTGTACTCTTGCTCCAACCTCATCCAAGACATCAATAGCTTTGTCTGGTAAGAAACGATCAGAAATGTATCTATCAGAAAATCTAACACAAGCATCTAACGCTTCTTGGCTATAAATTACGTTGTGGTGGTCTTCGTATTTTTCTTTTATGTTGTTTAGAATCTGAATCGTTTGATCTGGAGTAGTAGGATTTACCATTACAATTTGAAAACGACGAGCCAAAGCACCATCTTTTTCTATGTATTGTCTATACTCATCTAAAGTTGTTGCGCCAATTGCTTGTATATCTCCTCTTGCCAAAGCGGGTTTAAACATATTAGATGCATCTAATGAACCTGAGGCTCCACCTGCTCCTACAATAGTATGTAACTCATCTATAAAAAGAATAACTTCAGGAGTTTTTTCTAACTCGTTCATTACTGCTTTCATTCTTTCTTCGAACTGACCTCTGTATTTTGTACCAGCAACCAAAGAAGCTACATCTAGGGTTATTACTCTTTTATCAAAAAGAATTCTAGACACTTTTTTCTGTACAATTCTAAGTGCTAAGCCCTCTGCAATGGCGGTTTTACCTACTCCTGGCTCACCAATAAGAATTGGATTATTTTTCTTTCTTCTACTAAGTATTTGCGCTACGCGCTCAATCTCATCTTCTCTACCTACAATAGGATCTAACTTCCCTTTTTCTGCAGAGGCAGTAAGGTCACGCCCAAAATTGTCTAAAACAGGAGTTCTAGATTTTTCGCCGGTCTTTGTATCTTTAT
The DNA here is from genome assembly GCA_043770215.1 of Cytophagales bacterium. Lineage (GTDB taxonomy): Bacteria > Bacteroidota > Bacteroidia > Cytophagales > JAAEPT01 > JAYVIQ01. The sequence continues at coordinate 12,944 of JAYVIQ010000169.1, read as the reverse complement.
TAGCTCCAGCTCCTGAATACAATTTTGCTCCTTCTTCTGGATCTTCCATATCTGAGCTTGCTTGTGGACTTCCTCCACCTTGATAATCTAGCATTTCTTTTACTGAATCGTATGTAACGTGATGTTTTGTTAAAATTTGTGTAGCTACACTATCATTATCTCTTAATATACTCAAGAGTAGATGTTCTGTACCTATTGTCTCACTTTTAAAAATTCTTGCCTCTAGGTAGGTTATTTTCAAGACTTTTTCACTTTGTTTTGTCAAAGGAATGCTTAAAGGGTTTTTGACACCACCTTCTTCAGATGTTTTAGTCACTTGCTCCAAGGAAATTTTTAACTCCTCTAGGGCTACGCCTAATTTACGCAAAATACCTAATGCTACCCCCTCTCCTTCTCTAATCATACCTAGCATCAAATGCTCTGCACCTATATAGTCATTTCCCAAGCGCAAAGCTTCTTCTCGACTAAGCGTGATTACATCTTTTACTCTTTTAGAAAATTTAGCTTCCATATTTATTCCCCCCTTTCTGTATATGTAAATATAAGACTTCTGTCTTATTTAACGAATAAAATGAAATATAAGTTATCCGCAGATTTGAAAATTAACAATAATTAGACCAATACAAAAAAAAATGAAGTGAAAATACCACTAAAACAACAAAATTGTTTCTCTACCAATACAAAAAATAGGATCTAAAATACTCATATTAGAAAAATGATTTTTCTCAAAAACCTGCTGATACACAGGATATTCAATACTTATTTCATTTTTCTTAGGATGTATTATACCCGTTAGATCCTTTGTATTTGATGGATTATAATCATTTATTGCACTTAAATAAAAAATTTCCTTTTCAATTTGTAAAATTTTTAAGATTGCAGTCAAAATGGCTGTATTTAATTCTAGAAGCGTATGTTTTTCTGCCAAAAGTGGTTGCAAAAGCGCTTCACTAAAATATTCATAGTACGGACTTCTTTTGTATCCAGACTCAATAGATCTTGCATGAATTGTAGCCCAACGTTCTGTGGTATTCACCTCAAGTTTGTTCATTTTTCTAGCGCTTTGGTGGTTTACTGGCACAATTAAATCTAAAGCCCCATTTGCACCTAAAATAATGGATCTATTTCTAAAACTTTGTTTGTTAAAAAGTTCTAAATCATTTATAATTATTTTCTCACACCTGTAAATCTCAGATACATAAGCAATAGATGGGTAGTATTGGCTATCTATAAGTAAATCCATTATAATTCCACTTCTCCTTTTCCCAACCTAATAATTTCTATTGCATTTGTAGTGCAATCCAAAACAGTAGTTTCATCCATATTCCCAGTTCCACCATCTACAACTATATCTACTGATTTCTGAAAAAAATCAGCCAAATACCATGGCTCACATTGGTACACATGCTCCTCAGAAAGTTTTACAGTAGAAGTTATTAGTGGATTCCCTAGTGCCTCTACCAGCTGCATCACTATTTTATTGTCTGGGATACGCACCCCTACAGTCTTTTTCTTGGCTTGTACAATTTTAGGAACAATCTGACTTGCATTAAGGATAAAAGTATAAGGTCCTGGCAAAACTCGTTTCATAAATTTAAAAATTGAGTTATCGAATTGTCTGGCATATTCAGAAATTTGACTAATGTCTTTGCAAATAAATGAAAATTGCATTTTCTCTGGCTTTTCATTTTTTAACAAACATAATTTTTCTATTGCTTCTTTATTAAACAAATCACACCCAAAGGCATATCTAGAGTCTGTTGGATAAATAATAACTGCCCCTTTCTTTAACTGGTCTACAATACGTTGAATCTTATTTTCTTGTGGGTTTTCAGGATTTATATCAATCAATTGCATAATATATTCAGTTTGGGCAGTTCCTTTTCTAAATTCTGCTTATTTTTGTCAAACTTATTTAAAAATTCTGTCAATGGTAAGCAATAAAGCACTAATCTTTATCGGTTTTTCTGTAGTTCTTAGTATGTTGGTATTTTCTGGTTACCAATATGTGTTTGAATCTAATATTTTAGTAGGCAAGCAAGACCGTAGAATATGTATACCCGAAGGAATGGATTTTCCGGAGTTGTTAGCAAATTTTAAGAAAGAAGATATTGTACATGAACCTCTATCTTTTGCATTTTTATCTAAAATAATGAAGTACCAAGAAAAAATTAAACCTGGTTGCTACCTACTAAAAGCAAATATGAGCAATGTAGAAGCCATTAGATTGCTTAGGTCTGGAAATCAACTCCAAGAAAAAATTACTTTTTCTAACGCTAGATTCATAACAGATTTAGCAGGCGAGCTTACAAAAAACACAAAAGGAGACAGCACCAAAATGGCAGAAATGCTTACAAACCCTACTGTTGCTCAAAAATATGGTTTTACTAAAGAAACATTTATTTCTATGTTTATACCTAACACATATTATGTGTATTGGTCTAATGATGAGAATGCTGTATTGGACAGAATGAAAAAAGAATATACAAAATTTTGGACTGAAAAAAGAAAAGCAAAAGCTAAAGCACTAAATCTTAGTCAAGCCGAAGTTGCCACAGTAGCATCTATAGTTATGAATGAAAGCTTGAGCAAAACAGAGCAACCAAAAGTAGCGGGATTATACCTTAATCGTATAAAAAAAGGGATGCGGTTAGAGGCAGATCCTACCATAAAATTTGCACTAGGCGATTTTAGCATCAAAAGGGTATTGTATGAACATTTGCAAATAAATTCTCCGTACAACACATACAAAAAGGCTGGCTTACCCCCAGGACCTATTTCTTACCAAATGCTACCGTTTTAGATGCTGTGTTAAACTATGAAAAACACGATTATTTATTTATGTGTTCTATTGGAGATGGGTCTGAGATCCATAACTTTTCAGTAGATTTTGAGGGACACAAGAAAAATATTGACATCTATGCCAAAAACCTTAAAAGCAGAGATAAAAGGTAAATGATAGAGCATAAGATAAAGCTAAGGGTTAGATACGCCGAAACAGACCAAATGGGGTATGTATATTATGGCAACTATGCTACTTATTTTGAAGTAGCAAGAGTAGAAACATTTAGATTTTTGGGCATTAGTTACAAAGAAATGGAGGAAGATGGTATTCTAATGCCTGTCCTAGAATTAAATACCAAATACCTAAAACCAGTATACTATGATCAAGAAATTTGCATCCACATAAAAATATTAGAAAAACCTGGTGTACGTATAACTTTCCATTATGAGATTTACAATGAAGCTGAAGTACTCACAACTATTGCTTATACTACATTGGTCTTTATTAGCAAACAAAGTGGCAAACCAATACCTCCTAAGGGTATTTTTGAACAACTAATGGACAAATACTTTACCGTATGAATAGGTACTTAATTTATACTTTATATACCTCTACCTTATTTAAATATTACAAAAAAATCAGTTCTAAAATTTATGTAGACAAGAAATCTGGATTAAGCTTTTACAATGCTTTTTTTATCATTCTAAACCAGCTAAAAAAGAACTTAATTGTATCGCATTCAAAGGCTGTGGCTTTCAATTTCACTTTAGCTGTATTCCCCACCATTATCTTTTTGTTTACACTTATTCCTTTTCTTAGTTCTAGCCTAAACATTCAAAAATTCACAAAAGAAACCATCCTAAGTTACTTGGGTACCGCCATACCACCTGAAATGTATAAAAGTGTAGAATCTACTATTTTAGATATTGTTTCTAATAAACAAGGTGATTTACTATCTTTTGGCGCTATTTTTACCCTTATTATGGCCACAAATGGTATGATGGCGCTGATGTCTGCTTTTAATCTTATTTATCACACCACAGACAAAAGAGGCTACTTTGGCAAAAGAATCATAGCTTTCTTTTTAACAGTAGGACTAAGCTTAGTTCTATTGGGTTCCTTTGTTGTATTAATTTTTGGAGATCAAATTCTTTCATTGCTTCAGGGGTATGCCTTTACAAAACACTTTGTTCATTACTTATATAATCTTAAGGCTTTTGAATTTGTTGTATTTGCTATACTTTTCCAAATTGCAATATCCTTTATATACGTTTTTGCTCCAGCTGTAAAGCAAAGATGGAAATTCTTTTCTGTAGGTGCCGTAGTGGCTACTGCTAGTATTCTAGCTATTACGCTAGGTTTTGGGTTTTACATCAATAATTTTGGGACCTACAACAAAGTGTATGGTTCTATAGGAACTCTAATTGGTTTTATGATTTGGGTACAAACAGTTGCCTACCTTTTAATTGTAGGTTATATCATAAATGCAGGTATTGACGAAGCTAAATCTAAATTAATTTCAAAAAAATATTAGTTAGCATTTGGAAAATAAAAAATAAAACCTCATTTTTGCAGACCAATAAAGACAATAGTTTTTATTTACTGTAGAGCGTACAGTTATAGAGAGATGGCAGAGTGGTCGAATGCGGCGGTCTTGAAAACCGTTGAGGTGTGAGCCTCCGGGGGTTCGAATCCCTCTCTCTCTGCTTTATCTTAGCCCTTGCAAATACGCAAGGGCTTTTTTTATGGTTAAAAACTAAATAAAATAATTAAAGAGAGATGGCCGAGTGGTTTAAGGCGCACGCTTGGAAAGCGTGTATAGGGCAACCTATCGGGGGTTCGAATCCCTTTCTCTCTGCTTTTTAAACCAAAAAAAACACAAATTCACTCAATCAGCTTTTAATATTCAAAAACAATAGAACTTATTTACACTACTTAAAAAGTACTAGAATTAAATGAAATAAGGTGGCGATTTGATTTTAGAAGCCCTTTGAGCAAAACCCAATAAGGTAAAGGCTATAAACTGACTCTTTTTTTTGCGGAAAAATCAAAAAATAGCTTCTTTTATATCCTATTCTTAGATAATAATTTCCTGGAAAGATCATGCGGCTCTTCTTTTTAAAGCTAATTAGGGCTTACTGAAAAACGTGTATTATTCTGTCATTCACTATTTTACTCTGCTATTTTCAATTTTTTATGCAAAGATTTTAAAGGAAATAAGCTAAAACCTTTGCATCTACCTTATAAAAAATGCGTCAAGAGATTTGATTGATGTAGCGGTTAAAAAAAACACTACCTGAGCCCATCATACTATGGGCAAAGTATATACTGAATTTTAAGCCAAGTTTAAAAACTCTCATTTTCGTTCCCTATGGTCATGTTTCAGCCAAATCAAGTAAATTTTAGCAATTTTTTATACAGTCTTGACTTTTTGCTTACTTTTTCATCAAGAAAAAAGTGATAAATGATTGATTGTAAATAAGTAAGGAAAACTACTTTGCTTTTTCAGTAGGTCCTACTTATTGTGGATGATTTACACCCTATTACTACATCATTATCAACCCTTGTATGTTAGTAAAACTAATTTTAAGCTCCACATTTAAACAAAAGATTAGCATGACCTATGTTTATAAAAAAAAGACTTCAGGCATTGTGGTTTAAATAAAAATTATCTAGTTATTAAATAAAAAAGGGCTTAAAAAATGATTAAGCCCTTTTGTGTATTTAAAACTATTCAAATAGTATTTTAAAATAAGCTCCAGCACTTTTTACAAAATAGATTCCTTTATTATGATTAGAAATATTTAAATACTTACCTTTTCCTTCTTCTATTTTTTGACCTGTGACAGAAAATACTTCCCACTCTGTATCTTTGCTAAATTCAAAAACACCGTTTTTACTTGGGTTAGGAAATATATTTAATTGCTCTAACTCTAAAGTAGCTTCTGTACTAGTAACGGTAGGCTTAGTTTTCTCAAAAGATATTCTATCAATAGCTATGGAAGTACCTGCAGGGAATTCTGTGTCTATTCTTAATTGATAAATGTTACCTGTCCATTCTGTAATGGATGTAGACATATCTAGATAATAATCAACAAATACGGTATTATTAGCTACAATTGGAATGGTTTTAAGTCTAGCACTCGAAATCCCAGTGGCCCCGTCTCTACCCCAAAATACTTGAATTGAACCTTGACTTGGTGTTTTTATTCTAAAGTGTAAAAACTTGAAAGTGGCAGAAGGTACACCAAGATTTATTGGAGAATTGAATTGAGGGTCAGTACCATTTATTTGTAAATTTACAGCTCCTGCAAAAACATTACCGGTAAGGTTATTCCCTATTTTCCAAGACTCTAAATCAGTATTTGTATTGTATTCCCACACTGTTTTAATACAGGCGGTAATTCCCGTAGTACCACCTACACAAGCTGCGCAATTATCTAAAACTGCTGTACCGCCCCAAGTGCCATTACAGTCTAACTCATTGGTTTTTTCAAAAGATATAAGATCGAAAGCAACATTTGCACCAACCACAAATTCCGGATCTAACCTTAGTTGATAAATATTATTATTCCATTCTGGAGAGTCAGACATATCTACCACATATTCTTTGAAATTAGCACCAGAAGATTGGATGGCTACACTTTTAAATCTAAGTTGTGAAAAAGACTGTGCTCCAGTTCTCCCCCAGTATATTTGCAAATTACCAGCTTTATCAGATTTTACTCTAAAACGTAAATATTTATAGGTGGAAGTTGGAATATTCAAATTTACATCAGAAATAAAATTAGGGTCAGCAGCCGTAATTTGTAATGCATTTGCCCCTCCAGCAACAGAGCCAGTAAGACCTTTAGCCATGGACCAAGACTCAGCATTTCCGTTTGTATTGAATTCCCAAGCAGTTTTAAGTGTAGGCAAAGCCAAAACAGGATTAAGTACTATTGGATCATTAGGGATAGGATCTGTTCCATCTACTGACTCTTGATAATCAGATGTTCCGTCAGCATCTGTATCTAAGATAGGAAGCGTAATGTTTGTGGTCCAAGTTATGTTGCAAGCCATATCAGGATTTGTACCTACAACCATTTTCAAATACAAATCTCCAGCAACTATAGCAAATCCGCTATTATTATTATTTTGCACTTCCGTAAGGGTATTGTACCTTATTGCGTTAGATACATTTACACCGCCTAATCTACCAAAATCTTTAATCTTAAATAATATTTTATCTCCAGGTGTATAATCGTCTTTTAGATTAATGTTTACATTTTTTCCTGTTCCTAAACTCTCAAATTGCATTGTGTATAAAAATCCATCATTTACAATCACAGGAAATTGAATTCTATCTCCTAAAAATCCATTAGGTCCGTCATCATTTATAAAATACTGACCTGCTTTTGGAGTTCCTGCTTTTGTTCTTACCAAAGTCATTTTGGGTACACCTGGCGAAAATATTGACATATAGGCAAATCTTCTGTCTGTACGGTAAATGTTCGTCCAGTTTGCATACCTTACTTCAGAACCATCTCTACCAAGGGGATGATTTGTGATTATAGATGTGTTTGCTTTACCACCTAAAGAACCATCCATATCCCAATGTACATAACTCCAAAACCTAGGATGTGCAGCATCATTTGCTCCTACACCACCTTTTGGTACGATTGAATAATCTGGAAGCTGCATTCTAGGAGGGCCTAAATGATCCATTGTAAGCCCAGAAACTCTATAGTTTACATGCTTATCTGCCCCACCTGTATTTTGTAAATAGTTTGCGTTTGGTTCTTGCCAACCTACTAAATGGCAGTTTTTAATAGTACAAGACCCATCATACCCTCTATTTAATTGTCTTGTACCAGTAAATACATCTTCTCCTGAGTTTGCAACAAAAACGGATTCTTCGGTTAAAGAATAATTTGCATGCATTACGGCTGTTTTATTGTCCATAAAAACATTATTCCTAAAAACAACATCTTTTGTAAAGGTTCTTCCCCCTCCAATTCCACCATATACTGCCAAATCACAAGCGTACCAAGTGCAATTATCCATTACCCTTATGTCTGTTCTTTGCCACGGTCCATTTATATCTAAAGAGTGATTAGGATTTAGCTGGTCAAAAATATCAAATCCGCTTGCGCAACTGTGGGCTTTGTTGCCAGCAAATTTACCAAGTAGTTCTTTATAAGGTTCTAGGGCACTAAAGCGCGGAATGCTTCCAGAAAGTTTCATTGGAGTTCTAGGCATAGCAAACCAAAAGCCAGTTCCTTGTGTGCCGGCCGCTACATTATTTTCAAAAGTGTTGTTAGGGTTTGTGATCCAATAACTAGAAGGTGTTCTGTTTTGAACTACATCTATTTCATTGTCTGAGGGTGTAAGTTCTTCGCCAACAGCAGGTCTTTTGGTTAGTAAAACCACATTTCCTTTTATTGTGTTGAAACGCTCACTACCATCTTCTAAAAAGACACCATGCCCAATGTGGTCATAACAAAAATTGTTTTCTACCAAGGTAGATTCTGTACCATGTATAACTATAGCTCTGTTAAAAGATTTATGAATACTACTGTTTTTTATAAACTGACCCGCTCCATTGTCTTGCAATAAGTGCCAATGAAAAGGATACCTAGCTTCAGTACTTTTTTGTCCCATACGGTACAATTCTATGTTGTTTACAAAAGCTTTTCCGTTTTGATGTATCATAAAGTGACCGCCATACCCTTGTAAATCAGAACTTGCATCTCCTTGTATGGTTATACTTTTAGAAAGTAAGCCTACCTCTGCTCTCATGTCTCCTGTCCATGTTTTGCCATCAGTATGTCTAATGTATTTTTTTATTGCACCAATATGAGGATAAGCAAGTTTTGATTCTAATGTTAAAGTGAGTTTATCAGGGCTTATGTCTTTGATGATATGTCATTCTCCTTCTGTCCAACTTAATCTAGAAGGAGCAATTAAAATCTCATCGCCAATTTTCCAGTTGCTTGTTGCTGTAGCAATAGTTATTTTGTCCGCATCTACAGATGCATTAGCAGCTAGATTTGTCCATGATGTTTGTGCTTCTCCATTTAAAACAATTGTAGCTCCATTTTCTACTACCAATGCTTTAGATTCTATGGTAGTACCAGGTATTTTTACTGTTTTATCAGTACCAACAAGTGTGATACCTCCAGACTTGTTGTATGTTTGATTTGGAGTGCCCCATTCAAAATATGCGCTTAATCCAGAAACAACAATATATTCAGTCTCTATTGTTATGTCTTTTGTCAAATCTATAATTAATTTACCTTCTACCCTTAGAGATTTTACTTTTATGCTTTTATCCAATACAACTACAGAATTAGCCGGTATTAGGACATCATCACTTAAGGTAGGCTGTAAATTACCTTCCCAAGTAGCTACGCTAGACCATAATTTAAGGCCAGCTATATTTGATCCAACAGGTGTTGTAACTGCACCAACATGCAGCTTTGATTGGACAGAACCAGCTACAGAAGTAGATGCAGCACACATTGCAGTTTGGCCTGAAAAATCTTTCTTTGGGTCAAAAGGGCTTTGAGAAAAGAAAAACTGCCTCCAAATTGCTAGGGCACTTACCAAGTAAAGAGATAAGGCAAATCTATTTGCCCACTGCCTTTGCTTTACAGTTAGGGTGTCTAATTTCAATAAATGAGTAGAAAATTTCATATCTTATGTATTTTGTTTTGTAAACTAGGTAGATTTATGTTAAAACGAATTATTTGGGTAATAGTTTAGTTTTTTTTTAAACATCACCTAATATACCCTTTTTTTTGAATTAATTTAATCTTTTTTAAAAAAATCAAAAACTGATGAACATTTGTGAATATCAGTAATTGTACCAGTAATGGAATTGAATAGTGATTTTGGGCAAAACCCTATCGGGTCAGGCTCTATGCTCTTGCTTTTTTTGCTGAAAAAGCACAAAAGAGCTCCGCTTCTATCCTTTTCGCAAAAAAATAATAGAAACTGGTATCATTGCGGATATTTAAAATTTTATATTAGAGTAAAGGATTTAAAAATAAATTGTACACTAAATAGATTGGGGATTTATTAATTAAAAAGAACAAATCACTTAATCTATTTAGCAGTTACAATTATGGTTTCTTGTCAGAGGTTTTTGTATATTTCATTCCAAAGCACTATTGGATTATGAGGTATGCTTAATGTAGTGCCTCCATTTTTCTAATCCAGCTACAAAATCTTCTGGTAATTCAGAATCAAACTGTACCGTTTTGTTGGTTTTGGGGTGTATAAAACCTAAAGTTTTAGCATGTAGTGCTTGCCTTGGCAAAACTTTGAAACAGTTGTCTACAAATTGCTTGTATTTGGTAAATGTTTCGCCAGCTAATATTTTATCTCCTCCGTACATTTCATCATTAAACAAAGGATGCCCAATATACTTCATGTGTGCACGTATTTGGTGTGTGCGTCCTGTTTCTAACTTACATTGTATAAGTGTTACATAATGAAAGCGCTCTAAGACTTGATAATGAGTTACCGCATGTTTTCCAAATTCGCCATTAGGAAAAACAGACATGGTTCTTCTATCTTTAAGACTGCGCCCTATGTGTCCTGTTATAGTTCCTTTTTCTTCTTTTACATTTCCCCAAACCAGAGCTTGGTAGGTTCTTTCTATGCTATGATCATAAAACTGTTTAGCCATTTTAGTCATAGCCGTTTCTGTTTTTGCAATTACCAAAAGCCCAGATGTATCTTTATCTATTCTGTGTACTAACCCAGGTCTTGGTCGCTCATCTTCTAATGTAGGTAGGTTTAGGTGATTTAAATGATACATTAGCCCATTTATCAATGTCCCATCCCAATTATTAAAACCAGGGTGCACCACCATACCTGGATTTTTATTCACAATTAAAATATCATCATCTTCGTATGGAATATTAAGCTCCAAATTCTCTGGCAGTAGCTCTTCGTTTCTAGGCGGGTGAGGCATAGAAATTACAATTACTTGCGCAGGCCTTACTTTTGTGTTTGGTTTTAAAACTTCAAGTTCATCTATCTTTACAAAGCCTTCTTTTATACTATTCTGAATTCTATTTCTAGTAGTATTTGGCAATTTATCAATCAAAAATTTATCTAACCTATCAGCAGATTGTCCAGGATCTACAACTATTCTATAATGTTCAAATAATGCATCCTCTTCAAATTCGTGCTCAAACTCTTCAATCATACTACAAAGTTGGCGAAAATAAGTGACTAATTAGACCTAACTGAAAAAGTAAATGAAGAAATTAAAGTAGAAATTATAGTTTTTAAAACGAAAAGAATCATAAAGCCTACTTTTCTACTTTTCGTTTTTAAAATGGTATTGGATTAAACAGAATCAGTAGGCAATAAAGAGTACAACTTAGAGTTATGAACTACAAGAAAGTGTACTACACCCAATTTTATCCCTTGCCCAATCGGGTCTTTTAGCAAACCATTTTTGATTCTCAACTTGTTCATCATAAGGGGTTTTTAACAGAGAGTCCAAGGCATAAATAAGAGAATAATCTCCTTTTTCTGCCGCTTCTATAGCCATTTGTGCCATATAATTTCTAAGCACATACTTAGGATTTACCAAATTCATTTGAATTTTCCTTGCCTCAAATTGGGTATTTTCTTTTTGCAATTGATGGGCATAATCACTAAACCACTGATTCCATTGAGATGTAACTAAACCAGAAACAGCTGTTGCATCATAAAAAGCTTCTTGTATTAATGCAAATCCATTGCTAGGTTCTGATTCATTAAAGTTAGACAACAACCTATAAAAAATTGTCATGTCTGTTTCTACTAAAGAAAGGTTCTCTTCTAAATCTGTGATTAGGTTTATGTCTGAGTTTTGAGGGATTGTTATGCCAATTTTAGAACCCATCATGGCAATATAATTTGTGTGATATTCTTTTTTCCAGTTCTCTAGACATTCTTCAAAGGGTTTTGGGTCTTCTACCAAAAGATAAATGGCATTTGCCAATTGCACCAAATTCCATAACGCAATTTGAACTTGGTTGCCAAACCGATAGCGCTTATGCTGAAAATCTGTTGTGTTTGGCGTCCAATCTAAATCGAAATTATCTTGCCAACCATAAGGTCCGTAATCTATAGTAAGACCTAGAATAGACATATTATCTGTATTCATAACGCCATGTACAAAGCCTACTCTTTGCCAATGAATAACCATATCTAACGTTTTTTTGGCAACAGAATTAAAAAAATCTGTGTATTTGGTTTTGGAGTCTTTACATTCTGGATAAAAATATTGTATTGTATAATCTGCTAAGGCCTTAAGATTTGTTACATCGTTTCTGGATGCAAAAAGTTCAAAGCTTCCAAATCTAATGAAACTTGGAGCAACACGTGAAACTATGGCTCCTTTTTCATACGCCGAATTGCCATCATACATTACATCTCTTAGTACTTTGTCTCCTGTTTCTATCAAAGACAGAGCTCTAGTAGTGGGTACTCCCAGATAATGCATTGCTTCGCTGCATAGATATTCTCTTACAGACGACCTAAGTACTGCTAAACCATCTGCGGTTCTAGAATAGGGTGTTCTGCCAGCTCCTTTTAGCTGTATAGCCCAACGTTGTTTTTTATAAACTACTTCACATAAATTTATAGCTCTCCCATCTCCCAATTGTCCAGCCCAATTCCCAAATTGGTGGCCTCCATAACTCATGGCGTATGGCTCAGTATTTTCCAAAACCTTAGCCCCACTAAAAATAGATAAAAAATCATCTGAATCTATTTGATCATCTTTCAACCCCAACACATTTGCCACCTCTTTAGATACAATAACACTTTTTGGTTTGCTAGGTATTCTAGGGATAGCTTTAGAAAAAGCAGCTTCGTACACTTGTCTAGGAGTATTTTCATCTACAGAATCTTTTGGTAAGTTTCTGCAAAAAGAGTTGTCTATTTCAATATCAAAAAGATTTTTCATGGTGTAAAGGTACATTTGTTAGAGCAAATGAACTGTTTTTTTTACCTCAATTTCTGATTTAAACTTAAAAAATAATGCGCCAAGTAAAGTGTATTAGATTATAAATTGTGAATATCCGTTATTATACCAGTAGTGGAATTGATTAGTGATTTTGGACGAAACCCTATCGGGTCAGGCTCTACGCTCTCGCTTTTTTTGCTGAAA
>JAYVIQ010000168.1:0-8284 GCA_043770215.1 Cytophagales bacterium | reverse complement strand
TATCACTAGGATAGTGAACTCCTAAGTAAACTCTAGAAAATGAAACAGGAATTGCCCAAAGAAATAGTAAGAGTCCTATATGTTTTTGTTTTTTTCTTAACAATAAAAAAATTAGCGTTGCCACCCCAAAACTATTGGCAGCATGAGAAGAGAAAAATCCAAATTGCCCTCCACAATTGGTTACAAGGTGTAAATTTGGCATTTCATGGCAAGGCCTAAGGCGCTCAAAATATGGTTTGAAAATTTTACTTGCTGTTATATCTGATAGCGTAATAACCAAAGCTATTGAGGGCAAAATATAAAAAAGAGTTTTTTTCCAGCCTAATTGCTTATAAAGTAGATATAGCAATAATAAATAGATAGGTATAGGCATCCATTTGTGGCTAAAAAAAACCATAACGTAATCCATAAATTCAGTTTGATTGTTATTTACCGCCCAAACTATTTCTTTGTCTAGAGAATCTATTTCTTGTATTAAATCCAAGTAATACCTTTCTTTAAAAGTGTGCAAGTTTTTTCTTCTAAGCTATTTGCCAAAGGTGTATGATTATATGTCCAATTGGCTTGAGGAGGCATGCTCATTAATATAGACTCTATTCTTCCTTCTGTATCTAAACCAAATTTTGTGCCTTTGTCATAAACTAAATTAAATTCTACATATCTACCCCTTCTTAAGTATTGCCAGCTTTTGTTGTCAGAAGTAAAAGGGATTTTCTTTCCTTTTCTAGCAAGTATTTCTAAATAAGTAGGTGCAAATGTATTACCAACAGCACAAACAAAGTCTAATAATAGTTCTTTTGAATGCGTTCTTTTTGTTTCATTTAGCCTATCAAAAAAAATCCCTCCAATACCTCTAGTTTCTTTTCTATGTGAAATATAAAAGTAATTGTCTGCCCATGTTTTAAATTCTGGGTAGAAACCTGTATCAAAAGAATCGCAGGTTTCTTTTAATTTTGAATGAAAGAATTTAGCTTCATTTTCATCAACATAAATAGGAGTAAGGTCTATACCTCCTCCAAACCAGTACTCTCCATTTGCAAGTTCAAAGTACCTAATATTCATGTGTATGATAGGATGAAAGGGATTTTGCGGATGTAAAACTATGGATACACCAGTAGCAAAAAATCCACTTTCTGTGCAATTAAGTGCTTTTTTTATTTTTTCTGGAAGCTCGCCTTGTACGGCTGAAAAATTGACACCACCTTTTTCAATAATACTACCATTTTCTATTACTCTAGTTTTGCCACCCCCACCGCTATGGTGTGTCCATGGTTCTATTGAAAAACTTGAAACTGTATCAAACTTTTCCAATTGAAGACAAATGGAACTTTGAATTTCAGAAAAACGAGAGGTGATTATTTCTTTTGTCATGTTGTATTTTTGAAGTATAAAGCAGTGTTTTTTATCAATGATACATGCCAGAATATAATTCTTTTAAGTATTTTGTTTTATTATCACAGACATTATTTTACTGTATTTAAATGTTTTAAAATTAAAAAGGATAGCCTATTCCAAAGTTAAAAACAGCATTGTTTATTTTATATTTTACAAACCCTTGTTCTGCAGGATCAAATATTTTCCATGCAAAATCAAAACGAGCAATCAAAATACTGAAATCAAATCTTAATCCAGTACCAGCACCCACTCCTATGGAGTTGTACAAATTTTTAATATCTAATTGAGTATTAGGTCTGCTGTCTGTGTCAGAATTAGACCATACATTTCCGGCATCAATAAAAAATGCAGTGTTAAAAACACCATAAATTTTTGTTCTATATTCTAGGTTGGCCTCAAACAATATTTCTCCAGGTTTTACAGATTCTTTAGCTTTTTTATCTACAGGGTTGTAATTTCCAGGCCCTAATGTACCAAACCTCCAAGCTCTATTGCTAGAAACCCCTCCTGTATAAAAGTACTTTTCAAAGGGTAAAAAAGAGGAGTTTAGTATATTTTGTTCATATCCTAAAGCGGTTCTAGCCACCAAATTGCTGTATTTGGTTAGTGGAAAATATTTACGTAAGTCTGTGCTTAGCTTGAAATATTTAGTAAATGGAAGGTTTAGAAGAGAATCGTTATTGTTGCCCAGGTGGTCTATAGCATTGGCTAAAAGACCTCCAATCTCTGCATTAATTTTTATCATAGTAGCTTTTTTGTTTTTAGTTACGTCTATGTTGTTCCAGGTGTATCCAAAAGCAGCGTTAGAAATGATGGTAGAGATAAAACTTTGTTTGAAATTGATGCCGTTGTTTTTAGCCAAATTGTCTAAATATGTTACAAAAGTTTGAGTTTTTTTGGGCGTATTTACAAAATTTAGTTCAAAAGGACTGAAATTAAACTGTTCATTTTGTCCTTTTCTCCATTCATATTTTATGTTTAGGTTAAAATTTGTTCTAGTAAACTCTTGTCTAAGGATATTTTTGTAACCAATATTAAGCCTAGTTTGTTTGTAAATATTGTTTTTGAAAGGGTTTTGTCTTTTTAGTAAAGTAGAATTTTTTATAAAACTAGGAATTAATAATTTTGGAAAAGACATTGTGAGCGTACTCCCTAATTCTCTGCTTAGGAATAAAGAATCTGGATTAGCATAATTTACAAGACCCTGAAATCCAAATAAAGTGTTTAATTCCAAGGATTCAAAACCTTGAAATATTTGCCGATCTTTTATCTTATAATTTATGTAAGGGCCGGGGATCACTTGTGTGTTTACTACATTCAGATTACCCCCTATTTCAGTATTCATCTGAAATTTTTTGAATGTTTTTATGGTAATAAAGGCGTTTAGGTTGCTGCTATCACTTTTAGAAAAGTTTATGTTTACAAATTTTACAATATCTAAACTTCCTAAATTGTTTTTGGTAAAACGGCTTTTGTCTTGGCTAAAAACATCTCCTTTGCTTAAAATTATTTCTTCATCTAATATTTTTTTCGAGTATTTTTTTTCAGGATTATGAAAATAATTTATTTCATTAAAATGTACTGTATCAAAAGAAGTGCCTTCTTCTACATCTATAAATACGCTTATATTGTTCAAGGTGTATTGAGTATGCCTTTTTAATAGTGGATTTTTTATTTCTAGATCTATATAAACTTCAAAATCTTTTATGGTAGTGTCTATTTTAAAAGTTATAAATTGTCTTTGAAAATCAAAATATCCATTGTTTTTTAATAGGTTATGAATTCTTTCTCTTTCTTGGCTTATGTTGTCTACGCTGTAATTATCTTTTATTTTTAAAAAACTTTCCTTAGCGTGCAAAGTTAGAAGTTGCAAGATTGTGGTATCGCTAATGTCATAATTTATGTTTTTTATACTATGAGGCTTATTTTCAATCACTTCATAAATGATGTTTTCAGCTTTTTTATTGCGCCTACTTTTCTTTGTACATTTTATTTCTGAATGAAAAAAACCATTAGATTCCAAAAATAGTCTTAATTGCTTTATTGATAGGTTTGTGAGGGTATCATTTACCCAAACGGGTGCTTGGTTTAGTGATTGCATCACCGCATTTCCAACGGTTATTTTATCGTTTAATGTTTGAGTTTTTTTAGTTTTTTTAGTATTGAGGTTCTGAATCTTTTCTGAATTATTAACAGCTTTGTCAATTTTTTTTTCGTATTTTTTTTCAAGTTTGTTAAGCTTATTTTTTATTTTAATTTCATGGTTAGGCTTTTTAAAATGGTCTTGAGCTCTTAAATATATGCTGGTATAGGGCATCCAACGAGATAAAATAAACTTCCTATTTGGTTTTTGTTTTACATATTCACCCAAAGAATATTCAGAAACATTTAGATTTTCTTTTGCATTATTTTTCTCTAGCTTTACTGAGTACTTGTTCAAAAGAAGCTTGTCTTTGTTTTCAGCTAAATATAACTCCTTTTGAAGTCTACAAGATATCAAAAGCGTTAGTCCAGCAATTAAAGCAGAAAGTTTATATAATTTATTTCTCAAAACGTATGTTAAGCAATAACAACTCTAAATTCATAAAATCTTTACAATTAAAAAAGCATAGAACAGAACATTCATGTTTTTTTGTTGAAGGCAGAATAAATGTGCTCGAAGTATTGCAATCTTCTTACAAAGTTAAAACAGTTTTAGTTACCAATGAATTTTATAAAGAAGTAAAAGAATTTATTAATGCAGAAACAGAACTAATAGAAGTAAAAGAAGCTGATTTAGAGAAAATTGGTACTTACACAACCAATAATTTTGGATTGGCTGTTGTTTATATGTCAGAGAGCAAAACTTATTTCGATGAAAATTCTTGGTCTTTAGCTTTTGATGATATAAATGACCCTGGAAATTTAGGTACAATTGTACGCACGGCAGATTGGTTTGGAATTAAGAATATTTATTGTTCTAAAGAATCTGTAGATTTTTACAATCCAAAAGTTATAAATAGTACTAAAGGTTCATTTACAAGAGTTTCTGTGCACTATTTAGATTTAGAAGTTTTTCTTAAAGACAAAAAAATAGTTTCAGCTGAAATGAAAGGGACAAATGTGTTTGACTATACTTGGTCCAAAGGAGGAGTTTTGTTAATGGGAAATGAATCTCATGGAGTTAGAAACAGTTTGTCTAAGATCTGCAAGGATAAGATTACAATTCCAAGAACAGGGGGTGCAGAATCATTAAATGTAGCAGTGGCCACAGCTATATTTTTGTCAGATATGGTTTCTAAGTACAGTAAATTAAAATAAAAGCAATAATAAATTTACAATCCTACAATATTCAGACGAAATCATAGGTACTATTTTTTTAACATTTTTTTTGGTAGAAACTAAAGTTTGAAATTTTGAATATTATTTCAAATAAATAATGAAAAAATGAATAGAACTCCATTAATTTGCATTGAATTCAAAACAGATATAAAATGTCTAAAGTCTTAATCATTGGTGCAGGTGGAGTAGCAAACGTAGTTGCGCAAAAATGTGCTCAGCTTCCAACTGTTTTTTCACATTTAATCATTGCAAGCCGCACCCTAAGCAAGTGCGATGCAATAGCAAAAGAGATTACTAATATACCTGTAGAAACTGAACAAGTAGATGCAGATTTTGCGGAGAATGTTGTTAGAATAATCCAAAAGCATAAACCTAAAATGGTTATAAATGTGGCACTTCCTTACCAAGATTTAGCCATTATGGATGCTTGTTTAGAAACTAATGTACACTATCTAGACACTGCCAATTATGAGCCAAAAGATGTTGCAAAGTTTGAATATAGCTGGCAATGGGCGTATAAAGAAAAATTTGAAAAAGCAGGTCTAATGGCTGTTTTGGGTTGCGGTTTTGATCCTGGTGTTACAGGAGTATATACAGCGTATGCCGCAAAACATTATTTTGATGAGATTCATTATCTAGATATAGTAGATTGCAACGCCGGAGACCATGGTCAGCCATTTGCAACAAACTTCAACTTAGAGATAAACATAAGAGAAATTACCCAAAATGGGCGTTATTGGGAAAACGGAGAATGGGTAGAAACTAAGCCTTTAGAAATTCATAAGCCAATTGATTATCCACATATTGGTCCAAAAGAATCTTATCTTCTTTATCATGAGGAACTTGAATCTTTGGTTAAGAACTTCCCAACACTAAAAAGAGCTCGTTTTTGGATGACTTTTGGTCCTCAATACATTAATTATTTAAATGTATTGCAAACAGTGGGTATGACAAGCATTACACCAATTAATTTTGATGGCAAAGAAATTATACCTCTTCAGTTTTTACAAGCCGTATTGCCTACACCATCTAGTTTAGGAGAAAATTATGTTGGACAAACCTCTATAGGTTGTTACATAAAAGGAATTAAAGATGGTAAAGAAGCAACTTATTATGTGTACAACAATTGCTCTCACGAAGAAGCCTATAAAGAAGTGAAAGGGCAGGGGATTGCTTACACAACTGGCGTTCCAGCTGTAATAGGTGCGAAAATGATGTTAGAGGGTAAGTGGAGCAAACCTGGAGTATACAATGTAGAAGAGTTTAATCCAGACCCATTTATGGAAGAACTAAATAAATTAGGTTTGCCTTGGCACGAGCTTCATAATATTGAGTTGCCAAATAAATGAGCCCCCTAACCCCCAAAGGGAGGCTTAAATAAAAAATATGAAAAAAATTAGTATTATACTATTTATAGTTTTGTCGGTTACAAATCATTTGTACTCGCAGAATTTAAAACCAATTGATTTGACTGAAAATACTCTAAAGATAGGAGCTATTAGTGAGGAATTTTATTATTATGCATTTTCAGAAGGAGATCAAATAATTTTAAATTTTGAAGAATTAAATGGTAAAGAATTGAAAGAAGTTGATATTTCTGAATATCCTAGCAATGTGAAATTTTCTGATTTTAAAACAAAAATTATTAAGGATAAAATAATCAATGTAACTACAACATCTATTTATAAATTCAGATTTTATAATTCGTCTTTGTCATTAAGAACTTGTAAAATTAAAATCCAAAGAGTACCTACAAATCAATCACTCACAAAGTTTAATTCCACAGTATATTGGGAAGTTCATAATGACACAATCTATACACCAAGAGAAGAGAAATATTTAATTAACACTGACACAATTGCAGAAGAAATTTATAGTTCATCTCCTCAAATTTCATCTCAAAATGCATTAAACGGAAATAAAAATTATCAGATTATTGATTTTGTACTACCGAAAAATACAATATCTTGGAGTTTTTGTTTAGGAACTGGTGAAGAGGCTAAAAAAGAGTATGAAAGTACAATGAAAGAATTTGAAACTAGTACAATTAAATCTGTTTCAAAAATTTCTGGTTATACCGCAATTGCTCATTTAGCTCTTACAGGTATAAACTTATTTAAACAATCACAAGGTGAAAATAATGTTAAATATTGGTTTTTATCAGATGCTAATAGTGTTAGTCTTTTTGAGTCTGGTCAAACTTTTTTTCAATATAAAAAGGGTGATGTAAAATGGGAAGCCTCAAAGATGGAATTTCCCAAGGAAGGTAAAATCTATATAGCATTAGAAAATGACAATTCAATAGAATCTATTAGTTGCAAAATTAAAGTAGTTGCAGTAAAAACACAACAAAATTGGGGGGTAAGAATTGTCCAAGATATATCTGTTAATACTTGGAAAGAACCATATTTAAAATAAAAAAAATGGCAGAAACAAATATTTCCCTTATGGAGACTAAGTTGCTAGGTATTCCAACACCTTGTTTTGTATTAGAAAAAAACCTTTTGATGAGTAATCTAGAGGTTTTTAAAAAATTAGAAGCGGAGTCTGGAGTTTGGGCATTATGTGCCTTAAAAGGGTTTGCTTTTTATCATGTTTTTGAAGATGTTTCAAGAGCGATACATGGTGCAACAGCAAGTTCTTTGCATGAAACTATGTTGGCTGCTCAATATTTTAAAGATGTACACGTTTGTGCACCAGTGTACATAGAAAAGGAATTTGATAAAATAACAGAATTAGCAACTCATATTACGTTCAATACCCTAACACAGTACACTAAGTTTAAATCAAAACTTAAGAAAAGAAATACTGCATTGTTGCGCATAAATCCTGAGTACTCAGAAGTAAGTACAGATTTGTATAATCCATGCAAAGTAGATAGTAGATTAGGAGTAACCAAAGCAGAATTAAAAAAATATGGAACTTTACCTCCAGAGATAAAGGGCTTGCATGTACATGCTTTGTGCGAAAATGATAGCACAACTTTTGAAAGATTATTAGAGAAAATAGAAGAAAAATTCTCAAATGAACTTAAACAGGTAAAGTATTTAAATATTGGAGGTGGGCATTTGGTTACCAAACAAGGATATGATCTAGAACATTTGATCAAACAAATTAAAGAGATTCAAGAAAAATATTCTATTCAAGTAATTATGGAGCCAGGTAGTGCTTACGGTTGGCAGACTGGGTTTTTAAGAGCTGAAATTCAAGACATTATAAAAAAAGAGGGTCTAGATATTTTAATGTTAGATGTTAGTTTCTCTGCACATATGCCAGATTGTTTAGAGATGCCGTATATGCCTATGGTTAGAAACTATTCGCAAGAGACTGGTAAATATAGAGTTAGATTAGGTGGAAATACCTGTTTGGCAGGAGATGAACTAGGAGATTATTATGTAGAAGAATTGCCAAAAGTAGGTGATCCTATTATTTTTGAAGATATGATACACTATACTATGGTAAAGACTACTACATTTAATGGAGTCAATTTGCCTTCTATAGGTATGCTAAATAAACAAAATAAGTTTGTGTTATTGAAACAACATGGTTTTGAAGATTATAAATCTAG
>JAYVIQ010000167.1:0-7957 GCA_043770215.1 Cytophagales bacterium | reverse complement strand
CTCTAATACAAGAACCATCTCTGGTACTATAATCATTCCCAAAAACTGACATTTTAGGTATTTTCCCTAAAGCTGATTTACAAATTACTGGCACTAAATTATTTGGTATTGCTTTTGGATTTTCTCCAATTATGTTACTTACGTGAGCTCCTACAGGGTTAAAATACCTTAGAGACAATGCTTTAATTTTATTATTTTTACTAACGTCGCTGAGTATTCTTTCGCCCATACTTTTAGTTTCTGCATAAGGGCTTTGCGTAATACTTGTAGGTGTAGTTTCTTTTACAGGCAACAAACTAGAATCTAAATCGCCAAAAACAGAGCAGGAAGATGAAAAAATAAAATGCTGAATGCCACTTTTTTCGCAGTAATTCAAAACATTTAGCATAGACCCTAAGTTGTTTTGATAGTATTTGGTAGGTATGCTTACAGACTCACCTACCGCTTTTAAAGCAGCAAAATGAATGACGCCAATTATTTGATTTTCAAACGGTTGAAGACTATTCTTTAGTGAATCATAATCACACAAATCTAATGAAAGTTTGGTAATTGATTCATTCGTATATTTTTCAACAGCTAGTAGTGCCTCTTCATTTGAATTTGAATAATTGTCTAAGCAGATAACTTCAAACTTATTTTCTATAAGCAGCTCTAAAATGGTATGAGAACCAATGTATCCTGCACCACCAGTAACTAATATCTTTTTTTTCATCGTTTAGTTTTTAAAACTCCATTAATAATAACCAAAATGGCTGTACTTACAAATCCTATAACCAAAATAACAGATGCAAAGTAAAAGTGAAGCAGCTTACTTATAAATCCTAAAATAGAAACACCAATAAAAAAATAAAGTAGGTATTGTACATTTCTTTTAATGATTAAAAGTGTTTTTGCTGGCACTTTTTCAACCAATTCAAAATCTTCTTTGCCAAACGTGTAATTTTCTAAAGTAGATTCACTTCTTATATCCACCTCATAATCAGAATCATAGGTGATAAAACTAAGGATACCCAAGATAAAAAAATAGGATAGGTTTTGTAAACTTGAGCTTAAAAGTCCAAAAACCGGATAAAGTAGTTTTCCAAACACACCTAAAAATAAGATGAGCACTGAAATTAGGGCTAAATAATTACTCCAAGTCTTATGTTTTATTGAAAAAAAAATAACCAAATAAAAAAATAAAATCCCTGTTGCGCCTGTTTGTTTCAAAGCTGTATCATAATCTAAACCTAGATAAGGAGCAAATATGCCAAACCCGTACAAGCACAGACTTATATAAAGCCCATAAGTTAAGATGCCCTTAGCTCCTATCATTTCTTTAAAGGATCAGAAATAATAGACTTTGGTCTTTTGTCTATTTTTTCTTTTTTATCAAAAATAAGCTCTCCCTTGGCATCCCATAACTTTTCTAATTCTGGCACAGGATTTTTTATATTTGGGAAATCAGGGTAAGAAACTTCATTTAACCTGCGTGTTTTTCCATTTATAGATTGATACTCTACCCAAACCCCCACTTTGGTTCCGTTTATTAGATACCCATGTTGGTGTATTTTTTTGTCTTCGAAATAAGAAAAATATTCCCCTGAATTTTTCCCTATTTCATCATAAGGGATGACTTCTTTTAATAAAGTTTTTGCTGCATCGTAATACACTCTTTGAGCATTTTTCAACCAGCCTCTGTTGTATTTTATTTTTGATTCTAATAGACTGTATTCTATAAGTGTGTCACTTCCTTTTATAAGTACAGGATCTCCGTCTTCATTTTTCTTTGTTTTGTCTTTATCACCCGTTCTAAATGCTACAGCTCTAGGTTTATCGTAAATTTCCCATCTACCGTGTTTTGTTCCTACAAAAAAAATTCCTTTTTCAACAATTTCACCGCCAATCATTTTTTTATATGGACCATGTAATATTTTTGCGGTTTCTGGTGTATATTTTTTGGATTCTGTGACTTTCATTTTTTTGAAATCAAACCAATAAATGTCATTTACATATACATTTGGCTCCTGCCAAACCTTTAGGTAGTGAAAAACCTCTATTACTTCATTGTCCCCATATCCAGATTTTGTAAATGCTTTTTTAGTTTTATACCCATAGTACACCTTGCGCTTCAACCGTTTCTTTTTAAACTCTTTTGGTATGGTGTCTTTTGCTTCAAAATCTAATTCTTCTACTTGACTTAAATTATCAACTTTAAAAAAACGAACATACTTACTAGAATCTATCTGAAGTGTAGAATCTGATTGAGCATAAAGACATGCTCCCGAAAAAAAGTAAAAAAAGAAACCTAAATATTTTAACATGTTTTTATAACGTTCAAAGTTTTGTTTTTAATATTTAAAACCGCAAATATTATTTAGGTATTGTTCTATACAAAATCATACCAGCCAAAAGAAAAGCAATATTAGGAATCCAAGCACTAATCATAGGACTCAAATCATCTGATTGAGTAAAGTTTTTACCTAGTTGCAAAAATCCGTAGTAGACAAAACACAATATAAATCCAACAACAAGTTGTTTGGCTATGCCCCCTCTGTTTTTTCTGGCAGATACAATTACCCCCATACATGTTAGGATTAGCGTTGCAAATGGATAAGCAAATCGTTCATAATACTCCATATAATAGGTATTTACATTTCCAGACCCTTTAATTTTTTCTTTTTCTATATGTTTTTTCAATTCTGGAATTGTCATAGTCTGCTCAGCAAAATAATTTACACCAAAATCATCTGGACCAACACCTAAATTCATTGTTTTAGCCTGAT
Organism: Cytophagales bacterium; assembly: GCA_043770215.1. GTDB lineage: Bacteria > Bacteroidota > Bacteroidia > Cytophagales > JAAEPT01 > JAYVIQ01. Next base: position 5,192 of record JAYVIQ010000167.1, on the reverse strand, counting down.
TAAATTCTTTATAACTTTCTTTTCCATTTCTGAAAGAGCGCTCAGAATAGTTTGTCATGTTCCATTCTTTTTTGGTAGAATCCCATTCTATTCTAGAAGATTTAAGGCGATAAACACACTCTTTTCCTTTCAAAATTTCAAGTGTAAAATGGTATCCCGTTTTTAGGGCACCGTTATAATGCTGAACAAAAAAGTATGTACTATCATTGCTCTTTACGTGAATATCACTTCTTTCTGTGTCTTCATCATCATTTAGATAAGACATCTCAAAATCTATTCTTTTGGCATTAGAAATTGGTATAATCCAACCTATTAGATAAAAAGTTAATGATCCTATGAGCACAGCACCCATACAATAGGAAAATAAAATCCTTTTGAAATTAATGCCGCTTGCTAGCATTGCCACTATTTCTGTGTGTGAAGCAAGCCTTGCCGTAACCAATATGGTAGAAATAAAAACCATCAAAGGACTTAAAAAATTTGCCAGAAAAGGAACCATATGAGCATAATACCCAATTATAACTTGCCAGTTGGTAAGGTTAGCTTCTGAAAAATCATCCTTTTTTTCGCTATAATCTATAACACAGATAATTAGACACAAGCCTAATACCAAATAGATAAATGTACCTAAGTATTTTTTAAGAATATAAGCATCTAATATTTTCATTTTGGGCAATACGTTTATTTGGCGTGATTTTATTAAAATATCTTTTTCAAATTTAAGAATAATTTGGGCTATTCCCTATTAGGTAGTTCTAACTTTTAGTATTCAGGCAAAATCTATGCTAATGGTTAAAAAGAGTTTTCAACTAGTTCAGAGCCTATTTACTAGTTTCTGTACCATTATAGCCTTCCATTCTCCAAAGGTGTTTGCAAGAATATGTTTCCGTGCTTCTTTGACAAGCCATAAATAAAATGATAGGTTATGAATGCTAGCTACTTGAGCCCCAAGAATTTCCTTACTAACAATCAAATGACGTAGATAGGCTTTTGAATAAAAATTAGAAACACCATTATTTAGCGAAGCATCAATTAAAGAAAACTCATTTTTCCATTTTTCATTCTTAATATTTATTACTCCTTCAGCAGTAAACAACATGCCATTTCTAGCATTTCTTGTAGGCATTACACAATCAAACATATCTATACCTAACGCTATACATTCTAAAATGTTAGAGGGTGTACCAACACCCATTAGATATCTTGGTTTGTCTTTTGGCAAAATAGAGCACACTAAGTCTGTCATGGCATACATGTCTTCGTGTGGCTCGCCAACAGAAAGACCGCCTATAGCATTTGCTTCTCTATCAAAAGAAGCAATTTTTTCAGCAGAAATTTTACGTAATTCAGGGTACACACTTCCTTGAATTATAGGCATGAGTGTTTGGTTATACCCATATTTAGGTTCTGTTCTATCAAATTGATCACAGCATCTCTTTAACCATCTGTGAGTCATGTGCATAGAATCTTTTGCATAATTAAATTCACAAGGGTAAGGGGTACACTCATCAAAGGCCATAACAAAGTCTGCGCCAATAGTACGTTGTATATCCATTACATTTTCAGGAGAAAAAAGATGTTTAGAACCGTCTATATGAGATTGAAAAGTAACTCCTTCTTCTTTTATTTTACGTGTACCAGAAAGAGAATAAACTTGGTAGCCTCCACTATCTGTCAAGATGGGTTTGTCCCATCCATTAAATTTATGTAGGCCTCCTGCTGATTCCAACACTTCTAATCCAGGCCTTAAATACAAATGATATGTATTTCCTAAAATAATATCTGCCGCAATACCTTCTTTTAACTCTCTCTGATGTACTGCCTTTACAGTACCTGCTGTACCTACAGGCATAAAAATAGGCGTTTCTATTACTCCATGATCTGTAATAATAGTACCCGCTCTAGCGCCACTTTTAGAATCAGTATTAATTAAATTGAACTTCATATTCGGCAAAATTACAGTTATTTATTAGTTTAGTAAAAAAAAAGATTTGTACATTTTCATTCTCTCGTTATCTCAAATTTGTTTAGCCATACAAACCGTGTATCTGCTTTACATTTTTAAACTTAATAAAAAAAACTACTCTACTGATAATGAAATATTTACACCTAATGTTTCTGTAATTATTTGTGCTAGAAACGAAATTGAGAATTTAAAGAAAAACTTAACACTATTTTTAAATCAAGAACATGCAACTTTTGAAATCATAGTTGTAAACGACAAAAGTACAGATGGTAGTACTATCTATTTAAAAAAGCTTGCTCTTAGTTACCAAAATCTAAAACTGATAGATATTAAAGAGACACCACAAGGATGGGATTCTAAAAAATGGGCACTAAAAAAGGGAGTAGCAGAATCTAAACACCCTTACTTGCTTTTTAGTGATGCAGATTGCTATCCTAAATCCAAACTATGGATAAAGACTTTGGCAAATTGTTTTCAGTACTCGGACTTAGTGATAGGGTATGGCGAATATGAAAAAAGAAAAGGGTTTTTAAACTCCTTTATTCAATATGAAACCTATCAGACTGCAATTGCTATGCTTGGTTTAGCTCAAAAAGGGATAAATTATATGGCGGTAGGTAGGAACTTTGGCGTAAATAAAACAATATACTTAGATTTCAATTGGGGCAAAAACCAACAAAAAACAGGCGGCGATGATGATCTTTTTGTAAGTAAATTAAAAACAAAGCCCTTTGTATGTTTAGACAAAAATGGACACACAGTAAGCTACCCAAAAGAAAATTTAGCTTCTTATACAAAACAAAAAACCAGACATATAGCCGTTAGCAATAGGTATTCAAGCAAAGCAAAAATGATCATTGGATTGTATAATCTATCAAAATTTGGTTTTTATATATCATTATTCACTTTACTATTGACTAATTGTACTAATACCATATTTATTGGGCTTGTTTTATTTAATACTTTCATTTTATATTATAATTTTGTAACTTCAACAAGAGAACTAAATCTTAAACATTTGATAACAAAGATTTTATACTTAGATATATTCTACACCCTATTTCTTTGGTTCATTGGGCCTTACGCCCTTGTTGCAAAAAAGATTAAATGGAAATAAAAAAACAATTTTCGCACAAAGCAATTCAAGACTTTGATCTTGTAAAAAAAGCCGTTGAAGAAAATGATCAGAAATCATATGGCTTTTTAATGAAGCGATACAGCAAACCTGTGTATCACATGATATTCAAAATGGTTAGAAACTCAGACGATGCAGAAGATTTAACCATAGAAGCATTTGCAAAAGCATTTAAGAATCTAAGTAAATTTAATCCAGAGTATACTTTTAGTACTTGGTTGTTTAGAATTGCCACAAACAACTGCATAGATTTTATTCGTAAAAAAAAGCTGAATACCACAAGTATAAACAATTCATATGTAAATGAAGATGGTGAGTCTGTAGGTATGGACATTAGAGATCATGGTATGAACCCGCAAGATGAAGCCATTCACCAGCAAAAGATTGAAATTATGCAGATGATTGTAAAAAAGCTTCCTCCAAAATATCAATCTCTAGTGACTTTACGTTACTTCGACGAGTTATCATATGAAGAAATTGCTAAAGAAATAGACGCTCCCCTAGGGACCGTAAAAGCACAGTTACACAGGGCAAGAGAACTTATGCACGATTTAGTAAAAACAAGTAAAGATAAAATTTAGTGTCTGAAATAATTTTTAAATACTTCCCTGATTTAACATCCCTACAAAAGGAGCAAATAAGCGAATTGAAAGAACTATATACCTACTGGAATAATCAAATAAATGTGGTATCCAGAAAAGATATAGATGAACTTTATGAACGCCATGTATTACACTCATTGGGCATAGCAAAAATTATTCAGTTTGCACCCGGTACATCTGTACTAGATATAGGTACAGGGGGTGGGTTTCCGGGTATCCCCTTAGCAATTTTATTTCCAAAGGTTCAATTTCATTTGGTAGATGCCATAGGAAAAAAAATAAAAGTGGTTCAAGAGATAGCCAACGGAATAAACGCAACAAATGTAAGCTCTGAACACCAAAGAGCAGAAAAAGTAAAAGGAGAATACCATTTTATTGTTTCTAGAGCAGTGACAAGATTATCTGGCTTTATGCTATGGACAAAGAATAAAATTGCCAAAGAACAAATAAATTCATTAAAAAACGGAATTATTGCATTAAAAGGAGGTGACTTGTCAGAAGAACTAAGCGAAGTTTCTAAAGCCAAAACTATTTATTCCCTAAAGGATTATTTCGAAGAATCATTTTTTGAAACAAAAAAAATAATTCATCTTCCACTTTAAATCCGCATGAACAAGATTTATTCAAATTTCAAGAAATTTATAGATTTTTGAACTTTTTAAATCAAAATAACATTAACTTTAAAACAATAATAAAATTCAAAATTATGAGTAAGGCAATTGAAATAACAGATAGCAATTTTGAGGAGTTGGTAATTTCGTCAAAAATTCCAGTTTTAGTAGATTTTTGGGCTGAGTGGTGTGGTCCTTGTAAAATGATTGGTCCAGTAGTAGACGAATTGGCGGGAGAATATGAAGGCAAAGCCTTAATTGGTAAAGTAAATGTAGATGAAAATCCTGAAACTGCAGCTAGATTTATGGTTAGAAGCATACCTACGCTTTTGATTGTAAAAGGAGGCGAAGTTGTAGATAAACAAGTTGGCGCAGTTCCAAAAAGTACTCTAGCATCTAAAATTGATGCGCAACTATAAGCTTTGATATCCAAAAAAAAGCCCAAGTTTCTTGGGCTTTTTTTATGGCTTGATTTTAGATCCCAAAACATGATGGTGTTTGTCTGGATCAGTAATACCGCCAGAAATCAAAAAACGCATAACATCTGAACTAGACACATTCAAAGGCTTTACTTTTTCAGGGCTTATGACATACAAGTCTCCTGCAACACTGTAACTTAAAGGAAAGTAGACAGCTACTTTATTTTCTAATCCTAAACTTTCTAAGCTTTGTTGTGTAATAAATCCTATTTTTTCAATATGCCCTTCTGAATCCATTTGTACCAACACTGGTTTATCAAACTTCTTATTATCTCCAAAAAATGAATTAACTAAATCCTTTGTAGAGGAGTAAATTGTATTTACTAACGGAATTTTATCCAATACTTTATCCAAAAAAGATTCTACTGGCTTACCAATAAATTTTGTACCCAAAAAACC
>JAYVIQ010000166.1:0-6390 GCA_043770215.1 Cytophagales bacterium | reverse complement strand
TAACTCTAATTTCAAATTTAGAAACATTACTTGTCCCTGAATATATTTCGTCTCTAAAACCATTAGCATTTGTTAAATTAAAAACATTTGATTTATCATAATTTCTTTTACAATTAGTAGTCCAAAGTTTATAATTATCTAGAGCGAAGTTTCCGCTTATGGGATAAAGCGGTTCAGTCCCTTGTGGTCTAAAATAAATATAAGCACCTTGAAATAATTTGAAATAAACACCAAAAGAATCATAATCCACACCCATACGCGTTAATATATCCCCGTTTAAAATCAATCCAAACTGACTTCTTTGAACATTTTGATCAACTAAAATAGACTCTGTAGAATAAGCTTTTCTTGTAACACCTCTACAAAACAATCCCTCTGTTCTAGCAATAGTAGATGTTGTTACACCACTTTGCAATATCTCTAAAACATTATCTTCTGTACTAAAAATCATTATATTCTTATTTGAAATATTCCCGGAAGACAAATCATTGTATTGGTCTAAATATTTTTTATCCAAAACAAAACTTGCTCCTTAGTTGCATCTATCTTAATTAACCATTGCCCTATTTGCACAATATGGTCATCATTTAAAATTTTCTGCAAAACCTCTGGGTAAAGTGTATCTTCTAAAGCAGTACCTACTCTTGCTGCTTCGTTATACGTACCAAAGCGTGCGGCTACTTCGTCTGTTTTTTGGTCTATTGTTTTGGGGTCTTCAAATAGATTTTCATACTCTTCAACCGACTCAAATATTACTCGGTTTGCAACTGCATTTTGAGTAGTGGCTGCTATTACTACTACTTCTTCTTTGTTACAACTTGCTAAGGCAAGCATACTAATTGCTAGTATAGCAACTTTAATCAACTGTTTTTTCATTTTCTTGGTCTTTAAAATTTGGTAAGTTTATTTATGAATGTCCAAGATGTGGCTAAGATGTGGCTAAGATGTGGCTAATACAAGTATTACGCTATATTTATTATTTATTTTATCTAAAATTTATGGCTCTTAGACTTTAATAAACTAAATTTTTAATTACAAAATCTAAAATATCCACTTTAATAAAATAATCAAAATTATAAATTAAACTGCAAACTATTAATGTATTATTTATGGACGGTACTTTGTGTTTTTGAATTTTCATGCCACAAAGTTAACAAACTAATTAAAAAGACATAAAAAAGAAATATTCTAGAAATTATATCTTTTTATGTTAGCTCAGATATTATTTAACTATTTGATTCTCTAACTTACATCTACTTTCTGCTAAACCTAATAAAAGTAAAGAATAAGGCATTGTTTTTAACAAAAAGAGATTAATTTGCTTAAAAAATTCATTATGAAAGTTAAAAATACAGTTTTAAGCATTTTGTTTCTTTTTCTGTTTAGTGCGTGTAATTTGTCTTCTAATGCACAAAAAGAAAATACACCAGCACAATTTAATAAAGCAAAAACAGATAATGAATGGAAAAAGATACTACCTGCCAATGCATACTACATTATGGTAGAAAAAGGAACAGAAAAACCTTTTAGTAATGCTTTTTACAACAATCACAAAAAAGGGATTTATGTAAGCGCTGCAACTGGAGAACCACTATTTAGCTCAGATGACAAATTTGATTCTGGCACCGGCTGGCCTAGTTTTACTCAGCCTATAAATGAAGAAGCGGTTTTATGGGTAAAAGACGCTAGCCATGGTATGGAAAGAGATGAAGTAGTAGAGAAAAGTACTGGATTGCACTTGGGGCATGTATTTAATGATGGTCCATCACCAACCAATTTAAGGTATTGTATAAATTCTGGAGCATTAATGTTTATAGAAGGTGAAAGTACATTAAAACAAACACTTACTAAAGCATACTTTGCTAGTGGTTGTTTCTGGTGTGTAGAAGCAATTTTTGAGCATGTAAAAGGCGTTAAAAGTGTACAATCTGGTTATTCTGGTGGTTTTACAAAAAACCCAAGTTATGAAACAAGCAACTCAGGAAAAACGGGTCATGCAGAAGCAGTGGAAGTACTTTATGACTCTACAAAAATCAGCTTTAGTAAATTGGTAGATGTGTACTTTGGCACTCAAAATCCCACACAAGTAAATGGTCAAGGTCCTGATAATGGATCACAGTACAGATCTATTGTTTTTTATAAAACCGAAGATGAGAAAAGCATTATTGAGTCAAAAAAAAATACACTTGAAAAAGTTTTAAATACAAAAATTGCTGCTGAAATCATTCCTTTTTCTATATTTTGGCTTGCAGAGGATTACCATCAAAACTACGAAAAACTTCATCCAGAAAATAGTTATATTCAAAACGTATCTATTCCTAGATTAAATATGCTCAAAAGTAAGTTTCCAGAATTATTGAAAGAATAATCTTATACACCTTTATTTGCACCTATTTTAGACCAAATGAAACCATTCATACTTAATTACTAAATTTGAGTAGAACTTCTGTTATTGGTTACTTTATTCTAGATACAGTTATTAATTGCACCATAAAGAATAAACATGTTTTTGAGTACAAAGACTAAAAAAAATTGCTTTTTTTAAGACATTAATTTAGATTTTGTATCTTTAGGGGTAGATTATTGCCCTGTTTACATAGCTCAATTTGTAAGTATGAAAAAACAAATACAATCTTAAAAGTTAAAATCTAATTCTATAATTAATCATTAAATTATAGACAATATACACGTGAACTAACAAAGTTTTGAGTTTCGAAATAAAGCTTCCCCTTTTTCAAGGTCCATTTGATTTATTATTGTTCTTTATAGAACGAGATGAGCTTGATATAAATAATATACCAATTTCAGAGATTACTAACAACTTTTTAGCGTATCTACAACATTTAGAAACACTGAACATAGAAGTTGCAAGCGAATTTATTTTAGTGGCATCTACCCTAATGAGTATTAAGGCAAAATTGCTTGTTCCAAGACCAGAAATAGATGAACAAGGAAGCGAAATAGATCCTAGAGGAGAACTAACACAACGTTTGCTAGAATACAAGAAATACAAAAGCGTAGTGGAAGAATTATCTAACTTAGAACTTGTACGTTCTTTAAAAGAATCTAGAGGAAATGTACTCCCAGAAATCAAAAAATTGGCTGAAGTAAATAATGTAGAAGCAGAAATACAGCATCTAGACTTATACAAGTTGCTAAAAGTATACCAAAAAGTATTAGAGAAATATAAATTAGACCAAGCTAAACCTAGGCATCAGGTTGTACAATATCCTTACACCATTTCAGAACAAAAAGCATTAATTCTAAAGCTTGTAGAAAACAAAAAAAATGTAGCTTTTACAGAAATCATAGAAAATAATACGGATAAAATTGCAATCATATATAATTTCCTATCCATCTTAGAATTGTTACAGCTTAGTCTTATTAGTATCCATATTGGGGAGGGTTTTAATGATTTTTGGATTTCACAATTTAAATCTGAACCACTTTAGCTTTTGTAAGTTTAGATTTAAAATCTTTTAAAAACAGACTCTATTTTTTAAAGGGAGAGACTGAAATCATCAAAAAAAAAGGATATGTTAAAATAGAATAAAAACATGCCTTAAAATTTAAAATCTGTTTTAGTTTCTAAAGCTTAAAATCTGTATTGTGTCTTGACATAAATTCCTTAATTTTACAGCTCAAAATAACAGAAAGAAAAACGCAATGGCGATTTCCAAAACATACAACCCTAGTGAAGTAGAAGACAAATGGTATGCAGCTTGGCTTAAAGACAAAGTATTTGCATCTAAAGTAGACAAATCCAAAGAACCGTTTACCATAGTTATACCACCACCTAACGTCACGGGCGTATTGCACATGGGCCATATGCTTAACAATACCATACAAGATATTTTGGTGAGAAGAGCGCGTATGCAAGGTAAAGAAGCATGTTGGGTGCCTGGTACAGACCATGCTTCAATTGCTACAGAAACCAAAGTTATAAATCTTTTGGCAGAACAAGGAATAAAAAAAACTGACCTTACCAGAGATGAATTCCTTGGTCATGCCATGCAGTGGAAAGACAAGTATGGAGGAATAATATTAGATCAGCTAAAGAAAATAGGTGCATCTTGCGATTGGGATAGAGAAGCTTTTACAATGTCTCCAGAATTGTCTGAAAGCGTAATAGAAGTTTTTTGTGATTTATATGAAAAAGGGTACATCTACAGAGGTGCCAGAATGGTCAATTGGGACCCTAAAGGACTAACTGCACTTTCTGACGAAGAAGTGAATCATAAAGAAGTAAGTTCTAAACTATACCATATTAAATACAAAATAGTAGGGACAGAAGATTTTTTGGTAGTTGCCACAACTAGACCAGAAACTTTAATGGGAGATACTGCCATTTGCCTCAACCCACATGACACAAGATATACTCATTTACATGGCAAAAAAGCAATAGTTCCATTCATCAACAGAGAAATACCAATAATCTTAGATGAATATGTAGACATAGAATTTGGTACTGGTTGTTTAAAAGTAACGCCAGCCCATGATATAAATGATTACCAACTTGGCCTTAAACACCATTTAGAAGTAATAGATATTCTAGATGATCATGGCCATTTAAATGCCAATGCCGGATATTTAGTTGGCGAAAATAGATTTAAAGCTAGGAAATTAATTGCAGCAGAACTAGAAGAATTAGGTTTGCTATTAAAGGTAGAAGAAATCAAAAACAAGGTTGGCTATTCAGAAAGAACCAACGAAGTTATAGAGCCTAAAATTTCTACCCAATGGTTTTGCAAAATGACAGATATGGCAAAACCTGCTTTGGAAAATGTAATGAATGATAATATTCAAATACATCCTCCAAAGTTTAAAAACATGTACCGTTCTTGGATGGAAGACGTAAAAGATTGGTGTATCTCTAGACAGCTTTGGTGGGGACACCAAATACCCGCCTATTATTTGCCAAACGGACAATTTATAGTAGCCAGAACACCAGAACTTGCTTTACAAAAAGCTCTAGAAATAGATTCTAACCTTACCATGCAAGATTTAAGGCAAGACGAAGATGTGCTAGACACTTGGTTTTCTTCTTGGTTATGGCCAATTTCTGTTTTTAGCAAAATAGGTAAAGAAGATACAGAAGATTTAAAATTCTATTATCCTACAGATGTTTTGGTTACAGGTTTTGATATCATCTTTTTCTGGGTTGCTCGTATGGTTATGGCAGGGTATGAATATACTGGAAAATTACCATTTAAACATGTGTACATTACAGGAATGGTACGGGATGAGAAAGGACGTAAAATGTCTAAATCACTTGGTAACTCTCCAGATCCCTTAGATTTAATTGCTAAATATAGTGCAGATGGTGTACGAGTTGGTATGTTGCTCTCTGCTCCTGCCGGAAATGATTTATTGTTTAACGAGAAACTATGCGAACAAGGTAGGAATTTTGCCAACAAAGTTTGGAATGCCTACCGTTTAATAGAAGGGTTAGAAATAGATGCTAATTTGGAATTCAAGAACCAAAAAGCAGTAACCTGGTTTGAAAATAAAATTGCTCAAGTAAATATAGAGTTAGAAGATTCGTTTGATAAATTCCGTATCTCTGAAGCATTAATGTCTGTGTATAAACTAATCTGGGACGATTTCTGCTCTTGGTATTTAGAAATGATTAAGCCAGAATATGGTCAATGCATAGATCCCAAAACAATAGAGATAACCCAAGGTTTCTTTCAAGATCTAATGAAATTACTGCATCCATTTATGCCGTTCATTACAGAAGAAATGTGGTCTCACTGTAATGGAGATGGTTACATAGCAAAAGCAAGTTTGCCAACAATACAAGCGGTAAACTCTGTTTGTTTAATAGAAATGGAACATGCCCAAAACATTATTTCTGGAATAAGAAATGTGCGTAACACAAAAAATATTGCCAAAAAAGATGCTTTAGAAATTGTAATAAAAACAGAAAACAAAGTTGTATTAGAATCATTTGAAAGTATAATAAAAGTATTGGCAAATGTAAGTACTATTTCTTATGCAGATAACGCAGAGAAAGCCATTTCTTTCATAGAAAAGTCAGATGAGATTTTTGTGATTTTAGACGAAGGCTCGGTAGATATAGAAGCTGAAATAGAAAAAATTGACAAAGAAATAGAGCGTTTAAAAGGATTTATTTTAGGGGTAGATAAAAAACTATCTAATGAGAAATTTACCGCCAATGCTCCTGAGCAAGTATTAGAATTGGAACGCAAAAAGAAAAGTGATTCGGAATCTAAAATAAAAGCCTTGGAAGAGAGTAAAGCAGCATTTAAATAAATTTGATTTAATAAGTAGGGCTTACTGAAAAACGTGTATTATTCTGTAATTCAATATTTTACTCTGCTATTTTCAATTTTTGATGCAAAGATTTTAAAGGAAATAAGCTAAAAC
>JAYVIQ010000165.1:0-12563 GCA_043770215.1 Cytophagales bacterium | reverse complement strand
AAACAAAATAAAGTGTTGTCTGAGTTAGGGCACCAATTAAATAGGCGTACTGAATTTAAAATTGTAGGCTTTATAGAAAAGCCAGTAGATTTAGAAAATATAGATGTTATAGATAACGGTGCAGTGGAAGAAATTATAGACACTAACCTAATAGAACTGGAGAAGCAAATCATAGAGAAAAAGTTTGGTAAATCTACTGTGGAGCCCATAAAAAAAGAAATAATAGAAGAAAAACCAATAAATCAGATAGAGATTCAACCAAACGGAACCGTAATAGATCCTTTTGAAGATTAGACAAATATTCATTTGTTTTTTAAAAGGCTGTGCTACCAAAGCACAGCCTTTGTTGCTTTTACAGGTTTTTCTTTTGCCTATAAATAGTCTAAAAATTATTATTGAAACCTTCTTTATTAAAACCATTAAACTTCTGTAAATTTGCAAAATGAATAACAAAGTAAGGGTGAGATTTGCACCAAGTCCAACAGGTGCTTTGCACATTGGTGGTGTGCGTACTGCATTGTACAATTATCTTTTTGCAAAAAAACATGGTGGAGATTTTTTGTTAAGAATAGAAGATACAGATCAAACTCGTTTTGTGCCTGGTGCCGAAGAATATATTAGAAAATCTTTGCATTGGTTAGGAATAAATCCAGTAGAAAGTCCTTGGGATGGAGGCGAATCTGCACCCTACCGACAAAGTGAACGCAAACCAATGTATAAACAGTATGCACAACAACTTATAGACAGTGGTTTTGCATATTATGCTTTTGATACTCCAAAAGAGTTGGAAGAAATGCGTGAAAGATTGACAGAAGCTAGGGTTGTGAACCCGCAATATAGTGTAATTACTAGATTGACAATGAAAAATAGTCTTTCATTGTCTAAAGAAGTAGTGGATGCAAAGTTAGCTTCTGGTGAACCCTATGTAATCCGTTTAAAAGTCCCTAAAAAAGAGGAGGTGCGCTTAAATGATATGATACGCGGTTGGGTAAAAGTATTGAGCTCTGATATAGATGATAAGATTTTGATGAAATCAGACGGTATGCCAACCTATCATTTGGCAAATGTAGTAGATGATCATCTTATGAAAATAACTCATGTAATAAGAGGAGAGGAGTGGTTACCTTCTGCCCCATGCCACGTCTTATTATATAAATTTTTGGGTTGGGAAAGTACTATGCCACAGTTTGCACATTTGCCTCTAATTTTAAAACCAGACGGCAACGGAAAATTAAGCAAAAGATCAGCAGATCAATTAGGGTTCCCTATTTTTCCTATAGATTGGACAGAACCATCTACAAATGATTTCTCTAATGGATTTAAAGAAAAAGGCTATTTACCAGATGCGCTATTGAATTTTTTAGCCTTTTTAGGCTGGAACCCTGGCACAGAACAAGAGCTTTTTCAGCTAGATGAATTAGTAGAAGCATTTTCTATAGAAAGAATAAATAAAGCAGGGACTAAATTTGATATTGATAAACTTAATTGGTTTAATCAACAGTACATTAAGTCTAAAACCAACGAAGAGTTGTCTAAAGAAATATTGATTCAAACAAAAGAAGCAAAAATTGATTGTTCAGAAAATCAGGCAATTAAAGTAGCAGGTTTGTTTAAAGAACGTATTACTTTCCCCACTCAATTTTTGGAAAAAGCACTTTTTTTATTTCAATCTCCTACCATATATGATGAGCAAGTTGTAAAGAAAAAATGGAATCCAGAGATAGCTGAAGTGATGGAGGAATTGGCAATTAAAATTTCTGAAACAGATTTTAGTGGTGAGGTAGTTAAGGAGCTTTTGCAACAAATAGCAGAATCTAAAGGTATGAATTTGGGCAAAGTAATGCAACCACTAAGAATGGCTATTACAGGTGATGGAAACGGGCCAGAATTGGTAGATATTTTAGATTTTTTAGGCAAAGAAGAAGTTGTAAATAGATTAAATAAGGCTGTTCTTTTAATTGTATAAATATACATTATGGCAAAGAAAAAAGACAAACCAAAAGTACATGAAGACCTTAAAGGACTGAATATGACTATAAATTCTTTTGGTGAGCTTAGTTCTAGTATGGATATAGATAAAATAAATCAGTTTTTGAATGCAAAACTTGAGGATAGAAAACTAACCACCAAAGAAGAAAGTACTGATAAAAAGGATTAGAATTGTATAAAAAAAATATTTAGCGATACAAAAACTTAAACAACTAAGTAGAGCCTACTGAAAAACCCGTAACTTGTTTTATATTAGATAAATATCTACCTTTTTATTGTAATAAGTGCAAGGAAATATGGCAAGAGCCTCAAAAACACATGCATCTAAGTTGGGGTATATGAGTTAAACTCAGCTAAATTTAGAGGGATTTAAAACACCATTCAGTCAAAATGTAGTGTCTACCTTACTTTCAAAGGTACCCAAGCACATAGAAAAGTTATTCCACTTTTTTCGGCTCCTCTGTAAGCAAGAAAAAATGTCGGAAATAACTTTTCGGTACAAGGGTAATTAAATGGCACAAAATACAAGACAAACAGAAGTGAAATTAGAAAAGTAAATGTTAAATAGCGACCTCATAAAAATCGTCATGTTTTTTTTAGCTATTCCAATATTATTTTTTAATGGGTGAAGCAGAAAGTGCAATAATCATAGGTCCATCAGGAGTCCTTTGCGACATTTTAAACTCAAGATCTGTTAATTTTATTATATCAATAGTATCAGGAACAGTAGACTTGTTTTTAGTTGAGTAGATTGTTTTTCCATCTTTACTCAAGGACCATTTTCCAGTTTCTGGTTGAAATCCAACCACAGAATAGGTACCGTCAGATTTGAATGTGAAAATTGATTTTTGCATTTCAGTATGCATAGTTGTAAGATAATCTATTTGCTGTTTTAAATTGGTTTTGTCAGCAACAGATATACCAGGTTTGGCCATATCTGCCTTAGCTTTGGTTATTCCATCAGCAATTATATTTACCGAGTTTATTTTCCAAGATTTACACAAAACAGTTTTGGTATCTAGTAAAGTAGCAGACATTAAAGAAAGTGCTGCTATGGCAAAGAGGATTTTTTTCATGTTTAATTTATTTTAATTTGTAAAATAAGTATAAATATATTTTTATCAAATTTAAAGACTATAAAAATCTAGGTTTGTTACAGGTTTCATACAGAACAAGAAATCTAAATATGGCCCCCCCACTCGTCCTCGTTTGAGCGCTAGCGGCAACGAGGATGCATGAGAAAGGCGTTTGCAACGCCCGTAAATAATATATCAAAAACACGTATATTAGAATAAAAAAATGTCAGGTGGAATAGCTACAAAAAACGTGACGATTTTTGTAGCTATTCCAATTCCTCTACTGGTACAATTACAGATATTCACAATACACTAATATAAAATAAACTAGCGGTACAAATTTTTAGTTTTTTTTATCCTATTCTTATTTGATTTTTAACCTTTTTATTGGGTATATACATTGTAGAATAAACCCATGTTTTGGACATATAAAAAAACAAAAGAGTGTTATAAAGAATGTATAAAAATAAAATCAATAGCTACAACAAACGTAGGAGTATTGTTCTATTTGTTTCATTAGAAGCACTAGAAATATCTTCTACTAACAATTCATGTTTATCTCCTACTTTTCTACTCCAGAATTGTTTTTTTGCTTTGTCATCTGTTTCTATCTCAACAGAATCACCCAATAAATGAGTCAATTCAGCAGGTGTCATTTGAAAAGTGATATCAAAAGGTATGCCGCCTCTGCTTTTTTTAGTAAACTCTATATGGGTTAAAATGGCTACAAAGCCACCCTCCCAAGAGGTTGGAATAGGATTTAAAAACGTAGTCTTTTGTCCTTTTCCAAAATACAATCTTATACAATCCTTTTCTACTTTGGCTTTTACATTTGGTTCTAGATCTGTGCAAAACAAACGTTTTGGGTATTGAGCATTCCAGCTTTTAAAAATTTCTTTAATTTCTTCTGTCTCTATACTTTTGCCTATTAATGGAACCAATTTATCTAACATATACTTCTAAATTAATTAATGATTTTACTTTTTGTTAAATCAGATCTAAATTTACCTAAGTAATATAGCAATGCCTAATAATGAAGGCATTTAATATAACAGACTATTTCTGGTGCAGGAAAATAGTAACAAATAGAATAAAAAGCCATTATTCTTAAAAAAATGAACGTTTACTTAGAAAATAATATGAATACCCGTAATTGTACCAGTACTAGAATTAATTAGTAATTTTGGACTAAACCCTTCTTTGCCCTCTTTTTTTTCTTTAACAGCAAAAAAGAGTTACGCTTCTATTCTTTTGGTAAAAAAATAATAGGCACTGGTACAATTAGGATATTCACAAAGAATAAATACAATTAGCGTATTTTCTAAAGTATCATAACAGACAGGAGCTTACAAAATACACTTTATTAAAATTAAAAGTATTTAATAGGGTACTTACTAACTTATGTAAGATTTAAACGGCACAAAAGTAACTTTCTTTTACGTTTTCCTTACCCAATTAGGCTTCTAAGCTATGCTCCAAAACCCCTCCTTTTGCATCTACTTTCATACTATACTGTGCCCCAACAACAATAGGAAAATTGGTGTTTTGATGACCTACTGGCATACCAAAAGATATAGGAAAAAAATAATTAGAAGTATGCTGATGTATAATTTCATAAGCGTCATAGCCAAAAGGGATAGTATTATCTTTCATATCGCTCATATGCCCAACAATTAGCCCCGCAAGTTTTTTGAATTTACCTGTTCTTTCTAAGTGTACCATAATACGATCTATATGATAAAAATATTCATCTAAATCTTCTATAAACAATATTTTGTCATTATAATCTAGGTCTGAATCAGTAGCTATGATTGAATGTAAAATGGATAAATTCCCACCTATAATTTGTCCACTAGCTATCCCAAATTTGTTTAATTTATGTGGTTCACTAGTAATTGTAGGGTATTTACCTTTTAACAAAAGAGATTTTAGTAATCTTGCATTTTCTTCCTGACCTTCTTTAGCCAAAAGCAATGCAACTGGCCCATGAATAGATGCAAAATTGTTAAGAAACAAATGTGAAAGTAACACGGTGATATCAGAAAATCCTATGAACCACTTCGGGTACTTTTCAAGCATAGAAAAATCTACACTATCTATAATTCTAGACGTTCCGTAACCGCCCCTAGCTACAATTACAGCTTTTAGATTTGGCTCATTTATGGCCCACTGCAAGTCTTCTGCTCTAGATTTATCAGTGCCAGCAAATTGATTTTCTACTTCAAACAAATTAGGAGAAAAAACCACATTAAGCCCCCATGACTTTAGTTCTAATACTGTTGGATTTAACTCCTCCAAAGAAATTTTTCTTGCACAAGCAATTATTGCAATTGAGTCGCCTTTTTGTAGATGATTTGGAAAATTCATTTGTAAAAATACATAACAATGATAAACAGAAGAAGAGAAATATAAAAAAAGGGAATCTTGAGTACTAAAACCTTTTTGGGCAAGAATTATACTTTTTTGACTTTTTCAGAAATTTCTAAATAGAAAATATTCTAGCAAATAATTTTTTCTTACTTTTTAATGACTTGCCTTTTTCTGTATTGAAGGCTTTGATGATGTCGGTTTCGTAATGCTTAGAAAATTCAGGATCGAAATTAGCTTCTACTAAATGCTCCAACACAAATTCTATGCTTTTTTCTGCAGTTAGCCATTTATCAAAAGATTCATGTCTAAGTCTTAACCCAAAACTGTTGATTCCTAAAAATTTTCTTGTCTGTGATTCGAAAACAAAATGCATTGCTTTCCCATTTTTTTCCCAGTAAAAATCCTCTTGCCCACCGCCTAAAATTGGGGAGACTACACCATAGGTTTGGTATTCTAGATCAAAAAATTTTGCGGAATTAAACCAATTTCCAGGATTGTATGCACTTCTGTTGCCACAAATAGTTTTGGCAATGGTTTCGCCCATAATCTTGCCAGTATACCAAACTTGTTCAATATTTGGTCTGCCAGGAATGCTATTTTCAAACTGCGCACAATCTCCAATAGCATATATGTTTGGAACATTCGTTTCAAAATATTCATTTACCAAAACACCACGGTCTGTTATGACTTTAGTATTTTTAAGAAATTGGATATTAGGAGTTACACCAGCAGTAAGGCCACAAAGCTGACAATCTAGAATTTCATCTTTACTTGTGATAATGTGTTTTACTCTACCAAATTCATCTCCTACAATTTCTTTTAATTCAGTGTCAAATTTTAAAGTGATGTTGTGAGCTAAAATATGATTTGTAACAAATTGTGAATCTTTCAGAGGCAATACATTGGACCAAAAGCTTTTCTCTCGAATCAAAAAAGTTACATCTATACCTCTAGACATCAGCATTTCAGCCAATTCTACTCCTATAAGTCCACCTCCTATGATTACAGCTTGTCTACAATTTAAACTATTTTTTTCTAAGAGTTCTAAATCTTGGAAGTGGTACAACCCTTGTACACCGTCTAGTTCTTGCCCTTTCCAACCAAATTTATTTGGCTTTGAACCTAAAGCAAGTATCAGTTTATCAAAACGAACTGGTTCTTTGCTTTTGAACAAAACTGTATTATGTATGCAATCTATATCTATAACCCAATCAAAAATAAGTTCTATGTTGTTTTTCTTCCAAAAATCTATTTCATAAGGCATAGTATGTTCATACTTCATGTGCCCCATAAATATGTACATAAGTGCTGTTCTGGAATAAAAATATTCTGTCTCTCCAGAAATTATAGTTATTTTCTGTTTTGAGTTTTTGCGAATATTCCGAGCTGCTGTAATTCCGCTTATTCCATTGCCTATTATTACAATCTCATTTTTAGACGTATCCATACTTGAATGTATATAATAATTGTATATTTTTTGGTCTTAAAACAGACAATTATTATTTTTTTGTTCTTTAAGCTATTCTTTGAGGTTTAGATTTAAATATAAATACAATTGTTTTTTTTCTATCATTATTCAATCTAAATTCAAAGTAGATAAGAGTAAAAATATTATGCAATACAGAAAATTTGGCAAATTTGATTTCGAAGTAAGTGAGGTAGGGTATGGCATGTGGGGCTTGGCTGGTTGGACTGGCCAAGAAAACCAAGAGGTAATGCGGGCTTTGGATGTGGCTGTAGAGAAAGGAGTTACTTTTTTTGATACCGCTTGGGGATATGGAGAAGGATTGAGTGAAAAAATTTTAGGTGAAGTTTTGAAAAAATACGGAAACAAAAAATTGTATTACGGAACTAAAATACCCCCTAAAAATTTTAAATGGCCATCTAAACCAGATTATTCACTAAATGAATGTTTCCCCTTTGAGCACATCATAGAATACACAGAAAAAAGCTTACTCAATTTAGGGACAGATTGCATAGAGCTGCAACAATTTCATGTATGGGAAGATTGTTGGGTAGAAAATGATGACTGGAAAGAGGCAATCATAAAGCTAAAAAAAGAAGGTAAAGTAAAAGGGTTTGGAATAAGTGTAAACCGTTGGGAACCAGAAAATTGCATAAAAGCTCTTGAAACTGGACTTATTGATTCTGTACAAGTAATTTACAATATTTTTGATCAAGCTCCAGAAGATGTTTTGTTCCCGGTGTGCAAGAGGCACAATATAGCAGTCATTGCTCGAGTTCCGTTTGATGAAGGAACATTAACAGGAACCTTATCAAAAGATACCGTTTTCCCTGAAAATGATTGGCGATCTACTTATTTTGTGCCCGAAAACTTAGTTTCTAGTGTAAAAAGGGCAGAAGAATTGCGTAAAATTTTACCTTACGGAATGTCTATGCCAGAAATGGCTTTACGGTTTATTGAATCTAATCCGAACATTAGCACACTAATACCAGGCATGAGAAAAGTTAAAAATGTAGAGGCAAATACAGCAACTAGTGATGGAGTTGGTTTATCCAAATCACTTTTAGATGAATTAAAAAAACATCGTTGGGACAGAATTCCAACTTCTTGGTCACAGTAAACAAAGTATTTTTATAAATATTAAAAGTAAAAAAGGAATGATACGTTTCCTATTCGTCAACTAGAAAGAGTAAAAGAAATAAGTTTGAAAGAATAACTTGTACCTTTTAGGAACATACAACATGTATTTTTAGATGCCATTGGTTATGAAAATTTCTTATCTTAGATTTTTTAATAAACTAAACCTTTAGCTTTGATTAAAATTAACACAATATTAAATGAATAACGCACTAAGCATACATAAAAGCGCTAAGCGAAAATTCAGATTAGTAAAGACAAAAAATAGCATTAAAAGTTGTATTTTTGTTTATTAAACAATTCGTACAAGAAAAAAGTACAATGCAAATACAAATCTTCAAGTCCAAAATACATAGAGCAACTGTTACAGAAGCAGATCTAAATTATGTAGGGAGCATAACCATAGATCAAGCACTTATGGAGGCTGCAAACATAATCCAATATGAAAAAGTACAAGTACTAAACATAAATAATGGAGAGCGTATAGAAACCTATGTAATAAAAGGCGAAAGAAACAGTGGGGTCATTTGTCTAAATGGTCCAGCAGCCAGAAAATTTGCACCAGGAGACATAGCCATAATCATCTCTTATGCCACTATGGATTTTGAAAAAGCAAAAGAATACAACCCAATAACTGTTTTTCCAAAAGAGGGAAACCTGCTTTAGCCTATGAGCGGTGTGTTTAAAAATAGTGTAAAGTACATTATCATTGTCACAATCATGTTTTATTTGCTTTATGATGCTTTTCAACACATAGATACCCAAGCACTAAATGGAAAAACACGCTGGCAATTCATATCATCCTATTGGTTAGCATCTAACAAATGGTTTATTTTCTGCTCATTGCTTTGCGCTATACTAAGTCATATAACAAGAGCTATGCGCTGGAAACTTGTCTTAGCACCCATTGGTTATAAAAAAATAAGCCTTCAAAACGCCACTTGGGCTGTGCTTAATGGCTATTTTGTAAACTTATTTATACCTAGAGGAGGTGAGCTATCTAGACCAATATCTCTACAAAAAACAGAAGGCGTACCTACAGATATAGGTATTGGAACCGTTTTAGCAGAAAGAATTATAGATCTGATCTTTTTATTTATTTGTATAAGCACTGTAATGTTGTTTGAGTCTGAAATTATCTTAAGTTTTATAGACCAGGGAATTTTATTTTTAAAAAGTAATCAAAAAGAACTAAAGAATGGCTCATCATCTTGGCAATTAATAACCCTAATTTTGTTTTTTGTGGTTTTAGTTTTAGGAAGTGTATTTTTATTTATATTCAAAAAGAGCGCTGTTAACATCATTTTAAATAAAACACTTGTTTTTGCAAAAGGCATTTGGGAAGGCATAATCTCTATTTCAAAATTAGAAAATAGAAGCCTATTTGTTTTTTATTCAATATTGATTTGGGTTTTTTATTATTTGATGATGACTTTTTTATTAATTTCATTTGAAGAAACCAAACCCATTGGCGTTACAGGCGCACTTACTATTTTTGTAGTTGGAGGCATTGCCATGGCCATTCCTTTGCCAGGAGGCACGGGATCTTACCACATTATGGTATCATTTGCAATTAGCAAATTGGCACTTATCTCCATTGCATCATCGGTGGCTATAGTTACGGTATTGCATGGTATTCATACTGTTTTGTTGATTATTTTAGGAGGATTTTCAGTATATTTCATTGCTAAAAACACAAAATATGCAGACAAAAAATAAGATACAGCCACTTTCACATGCACTTATACAAGTAAATCATTGGAAAGAAGCTGGCAAAAAAGTGGTTTTTACAAATGGATGTTTTGATATCATTCATCTTGGGCACATAGACTATTTAGAAAAAGCTAAAAATTTAGGTGATTTTTTAGTCGTTGGTATAAATACAGATGCTTCGGTAAAAAAAATAAAACCAGGCAGGCCTGTCATAGATGAAACCTCAAGGTATAGAGTGCTTGCGGCTTTGCATTTTGTAGATTTGGTTATTCCTTTTAATGATTACACACCCATAGAGCTTATTGGCACACTACTACCAAATATTTTGGTAAAAGGAAGTGATTATTCCGTACAAAATATTGTTGGGGCAAATGAAGTAATTGCCCACGGAGGAGAAGTAAAAACAATAACTTTGGTAGATGGGTATTCTACTTCTAACATTATTGCAAAGATACATACATTAGAAAATCTTTAGTAATAGAATTTTAATAAGGGTTTATAAAATTATAATTGCCCTAGCTTTAAAAGACATTATCAGAGAAAATCTAATCTATCTCATGTATTTAAAGAAGAGAAAAAAAGGGGCATAGTTTTTGTAAATTGAGTAAAATAAATACACTGTAGTGAAAAAAATAATTTTAGGCTTGTTTATTATTAGTAGCAGTTTGCTTTTTGCACAACAGCATTTTTTTTATGGTTTTCAGGCAGACTACGGTCCCTTTTCAAGGAATTTTGATTATAACCGAGACATTCTAAAAAGTAAGAATATTGGTAGAATGTTTAACATAGGTGCATCTATGTCATATAGAATGTTTGATTGCCTAACCCTAGAAGCTGGCACAAGACTAAATGGCAATAGGTGGAAAATTCAAGATTTAAATTTTAAAGAAAGGAATACTGGATATGAGGCACTTATGGTCACAAACAATAGATTTGTAAGTTTCTATGGAAGCTTAAAATATTCTTATGACTTAGGCAGAAAAAAATATT
This sequence comes from Cytophagales bacterium, assembly GCA_043770215.1. Classification (GTDB taxonomy): domain Bacteria; phylum Bacteroidota; class Bacteroidia; order Cytophagales; family JAAEPT01; genus JAYVIQ01. The sequence continues at coordinate 1,823 of JAYVIQ010000165.1, read as the reverse complement.
TTTATTTCAGAGCAGGGTATGAACACTCTGCTATTGGACAAAAACAACTATCTGCTAGCAAACAATTTCAAGTTGGTAGTGATTTTGTAAAAATGGATTTTAACTATGGAAAATCTAACCAAGCAATTACCCCAGAAATAGGATATGAGTTTTTTAATGCTTCAGGAAACCTAATCACTTTGGGATTAAAATACCACAAAAAGTTTTCTGGAGATGATTTTTTAAGAGGCGAATATTCTGTTGTAAATCAAAATAATTTGAACGTAAAGGATGGGATAACACTTACGGGATCTTATTTGGCATTTACTTTTCAAATGAATGGATTGTTGCACTATATTCCTAAAAAAGAAAAAATCAAAAAAGAGAAGAAAATAACCCCTAAAGATACTATAAAACAAAAACCAATTTTGGTAGATACAACACCCGGTAAACCAGTAGATACCACAAAGGCTGTAGTTTTGAATGATAAATTGGCATATGATAGAGAATACGCCATCACAAACAAAGTAAAAGTCACCTCCAAAAAAGTGAAAATATCTGTATGGGATCATCAAATAGAAGATGGAGATAGAATAAACCTAATTTTAAATGATGCCTGGGTACTTACAGATTATACACTCAGAAACAATAAATACACCTTTGAGGTAGAGCTTAAAGAAGGTGAAAATAAACTAATATTATACGCTTTAAACTTAGGCAAATACAAACCTAATACTGCCGCTATAATGGTAGATGATGGTGTAAAAAAGCAAGAAGTGGTTTTAGAATCTACATTAGATGAAAGCAGCGCATTAGAAATTAACTTTACAAAGAAATGATCAAATTACTAAATTTTAGCCTTTTATTATGCCTATTTATTGGCTTTGGATGCACAAAAAAACTAGAGTTAGATATTGTAGAATCTAAATGTAAAGATTTTAGGATTTCAGATGCCAGCTATGAATTTAAAAATCCGAACTGCCCAAAAAACATAAAATCTAATACGCTTACAATAAAATTTAAGTATAATGGAGATGCAGAGTGTTTAAATAGTATTCATCTAAAATTGGTTAAGTTTTACAATGAAAACAATACTGTTATTAATCCAACTACTCTTTCATCAGATTCGCTAAGCAAAACAGCTGTAGGGGTTTCTGTATCTAATGGTGTTGCACAATTTGACTTAGATTTTGCAATGAATAGCATAGCTGATTACGATAAGATAAGTTACATAACAGTAAACTTTAATACTAAAAATGCAAATGGAAATGAAAGCAACAGACTAGCTGTTGTGGCAAATTTACCTTGTAAATCTATACCTGTACCTAGCACAACAGACGGAAAAATAGATGTAAAAAACACACAGATAAGTGTTTCATTATGGGATAATGCAGCCGAAGATGGTGACATAATAACAATTATTGTGAATGGTAAAATTGTGGCTAATAATGTAGAGATATTTACTGCTCCAAAAACATTCACATTTACCATAGATCCTTCACAAAAAAATTACATTTCATTCTATGCTGTAAATGAAGGAACAAGCTCTCCAAATACAGCTTCGGGGACTGTAAATGATGGAGCCTCCAATCAGTCTTTTAATTTAGGTATGAGTCAAGGAGAATCATACTCATTAGACCTTGTATATAAACCATAAAATTAGTTCTATCTATATTCAGAAAAAATCAAATATTACATTTAGAGTTTGATCTTTTTACTAAATTTTAATTTAAATATTTAAAAATTATTGTGAATATCCGCAATGATACCAGTACCTATTATTTTTTTGCGAAAAGGATCGAAGCGGAGCTCTTTGTTGCTTTTTCAGCAACAAAAGCGAGAGC
>JAYVIQ010000164.1:0-5426 GCA_043770215.1 Cytophagales bacterium | reverse complement strand
TAATGGCTCCACTCTCTTGGTATGGAGAAAACGGAATAAACCTTGTTTTGGGCGATCCAATTACATCCATAGATAGAATAGCAAAAACTGTTACATCTCTAAAAGGAGTTGTAGCATCTTATGATACATTGATTTTAGCCACAGGATCTGCCGCTTTTGTACCTCCAATACCTGGAGTAGAAAAAGAAGGAGTTTTTGTATACAGAACTATAGAAGACTTAGACATGACTATAGCTTACGGCAAAAAAGCCAAAGTAGGTGTAGTTATCGGTGGGGGACTTTTAGGCTTAGAGGCTGCAAAAGCGGTGTTTGATATGGGTGTAGAAACTCATGTAGTAGAATTTGCTCCTAGACTTATGCCAAGACAATTAGACGAAGCTGGCGGGGTAATTTTAAAACAAAAAATAGAAGATTTAGGCATACAAGTCCATTTAAATAAAAGTACATCTTTGATAGATGGTGACGGTAAAATTACTGCTCTTAAATTTAACGATGGCACAGAATTAAAAGCGGATATTCTTGTTATTTCTGCCGGAATTAAACCTAGAGATGAAGTAGCAGCCAAAGCTGGTTTAGAATTAGGACCTAGAGGTGGAATATTAGTAAATGATACTTTACAAACCACAGATACTAACATTTATGCCATAGGTGAATGCGCGCTTTATCAAAATATGATATATGGTTTGGTTGCTCCAGGCTATGAAATGGCAGATGTAGTTGTAAACCAATTAATTGGCGGAGAAAAACAATTTGCTCCTTTTGATATGTCTACCAAATTAAAATTGATGGGGGTAGATGTTGCTAGTTACGGAGATTGTTTCGGAACAGAAAATGAGTGTCAGACCATTGTTTACGAAGACAAACAAAAAGGTATTTACAAAAGAATGAACATCTCTATGGATGGGAAAACTTTGTATGGTGGTATTTTGGTAGGAGAAGCAGAGAATTACAACATGCTTTTACAAACTACCAAAAACAAAATGGTTTTACCTCCAAATCCTGAAGACCTAATGTTAGGTGCTAGAGGCGGATCTGGAGAAAGTGCAGGATCTGGTGTAGCAGGTTTACCAGATGATGCTTTGATTTGCTCATGCGAAGCAGTTTCTAAAGGCATGATTGCTGATGCCATAAAAGATGGCGTTGCCACAGACTTTGCTGGTGTAAAAGCATGTTGTAAAGCAGGAACAGGTTGCGGTGGTTGTGTACCAATGGTAAAAGACATCATCAACGAGACCAAAAAATCTATGGGTGTAGTGGTAAGAAATACCATTTGCGAACATTTTGATTACACAAGACAAGAACTTTTTGACCTTATAAAAGTAAATGGCCTTACAGATTATAACAATATTTTAGACAAATACGGCAAAGGAAACGGCTGTGAAGTTTGTAAGCCTGCTACAGCATCTATTTTGGCAAGCATCTACAACGAAATGATCTTGAAACAAGATACCATTCAAGATTCTAACGATAGGTATTTAGCAAATTTACAAAAAGGCGGAAGTTATTCTGTAGTGCCTAGAATACCAGGTGGAGAAATTACTCCAGATAAATTGATAGTAATAGGTCAGGTAGCAAAAAAATACAACTTATACACCAAAATAACTGGTGGCCAAAGAATAGATTTATTTGGTGCACATGTTGGGCAACTACCAGATATTTGGGAAGAACTAATCAATGCTGGTTTTGAAAGTGGACATGCGTATGGTAAGTCTTTGAGGACTATAAAAAGCTGTGTAGGAAGTACTTGGTGTAGATTTGGTTTACATGATTCGGTTGGTTTTGCCATAGAATTAGAAAACAGATATAGAGGTTTAAGAGCGCCACATAAATTTAAATCTGGTGTATCTGGTTGTGTAAGAGAATGTGCAGAAGCACAATCTAAAGACTTTGGAATTATTGCCACAGAAAAAGGATGGAATTTATATGTGTGCGGAAATGGTGGTTCTAAACCTCAACATGCCTTATTATTAGCCACAGACATAGACAAGGAAACTTGTGTAAAATATTTAGATAGATTTTTGATGTTTTACATCAAAACTGCAGAACCACTTACAAGAACTGCAACTTGGTTAAATAAATTAGATGGTGGCATAGATTATCTAAAGCAAGTTGTTGTAAATGACTCACTTGGATTGGGCAAACAACTAGAAGACGAAATGGCATTTATGGTAGATACCTATAAATGTGAATGGAGAGAAGTGGTAGAAAATCCAGAATTGAGAAAGAGATTTACTCACTTTGCAAATTCGTCAGAGCCAGATCCTACTATAAAATTTAAGGTAGAAAGAGGTCAGATTTTTCCAGTAGAATGGGCAAAATAAATCTTTAAAGAGAAAGCAAAAGGGATAGAAGTGAAGCTCTTTGTTTGCCTTTTTCGGCAAACAAAAGCGAGAACGTATAGCCCGACCCAATAGGGGTTTGCCCAAAAAATTTATCAAAAAGAATACATAGAAATTATACTATTAAATAAGCCAAATCCTAAAAGCTAGTTATGACAAATACATGGATAAAAGTTTGTACCGTAGCCGATGTGCCAGAAAACGGTGGTACTTGCGTAAAAGTAGAAGACAAACAAATTGCAATTTTTAATTTTACGCGTACAGGAAAATGGTACGCTACAGACAATATGTGCCCTCATAAGCAACAAATGATTCTGTCTAGAGGTATGGTTGGAGATATGGCGGGAGAACCAAAAGTAGCTTGCCCTTTTCATAAAAAAACATTTTCGCTAGAAACAGGTAAATGCCTTAGTGGCGAAGACTATTGTATAGAAAACTATGCGATAAAAGTAGAAGGACAAGATATATTTATAACTATTTAAGACTAGAATTTGGAACAGTTAAGATCATTAAAACAAGCACACAAAACATTATTTTTAAACACATTGGCATTTACAGTTTGTTTTGCCTGTTGGACGCTCAATGGAGTATTAGTAACCTATTTAGTAGACAATGATATTTTTAAATGGAGTATTACTCAGGTAGCTTGGTTACTTGGTATTCCTATTCTTACAGGTTCTATAATGAGATTGCCAATTGGTATTCTTACAGATAAGTTTGGAGGTAAATATGTTTTTTCATCTCTATTAATTTTATGTTCTATACCCGTTTTTTTACTTTCTTTGGCGGATAGTTTTATGATGTTTGCTATACTAAGCTGCTTATTTGGTATGGTAGGCACCAGTTTTGCCGTAGGTGTAGGGTATACTTCTGTATGGTACCCAAAAGAATGGCAAGGTAGGGCATTGGGAATATTTGGAATGGGAAATGCCGGTGCAGCTATCACTACATTTTTGGCTCCGACATTATTAAATAAATTTGCGGTGTCAGACCCTACAAACGGATGGAAAAACTTACCTATGGTTTATGCTGCTGTATTGCTGGCGATAGGCATCTCTTTTTTGATTTTCTCTAAAAACAAAAAATCTGAGGGAGCCTCTAAAAGTATTTCAGAGTCTCTAAGCTCGCTAAAAAGCCCTAGAGTATGGCGTTTTGGGGTGTATTACTTTTTGGTATTTGGTTGTTTTGTAGCTTATTCGCAGTGGTTATTGCCAAATTTTATGAATGTGTACCAAACCACTTTGGTTATGGGCGGTATGTTTGCCACTATGTTTAGTTTGCCTTCTGGTGTAATTAGAGCTTTTGGTGGATATTTGTCAGATAAGTTTGGCGCTAGAAAAGTAATGTATTGGGTATTAGGTTCTTCGGCAGTATTTAGTGCAATGCTTATGATTCCTAAAATGGACATTGTTACAGACGGACCTGGCATTTTAAATGGTAGAAAAGGAACTGTTACATCTGTTTCTGCTACTGAAGTAAAAGTAGGAGAAAAAGCGTATCCTGTAAAACAAAAAATAGAATTTGTAGACGAACAAGCTATTTTCCCAACAAGTAACTCTTGGCAAGAAGTGGTAGTAAAAGAAAACCAAGAAGTAAAGAAAAAGGAATTGTTGGTAAAGGGAGTAACTTCTATACAGTTTGATGCCAATATGTGGGTATATCTTACTTTGGTTATATTAATAGGTATTTCTTGGGGCATTGGCAAGGCTGCCGTGTACAAACATATTCCAGAATATTTCCCTACCCAAGTGGGTTTAGTAGGAGGTATAGTAGGTATGCTAGGTGGCTTGGGTGGTTTCTTTGGTCCGCTTATCTTCGGGTTTTTACTTACGCTTACAGGTATGTGGTCTAGTTCTTGGATATTTATATTTGCTTTGTCCATAGGTTGTTTATTATGGATGCATTTTATAGTAACCAATATTATGAATGAAAAAAATCCAGAGTTATCTAAAACAATGGATAGAAAAAATTAATGATTTGTAGTTTGTTTGTTTAGAGTGGTTTAAGGCATAGTTCTTAAGCCACTTTTTTGTGTATTGCAAAGAAATTAAGGGAATAATTTTTCAAAATTGAACTGGTTAAAACTAATAAATGAGAAAATGCATAATACAAATACTAATTGTTTTAGCAATAGGAACAAGGGCAACAGCACAAGAAATTAAGCTTAATCGATCTGATGAAAAAAGATCAAGTTATATTTTGACTGAAAATTTTGAATCTTTTGAAAAAAATATTTTGGATTCAATTTGTACAGAATTTAAAGTAATTAAGACTCGAAATTTTAGAGGTACAAATCTATATAACTTCAAATTTGGAATGAGCCAACTTGAGTTTGCTGTTTTAGGGAAAAGGGTTCAAATTTGACACAACTTTTACTATAAATCAAAATGGAATAAATAAAACTTTTTATAAAGGAGATAGTTTATCACTAGTTGGTTTCTCAATATATTCATTAGAATCAAACAAAATGAATAAAATGTTTAGTCAAATGTTACTTTCTGCATACATGCAAGAAACTGATACAAATTACCTTAATCAACAAAACAACTTTATTTACTTGCCTTTGAAATCTAATTCGGAGTTTTGTAAGCGCAATTTTATAAATATGGGCTACGGAATGTCTTATGCAGCAAAAGATAATCCATTTTATGGCAGCAAAGGATTTGCCATCGGTTTTGGTTACATCATAGAGGTATTACATTACATACCTATATTTGGAGGTGCTTTTTTTGGATAAACTCGTCAAGATAAAATTGCTATACCAATAATTGGGCTATCAAGTTTATTTTTCTGGAAAAAAGTGATCTATGGTAATATTTTTGGGAAAAAGATTATTGAAGGGTATAATAATCTCGCAAAAATGAAATACAAAATTCCAAACTCAATAATTGAGTAACTTTATCTAGAATACTTCTCACCTCCTCATGTTGTTATAAATAATTATGGTAGTGCATTCAGATTTTAAAAATCTATTAAAAGTTTAAATATTTTGTGAATATCCGCAATGATACCAGTACCTATTATTTTTTTTGCGAAAAGGATCGAAGCGGAGCTCTTTTTTGCTTTTTCAGCAAAAAAAGCGAGAGC
>JAYVIQ010000163.1:0-4505 GCA_043770215.1 Cytophagales bacterium | reverse complement strand
ACGCTCAGGTACTTGGGGGCAAGTAAAATTTGATGGACCTAAAAGCAGTAGCCCATGGGATTTGAATTTTTGGGCAAATGACTTGAATAGGTTTTATTGCGATGTATTTAGAGGAGCCTACCGCTATCATTATGGCAATATGGCAGGCTTAAAAAGACCAGGTGTAGTTTCTAAAATAAAATACACTAGTTACGACAAAGCCAATGACGATGATGATTTGGGTGTTTTTTGGGGGAATTGGGATCCTTTAGGTTTATTTCCGGATATTGCCATCTATAGATTTTCTAATGGATTACAACGAACATCAGACCAAGTGTTTTCTACAGCCATACATGAAACTGCACATGCATCCCATGCCAAATTGATGGGGCGTAGCCTAGGTATAGTAAACAACAGAGTTGTAGAGAGTTGGGCAACGGCAGTACAGTGGTTAATCACAAAATTAGAATACCAAGAAAGAGGAATAGCGAACTATGGAAATTTAGACTACAGGGTAGATGTAAACAACCGTATGCCATCAAGATTAGAATCAGATTTTCAATGGTGGTCATCTGCATCTGAAGAAAATGGAGGTAATTACACGAGCTTATTTATTGATTTAGTAGATAATTTTAATCAAAACGGGCAACTTATTGCTCGAATTCGTGTAGTTGATGGTCAATTGCAATGGCAGTTAGAGACAGGGACAACAAATGACAATGTCTCTGGGTATACACTTGCTCAGATAGAATCTAATATATTATCAAATGTTTATGGTGTAGACACTTGGATAGGTTCTTTGCAAAATAAACTAAAAAACAATAAACCTGCTGGAGTAACAGACGCACAAATAGACGAACTTTTAAATCAATTTTAATGATGAGTAAATATCTTGTTTTTCTACCAGTTTTGGTTGTAGCTTTAAGTTCATGCCTTCCAAAAGAACCCGATTACTGTACTCAAAGCGTAATTATTAATAAAACATCTAAAGAAGGGATAATTTATATGTTTGATAGTCTTGGGATTCAAAAAGAGGTGTATAGAGTAGCACCTCTAGCATCTTACTTTTCTAAAATTACATGTGATATAATTCAAGATGAACCAATTCATTTTTATGGCTCAGATTCAGTAAAAGTAACTTTTGGAGATTCTGTGGTAATTCATTTAAATAAATCTATTATTTCTTCTAATCCTAATGCTGTAAAGTATGACGATAAAAGAAATTTATATAAAAATGGTTGGGTACAAAAAATAGAAAAAAAATCTAAGAAAGCTTCGGGCTCATCCAAAACTATTGAAACTTATACTTTTGAATAATTTATAAAATTCAATCTATATACTTAAACAAGTGGATTTCTAGATAGCTGTAGACAAAAAAGTATACATAATTTTAAGGCAAATAGTTCCCCTCACTAGCGCAAGTCTTCCGTAGGTTGACTTGTGCTAAAATTAGATCCCACGGTCTCTGACCGTAAGATGATTGTTAAATAAGATGCTTATTTTCAAGAATGTCATTATTTAAAACAATAAACCTGCTGGAGTAACAGACGCACAAATAGACGAACTTTTAAATCAATTTTAATCATGAGTAAGTTTATTAGTAAGTCAATTTCTAAATCAATAGGTATTTTATTTATTGCGTTGCAGTTCTCTTCTTGCACCTCTGATGAGCCATACAATAATTATAAAAGAAAAATATATAACAATACCTCATTCAATGTAATCTCCTATGCTTTTGATACACTAGGAGTTTCTAAAGAAATTTTTAATGTAAGCCCAAATTCTTATTCTACAATTGCAGACTACAACTATTTTTTTTCAACAAAAAATTTTTATGGAGGACATGATTCTATCATTGTAAGTAAAATAGGAGGTGAATCTATTGTACATTATGGTTTTAAAGTTAGTGGCAATAATGAAAGTGCAATACCCTTTGAAAATAAAGATAATATTTTTTATAATGCTTGGATTACTAAAATAAAAGATGGTAAAAAAAAGAAAGATGGTAAAGAATTTATTTTTGAATATTTTATTGATTGATGAGAATTTCGTGCTAAATAAATAATTATTTAATCAACTTTAAAGATGAGTAAATATTTCTGGACAGCAAGTGATAAAAGAGCATAAATAATGCTAAGGCAGGTAGTACTTAAAAACGTACTACTTGCCATAACCTAAATCTAAAAAAAACAATATTTGTATGAACATTAAAAATTGTATTCTTATCAGCTTTTCCTTTTTACTAGCTTTCAACACTTTTTCTCAAAACATGCCTAAAAGAAACATAGGTATAAGTACTGGTTTTGGTTTAGTTATAAACAAAAGAACAGAAGGTATTGGTACTTTTCATGGGCTGTCTTATAACCAAGATATTTGGAAAAACAGACTTAGGTTTACACAGCAGTTTACTTACGGTGCATACGGCAATAAATTTATTTTAGATGCCACAGACTCATACTTTAACTCAATATCTTCTAAAAGTAATTTGTTTTTAAATGTAATAAACTGGAATAGCAAAACGTTATTTTTAGGCATAGGCTTTACAGCTAATACATCTAAAGGAATTGTGAATACTACAAAAAGCAATCCTTACTTTAGAGTTTGGCATTATGGCTTCAATGGTTGTTTGTTAGGCTATCGTTTTTTTAATCCAGAGAGTAGATTTGGCTTTGAGGGTAGATTCTTTCAATTAGCAGTAGAGCCAAGTAGAGATGAGGAATTTGTGGATTTTCAATTTTTGGAATGTTCATTGCTCATAAACATTCATTAATCTTGTCTAGGTGTGGTTTTGAACTACACTCCAATAGTCCTAGTTTGAGCTAAAGCGGTAACGAAGATGTGCGAGAAAGGAGTTTGCAAGGCAGTGTAGATTTATTCAAATTTAAGAATGGTGTCTTAATAGTCTTATATTATTGGGTTCAGAAACTTAAGCGAAATGATAGAATTAGTAGTATCTTTAAACTAGCTTTACAAATGTCATTTTGGTATATCTTAGTTAAGCATGGAAGCGAGCTGGTTTTTTCTTTATATTAACGAATTGTATTTCGTAACAAATAGTAGAATCTCTAAATTTATGCTATGTCCAAAACATTAGATGCCACTATACGCTACAGAATCATAAATAATTGTCTGCGTAATAAGTTTAAAAAATTCCCCACAAAGCAAACCCTTATACAGGCTTGTGAAGATAAACTAGGAACAAGTATATCTGAAAGAACAATAGATACAGACTTAAATGAAATGCGTTACAATGAAGGATTAGGTTATTTTGCCCCAATAGAATTTGATAGAAAAACAAAGGGGTATTATTACACTGATTCAAATTACAGCATAGACACTATACCAATAGGGCAATCAGACTTAAATGCCATCTTTTTTGCAGCTGAAATTTTAGGCCAATACAAAAATGTAACCATTCTAAATGACTTTAAAGGGGCCGTAAATAAAATAGTAGACACCATAAAAGTACAAAGAATTTTAAATGATGAGCCTAGTCTAAATGGGTTGGTTCAACTAGATAAAATGGAAAATATTCCTGGGTCTGAATTTTTGAATGAACTCATAGAAAGTATAAAATCTAGGTACCTAAACAGCATTCATTATAAAAAATTCGGTTCAGATGAAGTAAAAATATATACCTTTGAACCCTATGTTTTGAAAGAGTTTGATGGATTGTGGTATGTAACAGGTAAAATAAGTAACTCAGAAAATATAAGAACATTTGCTTTAGATAGAATTCAAAAAGTAGAGGTAGAGCCAATTATATTCAATTTAGACAAGACTTTTGATAGAGAAATTTATTACAACAGTGTATATGGTGTTACGCATACTAATTCTACATTAGAAATTGTTAGACTAAGAACAGACCATAGTACAGCAAGATTTATTAGTATTCGTCCCATTCATAAAAGCCAAATAAAAATAAAAGAAACTAAAGATTTTGTATGGTTTGAGATGCATTTAGTATTAAATCCAGAAATAGAATCAAAGCTAATTAGTTTTGGGTCCGGATGTTTGGTAGAATCTCCAAAGAAACTAAAAGAGTCTTTAAAAGAAAAAATAACACAAATGCTTAGAAACTATGAATGAATACAGTAATGTCAGTTGTGATTTTTATGATGAATTGTTGCAAATCATAAAACAGAATAAGCTGGTTTCTATTGATTATGAAGACTCAAAAAGAAATTTTCATAAAATAGAGATCAAGTTGAAAACGATAATCACAAAGGATAAAGCCGAATTTTTAGTTTTAGAAAATGACATAGAGATTAGGCTTGATTATCTACATAAGGTAGGTGAAGTAATTAATCCTGATGTTTTTTCAAAAGGACAAAGTTGTTCTGGTTAGTTTATAAACCCATATAATATCTAAAAAAACAATTAAATCATATGTACGCAGTTACTATATGCATTATTTTTTTTAAATGTTTGTGAATATCCGCAATGATACCAGTACCTATTATTTTTTTTGCGAAAAGGATCGAAGCGGAGCTCTTTTTTGCTTTTTCAGCAAAAAAAGCGAGAGC
>JAYVIQ010000162.1:0-25458 GCA_043770215.1 Cytophagales bacterium | reverse complement strand
TAGAATAGATACCGTTTTATCCATTTGGTTGTTATTGGTTTTAATTTTGCTTTCTTTTATAAGGACAAAAAGCATAGATGTTTTTTTTGGTTTTGTAGTACCTTGGATAGCTTACTCAAATACCGAAGAAATAGTAGAAAAAATGAATATCAATAAAATGCTTTTGCCAATTTCATTGCTTTTATTAAATTCATTTGCCTTGGTTTGGATGTTTAATCCTACCTACGATTGGTGGAGACTCAGCTTTTGTTTTTTGCTTCTAACAGGGGTTTTTATTTTTAAAATACTGATTTTGAATGTGCTAGAATATTTGTTTGATGTTAGTGGTTTTGCCAGAAAACATTTATTAGAATTTTTAAAATTTTCCATAGTACTATCTCTGCTACTTTTTTCATTTCGTTTTTTAGAAATATTAAACCACTGGGAGTTTGTTATGGTCTACAGAATAGGTGTGTTGCTATACATATTACTTTGGTTTGTGAGTATAACATTTAGCTTTTATAAAGATAGTGGTCAAAAAATAATACATTTTTTTTCTTACCTTTGCATTTCAGAAGCGATTCCAGTATTAATAGCCATCGCTTTATGGAAAAATTAATTATTTATTTAGTATGAATTCTGAAAAATCTGAAGAAAAGGCTTTGAAGAAAGCTAAGGTAAAATCACTTTTAATTTCTCAGCCAGATCCTGGTGCAGAGAAATCACCGTATAAGACCATTGCTGAAAAATATGATTTATTGATTCATTTTAAAAAATTCATTCAAATAGATCCTGTTTCCTACAAAGATTTTAGAAAATCCAAAATAGATATTCTAGCGCATACTGCTATTATTTTTACAAGTAGAAATGCAGTAGACCATTTTTTTAGAATTTGTAAAGAAGCTAAAATTGAAATGCCAGCAGACATGAAATACTTTTGTGTTACAGAGCAAACAGCTAATTATTTGCAGAAGTACATACAAATAAGGAAAAGAAAAATTTTTGCCGGTGAAAAAACTTCTAAAGACTTAATAGAAGTATTAAAAAAACATACAAAAGAAAAGTTTTTATACCCTTGTTCAGAAATTAGAAATGCAAGCATACCAAGTTTTTTATCAGAGAACGGTATAGAGCACAATGAAGCAATCATGTACCAAACAGTCTCTAGTGATTTGTCTGAAATGAGAGCTTTAAATTATGATGTTATTGCTTTTTTTAGTCCATCCGGTGTAACCTCTTTATTTGAGAATTTTCCAACCTTTGTGCAAGCAGGCACTAGAATAGCTGCCTTTGGCCCAACAACATCACAAGCCGTGATAGATGCAGGACTTAGGTTAGACATTATGGCACCAGCCCCCAATGCTCCGTCAATGACAGGAGCTTTAGAACTATACATAAAAGAGGCAAACGGAATAAAATAAGTGTTTTAGTGAAATAATTGTTGTTTTGCTAGCATATTCGTTAGAAATTCATATTTTTGGAATCTAATATTATTAGTACAGCAACTTGAAAAAATTATTTTCACACAAAACACCTTTTTTTTCTCTGCTTCTTTGTTTGGCTACTTCTGTTGTATATGCCCAGCAAGATGCACAATGGAGTCATTTCCAATTCAACCAGCAATACTACAATCCAGGATACGTTGGCTTAGACCAAACAACTAGAGCTACTCTTTTGCATAGGACTCAGTGGCTTGGCTATGAAACAACAATAGTAGATGATCAAAAAGGAGGGGCTCCCTCACAACAAGAAATAGCCCTAATGCAACCCATAAGAATCAAATCCAAAGCCATAAATTCAGGAATAGGATTGATTTTTAATAATGACAGACTGGGTCCATGGAAAAAACAAGACCTTAAATTAGATTATTCATACCATTACAAACCTAGAATTGGTGGTACATTTGGACTTGGACTTAGAGCAGGATTCCAAATCCAATCCATGGACGGTTCTATTCTTAGAGCTACTGATGATGATGACCAAATTGTTGATTATTTTAAATCCAACAATGTACGTCAAACAAAACCGGATTTAGGACTTGGGGTCTATTACAATTCTACAAAGTTTTATGTGTCGGCTTCTATTGCACACCTTGTTAGATCTAGTTTTGATTTCAAATCAGATAGTGCCTTAAAATCCAATTCTCTTCTAGCGCGTAACCTATGGTTAGGTGGTGGTTACAATATTATTTTCTCCAGGTTGGTGATTACACCAGCAGCCCATTACCAATCTGATTTTAACCACAGTTCATACAACTTAGGTGTACTTGCACAAATTAGTAATTACAAATATTGGTTCGGAGTTAATTTTAGACAGTCCTTTGTAAATCAAAGTGTAGACAACAATGGAGGTAAGCAAATTATTTCCGATGACCTAGTTTTTTTAGTAGGTACAAGTTTTTTGAAAAATAATGCTTTAAGAGTTGGCTATGCCTTTGATTTAGTGACAAGTGGCTTAGGTGCTAAATCAGGCACTTCTCATGAGGTGATGTTGTCTTATGCCGTTCCAGCTTTATTTGCGCCTAAGAAAAACCCAATCAAAGACCCAAGATATAGGCATGAATAAAAAATTATATTTTTTTTGGTTTATAAAATATAATTGTAGATATTGTATCACTATTTGAAAACTGTGGATAAATAAAAAAGTTTTTTTACTTCTTTATTCATGACTTTTTTCAAGTAAACATCTCAGAATAGAGGTGATAAATAGAGAGAGTGTTAAAATTTAATGACGAACAAAAAAGAGTGTTATGAATAGACTGAGTGTAAAAAGCAAGTTCTTCTTGCCTCTTGTGGCTGGAATTTCCGCAATAATGTCATCTTGCGGTGGTGAAGTGACAGGTGGTGGAGACTTAGTAGGTGTTCCAAACCGTGAGTCTTGGGGTCAAACTGTACCTTTTGGTATGGTTGTATGTCCTTCTGGTACGTTCCACATGGGTCAGGCAGATGAAAACATTGCGCACACACAAGCCAACCTTAACCGTCAAATAACAATTGGTGGTTTTTATATGGACGATACTGAAATTACTAACAATGAATATCGTCAGTTTATGGATGCTATTATGGCAGATTCTTTAGAAACATGGGGAGAAGAATTTGTATATAACAATGTATATCCAGATACTATGGTGTGGATGAATGATTTCTCTCATCACATGGGAGATCCTATGATGGAATATTATTATATGCATCCAGCATTTGATGATTATCCTGTAGTAGGAGTTAACTGGGTTGGAGCTCATAAATTTTGTGAGTGGAGAACCGCTTTTATGAACAATTGGAGAGAAGAAAATGGAATGTTCAAAATGCCAGATTTCAGATTACCTTCTGAAGCAGAGTGGGAATATGCTGCTAGAGGTGGAAGAGATATGGCAAAATATCCTTGGGGTAACCCATACATCCGTAATGCAAAAGGATGTATGCTGGCCAACTTCAAACCAGGTAGAGGAAATTATTATGATGACGGCTTTATGTACACATCGCCAGTTGCATCCTATTTCTCTAACGACTATGGTTTGTATGACATGGCAGGTAATGTAGCAGAATGGTGTGAAGACGCATATTACGAAGCATCTGTGCCAACGGTATGGGATTTGAATCCTACATATTTCGATGCAAATGAAAAAAGAAAATTAATTAGAGGCGGATCTTGGAAAGATATTGCCTTCTATCTAGAAACTGGTACAAGAACTTACGAGTATGAAGATACTTCTAAGTCTTATGTAGGAATTAGGTGTGTAATGACTTATTTGGGTCGTTCATCTGGTCAGGAGTTCTAGAATTCCATATTTCAAATGTAAATTGCTTCAATTTATAAAAAAAACAGTTTAACAAACAATCAACACTTAAAAAGAAAAAAAAATGGCACAAGGAGGATTTAAGAAAAAGTTTTATGAGGATATTGCTCCCATAATTACGGGTTTAGGTGCATCAGTTGTAATTATTGGTGCATTATTTAAAATACAACATTATCCAGGAGCAGGCCCTATGCTTGTAGTTGGTCTTGGAGTAGAAGCAGTTTTGTTTGCAATGTTTGCCTTTGCGCCAAAAGAAACGCATTACCACTGGGAAAGAGTATATCCTCAATTAGTAGATGATGAGTATGGTTACGAAGAAAAAGCATCTAATGATGGTGTTGTTTCTAAATTGGGAGATATGTTGTCTAAATCTGGAATAAATGAAACTGCGGTTCAAAAATTAGGATCGGGTTTACAAAACTTATCAGATTCTGTAGCTAAAATGTCAGATTTATCTAATGCTGCTGTTGCTACTGAACAATATGCAATAAACGCAACTCATGCTGCAAACGAACTTAAAGCGGTAGGTAAAGCATATTCAGATACTGCTATTGCTATGTCTGGAATGGCAAATGCTGCTGCAGATGCTTCTGAGTACCATAACCAAGTACAAGCGATTACTAAAAACTTGGGCGCTTTAAATTCAGTATATGAGTTAGAGTTAACAGATGCTGATAAACATTTAAAAGCAATGAATAAATTTTATGGTAACTTATCTACCGCTATGGAAAATATGGCTGATGCGAGTAAAGATACTGATAAATTCAAAAAAGAATTGGCTTCGTTATCTACTAACTTATCTAGCTTGAATAATGTATATGGTGGCATGCTAACTGCTATGAAAGGATAATACCTTTCTAAATTTAATTATTGTTTAACTCTATTAAATAGAAAAAAATGGCAGGTGGTAAAGAAACCCCCAGACAGAAACTAATTGGTATGATGTACTTAGTACTTCTAGCCTTGTTAGCGCTTCAAATGGGTCAGGAAATATTAATGAAATTTCAACAATTGAATCAATCTCTTGCTTTATTTGTAGCAGAATCTACAACTAAAAATACGGGTATTGTGGCTGGTATAAAAGCAACTGTTGAAAAAGCAGGAAACAAAGACAAAAAAGTTCTTGATTTGGCTAATGAGCTTAGAGCAGCAGCTGCAAAAGCTATATCTCACATAGATGGCGTAAAATCTGAATTAGTTACTGTTACAGGTGGTGAAGCAGAAGGAGTGTACCTAGGCATGAAAGATAAAGATAAATCTTCTGCTTTTTTAATTGGTGAAGGTGATAAGAAAAATGGTAAAGCCTATGGTGTAAAAACTGAGCTTGATGCTTTTATTGTTGTAGCTAATAAAATTGAAAAAGAATTGTCTAGCATACTAAAAACTCCAATTGTAATACACAAAGGTTTAGCGTTAGGTGGATCAGAAGATCCTATGTTTACTAAAATGAAAGAAAAGCATTCTATGGACTTTGCTCAATTAAACTTTGACCATACAGAAATGATTGCTTCTATGGCCTTCTTAACTGAAAGACAATCTAGAATTTCTAGTTTAGAAACTGAGTTGTTAAATCAAATTGGAAGTTTAGTTGGTGCTACAGATTTTAAATTTGATAAAATCTTTGGTATGTACAGAGCTAAATCAGAAACGATTGCAGCAGGTACAAACTACGAAGCGGAGATGTTTGTTTCAGCTTCTTCTAGTGGTATTAAGCCAAGAATGACAGCAAATAGACCTCTAGTAATGGATGGTAATGTTGGTAAAATTAAATTCAAAGCTTCTGCTGGCACCTACAATGCTGATGGAATCAGTGAACAACAATGGAATGGAAATATAACAATTGCTAGACCAGTAGGCGGTGATACTGTTATACCTGTTGTAGCAAAATATAAAGTTGCTAAACCAGTAATCCAAGTACAAGCAGGTGCTGTTTCTGCTCTATACAGAAACTGTGCTAATCCTTTACAAATTAATGTGCCTGCTTTGGGAGCTGAATATAACCCAGCATTTTCTGTATCTGGTGGAGATTTGACTAAAGGTGCTAAGATTGGCTCTGTTATAGTTTATCCAGCTGCGGGTGGAAAATCAGTTTCTATTACCGTATCTAATGCAGGTGCAACTATAGGTATTGAGAATTTTCAAACTAAAGCTATCCCAAGACCTGAAATACAGGTTATGACTGACGGAAGACAAATGAACGAGAAAATGGGTCAGGATGCTCCAGGTCCAAGAAACATCAGTGTAAAAGTTGTTCCAGATAATGCTTTTGCTTCTGCTCTTCCTACAGAATCTAAATATGCTGCAACTCAATGGAGTGCTACATTAGTTAGAGGTAGAAAGCCAGCAATGCCAACAGCCAATTTCTCATCGGGTTCTGCTGATATAGGCAACATGAGATCTTTAGCTAAACCAGGTGATCGTATTGTAGTTGAGGTTACAGGCGTAGTTAGAAGAACGTCTAGAGGTGGTACCGAAAAAGTAGAAATCGGATCAGTGGTTAAAAATCTTCCTTTGAACTAGTTGTCAAAGGAAGCATATATAAAGAGTGTTAAAATTAAAGTAAGACTATGAAAAGATTAGGATTTGCAATGGCTGTTTTAGGTTCTTCTTTTGTGCTTCAAGCTCAAGAAGGCTTGGGAGAACAAGAAGGATTCAATAAATATTCTATCAAGCATATTCATGAATCAGACATCATGTACCAAAAATCTGTTGTGAGAGCTATGGATTTAAGAGAAAAACAAAATAAACCTCTTTTTGCATACCAACAAGAATTTACTAAATTGTTGTTAGATGCTGTAAAAGAGGGTGTTTTAACTCCTTATTCAACTGATTCATTAGATGAAGGTCACGTAATGACAATGCAAGAGTTTAAAGACAAGTTGTTAGTTCCTGGATCTGATGCTGCTGTTGAAGAAGAAGAAGATGCCTCAGTTGCAGACGATGGATGGGGAACTCCTACTAAAGCAGATAAGAAAGAAGTAGTAGAAGAGGTTAAAAAAGGAGGATATTCTTTTGAGCCTAGAGATTTATGGCAGTTAGAGTTAAATGAAGATGTTTTATTTGACAAACAAAGAAGTGTCTTGTTTTATGATATCATGTCCATTACTTTATTTGTTCCTGCAGATCATCCTGATAACTTAAAAGGTTTTCAATATCCAATTTGTACATTCAAATACAAAGAATTATCAGAAAAGGTATTTAAAGACAACCCTAAAGCTGTATGGTTCAATCCTTTTAATGATCGTGAACACAGAAATTTGGCAGATGCTTTTGAGTTGAGATTATTTTCTAGTTATTTGATTAAAATTTCTAATCCAAATGACGAAGAAATAGCTGAAACTTATGGTGGTGATGCTAAAAGAGGTCTTATGGCTTCTCAATGGAAATCATTTGAAATGCTAGAATATGAACACAATTTGTGGGAATTCTAATCTTAGAAAGATATAATTTAAAAAAGGGACTTATTTAAGTCCCTTTTTTATTAGTTCTGCTTTATGTGCTCCTATAAGTTTTGCAAGTTCCTCTGTGGGTGTATTCTTTATTCTAGTTGTAGTTTTGTATTTTTTTAGTAATATTTCTTCTGTTGCTTGCCCAATACCATCTATTTCACTGATAGTAGACTGTATAAAATATTTACTTCTTTGGTCTCTATGAAAGGTAATAGCAAACCTATGTGCTTCATTTCTTAGTTTTTGAATAAGTTTAAGGCTTTCAGATTTCTTATTTATTAAAAGAGGATCTTTATCTCCTGGGAAGTATATTTCTTCTAGTCTTTTTGCTATACCTACCACACAAACTTTGTTATAAACGCCCACTGCTTTTAGTGCTTCTATGGCTATACCCAGTTGTCCTTTTCCGCCATCTATAATCACTAGTTGGGGCAAAGGTTCATTTTCTTCTACTAATCTTGTATACCTTCTTGTAACAATTTCTCGCATAGATTCGAAATCATTTGGCCCTTCAACTGTTTTTATTTTATAATGTCTATAGTCTTTTTTGCTAGCTTTTCCCATTTTGAAACACACCATAGAAGCTACAGGGTTAGTTCCTTGAATGTTTGAGTTATCAAAACACTCAATGTGTTTAGGAAGCTCAGTCATACGCAAATCTTTCATAAGTGTCTCCAAAATGCGTTGTGAGCTATCTTTACCTGTTATAGCTGTTACCTTTTCTAATCGATATTGTTGAGTATTTAGTAATGAAAGTTCTATTAGTTTCTTCTTATCGCCAATTTTAGGGACTTGGATATCAGTTTTGAAGTCTGGATACTCAAATTCAAAATTACTAATAATTACAGGTAGCTGACTTTTTGTACTTTGCCTATGATCAAATATAAAAACTGGGAGCAATTCACTTTCTGTCTCTTGATCTATGTTGCTAATATGATGGTTAGAGCTGGCAGTGATGACTCCGTTTTGGCAATTTAGGTAATTTATATATGCTTGGTCTTCGTCTTTAATTATTGTGTATACTTCTAATGAACCTATATTCGGGTTTACAATGATTGATTTACTTTCAAAGTTCTCTAAGCTTAAGTACTTTTGTTTTATCCTTTCAGCTTTTTCAAATGCTAAGTTTTCTGCATGTTTTAACATCTCAGCTTTTAGCTCATTTTTTGTGCTTTGATAGCTTCCCTTTAGTATATGCTTTGCATATTGCACCTCTGTATTGTATTCTTCTTCTGTTTGATACCCTACGCATGGAGCTTTGCAATTTCCAATATGGTATTCCATACATACATCGTATTTGTGCGAAGCTATGTTTTCTTGGCTAAGGTTGTAATTGCAAGTTCTAAAATGAAATGTTTTTTTTAAAATTTCAAAAATGTTTTTTCTAACTAATCCATTGCTAAAAGGGCCATAGTAGTATGCTGATTTTTGATCTACTATTCTACTTATATCTATTTTAGGGTATCTATCCTTAGTTATGATTATATACGGGTATGTTTTGTCATCCTTTAGTAAGATGTTGTATTTTGGTTTATTTTTTTTTATAAAGTTGTTTTCTAAAAGCAATGCGTCGTATTCTGTAGCTACTATTGTATATTTAAGGCTATTTATACTTTGTACCAAACGCTTTGTTTTGTTATCATGGTTGGTAGACGAAAGGAAGTAGCTGCTTACTCTTTTGCGTAAATCTTTTGCTTTGCCTACGTATATAATTGTACCCTCTTTGTCAAAGTATCTGTATACACCTGGATCCTTGGGTAGACTTTTTGCGATTTCTAGTAATTCCTTTATCCTTGACATATAGCCTAATCCATTTTAAACTCTTCTAATGCTGTAGAGTCTTTTTGACAGAGTAAACTTTGTTTTATCATCTCCTCTGTGAGGTCTTTAGGTACATTAAAAGTACCTTTTGCAATGCCGCTATTTGCTGTGGCGTAACCCGTTTGAAAGAAATTAGCAAATATTGGTAATGCTGTATTGCCTCCATACCATTTACTGGTATTTTTATAGCTTACCTTATTGCTTTCAGGGCCTACCCATGCGGCTACTGCAAGCTGGCTACTAAAGCCTATAAACCAACAATCTTTTGAGTCTTGAGTGGTGCCTGTTTTTCCACCTATCATGTTGTTGTTCTCTAAAAGTTTGTAATTTGAGTTTAGTGTACTTGCTGTACCTTCTTCAGCAACCCCTCTTAACATTGTAGCCATTTTGTATGCGTGAAGCTCTGTTAGCACTCTTTTTTCGCTTGGCGTGTACTCATAAATAACCTTGCCATGAGAGTCTTCTATACGTGTTATGCGTACTTGTTTTTTGTACACACCTAAATTGCCTATTGTTTGGTATGGTTTAATGATATCCAACATTTTCATATCGCTAGTGCCTAAAACTAGGGAAACATTTTTTTCTAGATGTTCTGAGTTTATTTCAAATTTTTCTGCCATTTCTATGACTCTGTCTATGCCGTACTCGTCTACCAATTGTGCTGCTATGTTGTTCAAAGATTTTTTTAAAGCTTCTTTTAGAGTTATTGGTTTACCATCTATCCAACTTGGTACCCTAGGCTCCCAAACTCTACCGTCTTCAAATATAATTGCTTTGCTTACGTTCATAAATTCGCTACAAGGTTCGTATCCGTTTTGGATGGCAAGAGAATACAATATTGGTTTAAAGGTGCTTCCTACTTGTCTAGATCCTTTTTCTACCATATCATAATCGAAATATTTTTTGTCTACACCACCAACCCAAGCTTTTATATGTCCGTTGCTATGATCTACAACCACCATAGCGCCTCTAAGCATTCTTGCATAATGTCTTACTTCATTTACAACGCTTATAAGAGAGTCTTTTTCGCCGTTGAATGTATAAACAGTGGTGTACCTTGGTTTTCTTAATTCTGCCCAAAGTTTATTTTCGTCATTTGGGTATTCTCTTTTAAGACTCTGATATTCAGGTGTCTGTTTAACCTTTTCTATAAAAAATGCATTATCCCATGGGTCAGTATTTCCCCACTCGGCAATAAACCTTTTTTGGTTGTCTTTCATGGCTTTAAATAATGCATTTTCGGCTATTTTTTGCATCTGAAAATCTATGGTAGTGTATATTTTTATCCCATCTCTAGTCAAATCATATGAAGATCCAATAAGTTGTTCTACTTCATTTCTAATGGCTTCTCTAAAATATGTAGCAATCCCTTGGTTGTAACTATCAGGAGAATAATTTAGTTTTAAATCAAGATTTTTTAATGAATCTAATTCTTCTTCTGTAATAAATTTGCTTCTAAACATTTGGCCAAAAACCTGATTTCTTCTTCTAATAGAATTTTCTTTATTTGAAATTGGATCATAATGGTAGTTTGCGGCATAGGTACCTACTAAAGTAGCTGCTTCTTGTAAATTTAGGTTTTTGCAACTTTTATTAAAATAGATTTTAGCCCCACTATGAATTCCGTTTGCTTTTACTCCATGGTTTACAGTGTTTAAGTACATAGTTATGATTTCGGTTTTGGTATATGCTTTTTCTAACCATGTAGCAGTAATCCACTCTTTAATTTTTATACCAATCATTTTTACCTTAGAATCTGATAAAGAGCCAGAGTATCTTTCAGATGATCTGAGGTTGAATAAGTTTTTTGCTAATTGCTGACTTATGGTGCTTCCGCCTCCATCAAGTTTAAAACTAATTACTCCTTTTAAAACCCTCAGCATAGAGCGTCCATCTATTCCAGAGTGTGCATTGAAACGCTCATCTTCTGTGGCAATTAATGCTTGAATTACATAAGGAGATATATCATTGTAACCAACTCTAACTCTGTTTTCTGTAGCAAAGTATTTGCCTAAAATTTCTTCGTCTTGACTATAAACTATACTTGCTTTAGAACTTTGAGGGTTTTCTAAGTCTTCAAATCCTGGTATTTCGCCAAACATACCAAATAGATTTATTCTTACTGTCAAGAAAGTTAAAAAAAGCAAAGTAAAGCCCGAACCAAAGGTAAGCCAAAGTATTTTAACTAATTTTTGTTGTTTATTTGAACTGGAATTCATCATTGTCTTTTGGGTCTATTATGTTTGAGTTCATCATTATAGAATCGTTTCGATTAGATTTTAGAACGCTGCAATCTAGGATTATTTTAAAGTTTGCTTTCTGCTCTGGATTAGGTTCTGGAAATGCTTGCCTTATAATACCCGTGCTTTTGTCTGCATATATTTTTTGCATAAACTTACCATAAATGGGCATAGCCATACGAGCACCTTGGCCATATTCAAAATTTCTGAAATGCACAGATCTATCATCTGCTCCAACCCAGCATCCTGCAACAAGTTGAGGTGTAAGCCCCATAAACCATCCATCTGAATAGTCTTGAGTAGTACCTGTTTTTGCAGCTATTTGATTGTTATCTAAAATGCCCCATCTATTAAGACCCAATGCTGTGCCTCCTCTTTCTGATGTGGTTCCTTTTAGCATATATGCCATTACATATGCCAGCTCTTCTGAAATAGCATTGCTTTTTTCTGGTTCAAACTCTTCTAAGAGCTTTCCATTTTTATCATAAATGGAGTGTATAAATTGAGGTTTTTGAAGTACTCCCTTATTCATAAATGTGCTATATGCGGCAATCATTTCGTAAAGTGAAACATCAAAAGTGCCTAAACACATGGCTGGTACTGCTTTAAATTCTTTAGTGTCAATGCCCATCCTGGTAGCGTATTCAAGCACTTTTTGAGGAGTTTGCTCACCCATGACTTTCATCATATAAGCTGTAATAGAGTTTTTGGACTGGGCCAATGCTTGCCTAAGTGTAAATATTTTGTTTGTATATCCACCATCTGAGTTTTCTGGCATCCAAATTGGGTTTGCAGTATCACTAGAAGTAAACGTAACTGGTGCATCTAACGCTTCTGAGCAAGGGCCATATTCATTGCCAATTTCGCCTAAAATAGTGGTGTAAACTATGGGTTTAAATGTGCTTCCAGGTTGTCTTTTGCCTTGTTGCACATGATCATACTTAAAGTATTTATAGTTTATTCCGCCCACCCAGGCTTTTACAAAACCGTTGGTAGGATCCATAGCCATAAATCCTGTTTGTAAAAAGTGTTTATAATAAGCTAAGCTATCGTATGAGCTAAACAGAGTATCTTTCTCGCCTTTCCAACTGAAAATTTTCATTTTCTTTTTTTGATGCATGGCTTGTTCTATTTTTATAGTATCTCCGTTATAGGCTGCTTTATACAAACGATAGGCATAGGTACGTTTGGCTTGAATTTTTAAAAAGTCTTTTATTTCTTCATAAACACCATTTTTGCTTTTTGCCGTCCAAGGGTTTTTGCCTTTCCAATGCTGAAAGAACTTTGCTTGATGCTCTGATAAGTGTTCATTTACCGATTGTTCAGCATATTGCTGCATTTTAGAATCTATAGTACTGTAAACCTTAAGCCCATCTTTATATATGTCATATCCTTTTCTTTTACACCAATCTTGTAAGAATTTTTTTGCTTCTTCTCTAAAATATGTTGCGTTTCCGTTGTTATGATTTTGAACTTCGTAGGCTAGTTTTATTTGCTCTTTTTTTAGAAGTTCCAAGCTATCTTTAGAGATAAAATTGTATTTACATAATTGTTCTAAAACAGTATTTCTTCTAAGCAATGCTTTCTCTGGATTTACTTTTGGATTGTACGCATTTGTAGCTTTAAGCAAACCTATTAGTACGGCGGCCTCTTGATAGTTTAGTTTGCTTTGTTCTTTGCCAAAGTAAGTTTCGGAAGCAACTTGTATACCAAAAGCATTAGATCCAAAATCTACTGTATTTAGGTACATGCTTATGATTTCATTTTTTGTGTAAGCTTTTTCTATGTTTGTGGCCGTCATCCATTCTTTGAATTTGACAATCAAAGTTCTTATAGGAGACTTAGTTAGCATCCCATCGAATTGTATGGTGTTTGAGTTGTATAAATTCCTTGCTAGCTGTTGTGTTATGGTGCTTGCTCCTTTTCTTTTCCCCTTCAAAAGAGACAATGGTATGGACATTGTCCCTTTTACATCTACACCAGAATGCGAATAAAAACGGATGTCTTCTGTAGCTTTTAATGTATTTATGACCACCGGAGAAAGTGCATCATAGCTAAGATTTGTTCTATTTGTTAGAAAATATTTGCCTAATAAAACACTGTCTGAAGTGTATATTTCAGAAGCGATATTAGATTTTGGATTCTCTAACTCTTCTAAACTAGGCATTTCGCCAAAAATATTTAAAGGATTTTTGTCTATTAAATAAAAAAATGAAAGTGTAAATAGCCACCCAAAAATACCAGTAAGCCATGCAAATCTCACCAAATTTCTTTTAGATAAAAAAGGAATTTTATTTGTTAAACTTGTATTGTTTTTGGTAAAATAATTTGAAGCCATTTATGTTTTTTGAAGCCAATAGCTTTGTGTAATTCTCTTCAGTAACAAGATAATATGAATAATCTATTTTTTCTAAATGTTTACCAAAATCATGGTAATTTATAAGTTTTTGGTAGTATTGTTTCCCTGCCTCAAAATTGGCGAAACTCTTGTTTACATACAAATAAGTACTATCAGAAAACTCTATTATTTTAGTACTTAGTGTAATATCTCTGTAATATGCAGCTCTAAACTCTTTGTAAATTCTATCAATTTGGGTATCTGGCATCTGTTTGGTATTAAACAAGGCTACAAAAAAGTGAGGTAAACTGTCATTTCTAGTATAATTTTCATCTGATCTGACCAATGACGCAAAATTATTAGGTTTAAATGAAATTATTTCTAGAGCTTTTTGTTTCAATGGGCTGGTTCCAAATGCTTGTACAAAATTTTCTAATTCTAAATAATATTTTTCTATTTGATCTGTTTGGGCATAGCATAATATGTGTAAAAAGGTTATTTTGTCTAGTATATCAGATTTAGGAAAACTCTTTTTAAGGTTTTCTAGTTCTTGGCTAGCAGCCGTATATTTGCCATTTTTGTACTGGATATAAGCTGTTTCATACCTTAAATGGCTTTCTTTATTCTCTTCTTGGTTGGAAACCAAATAGTTAGCATCATCCATAAGTTTTCTGTACAAAGAATTTGGGTACTTTTCAATTTCAAGAGTTCTATAAATCTCTTTGTTGCATGCCTGACTACGCTGACATATTAGGTATAAAAAATAGATAACTTCAGCCCCATGTTTGTTGGCAGAAAATTGTTTTATGTATTTTTCAAAGGACTCTTTGGCATTATCTATTTCTACTAAATCATAATAATATATTTTACCGAGTTGGTAAAGGGCTTCTTGTAATTTTTCATTAGAAATGGCAAGGGAAGCTTCATCTTTTGGCAATGATTTTGTGTAGCTATTGGCATCAAGTTTTATTTCTTTAGATAAGGTATCTGTTGTAGCCAAAGAGTCATTTTTGTCATAAGAGGTAGATTCAAGCGTGTCAGTATCAAAACCTTCTTCTTCTGGGTCTTTGTTTATTCTACGCCAATTATCTTCTAAAGGTCTTAAACCCCAAACTTCCTCGAATTTAAATTTTTGACTTTCGCGCTGCACTTGGTCGTAGGCAAAAAAGTTCTTTTTGCCAAGCTCTGGTGCGGCTATGTCATCAAATGAATTTGATTCTTGTTTTTTGGCTAGATCGGCTCTTTTTTTCTCTTGTGCAAGTTCTCTTTCTAACTTTTCTTTGTCGAGCTTCATTTTTTTCTCTACTTCTACTTTTAGCTCATCTTCAGAAAGAGTTGCCCATTTTTGGTTCCTTTCTTCATCAGCTACAATAGTTAGTTGTTTTACAAATTCAGCTAAAATTATTTGTCTTTCTCTTATCTTCTCAGAGTGTTCAAAGTTTTTACCCATGTTTAGAACGGTACTGTCGTAATACAGTTTTGCAGTAGAATATTTGTCTACTATGGTTGGCATTGTGTCTATTTTTTCATAATGAAGCTGGCCTAGAAGTAAATATGAGTAAGCTTTTTGCTCGTTAGATGTGTTAGGTGCCTCTAAAGATGTGTTTAGGTAGCTTATGCATTTTGATAAATTTCCTTTTTTGAGTTCAAATTTTGCTCTTTCGTAGTAAATTCTGCCTAAGTAATCTTGATTTTTTAAATCGGTAATCATTTTGTCATACATTTTGTCTGTTTTATGTGTTTGACTTTTGTTGCCAACATCACTTACTTGACTTAAATTTAGCTTTGCATTAAATTCTATTTCATAAGGTGGATTCCTTTTTAAAGATTCCTTGTATTCATTATAGGCTATTTTATTGTTCTCATTTCGTTGGTTTATCTGAGCTATGATAAAATGCAATCTAGAACGTTGGTCTTTCTTTTTTTCTAGTGCTAGTGCACTTTTTAAATGAGGCAACATTTCTTCAAAACCTCTTTTTTGGTATAAATATTCTATACAAGCAAGATTATAATCTAAGGTGTTTTTTGGGTATATTTTTTGTTTTTGAAGCTCCAAATATTCATCATCTGCTTGATTTTCATCATTTTGAAACAAATAAATTCTTAGTAGTGAAATCTGCGCAAACTGCCTACCCACCAAGTCACTTGTTTTAGCAATGACATATTTGTGTACATATATGGCTGTATCTAATTTGTTTTCATACCATTTAGATTTTGCTATTATGTTGTAACTTTCCGCAATCCAATTGCTGTTTTTGTGCTTGTCTAGTGCAACTTTAGATTTTTCAAAAACAAAATCTAAATCTGTCTTAAACCCTTTAGTAAAATTAGTATCTATCGGTGGAAAATATGGGAGTATATAATTGTAGTCATCCCTGTGGTTTTTTATTATTTTGTCATCTAGTTCTAGCATTTTTTCTTTAGCCAAAAAATAGCAATTATACCTTGCTGCCATGTTATGGTAGCTGCGGCTAAGGCGTGAGTTATTGTTTTGAGAGCAGGCAATAAATAGCGCTGCTACACTTGCAATTAAAATGCTTTTAACGAACAGTTTCAAATATTTACTATTGATCTTTTTAAATAGAACTCTAAAATCGAAAAATTATTTTATAAAACTAAGTAAATTTAAGCATCTTATTATAAAGAAAATCTTAATGTTCGTTTTCAAATCTTAAAAAAATTGAAAAAACAGTATTTAAAACCCTTATTTCCCTTCCCATAAATACTCTGCAAGCAAATTATACCAAAGTAAAAAAAAGTTTTTTATAAAACCAATAATGAAGACACCTAGTCAAGTGCAAATTTATAAGAATGCTATGTTTTATGCCATAATTTATTTGTAAAATTACTTATATGTCTGAGCAAAAAAACAAAAATGCCTTTTTACAATTCTCTGGATTAGGAATTCAGTTGTTTGTAGTAATATATTTGGGCAATTATTTTGGCAGCCTGCTAGACATTAAATATGATAGTAAACAAGAATGGTTTTCTAAAGGGCTTACAATTCTTGCCGTATTTGCTTCAATTATTTTAGTCATATTACAAACCTCTAATATTAAAAAAAAATGAATAATACCTCGTTTAAGTATACCCTCTTTTCTTTTTTTGTTTCTACGTCCCTCTTAATTGTCTTGCATTTCGGATTTCAATATGCTTTAGATTTTAATAAGGTTAGATTTAATGCAATAGGCATACTTATGTTTTTTTATGTAACTACGTTAGTGGTTTTGTGCGTGAATGAATGTTTGCTATTGTTGGTGCCTTCTCACATGGGGTTTGCTTTTTTATTTTCCATACTTATAAAGTTTAGTTTGTTTCTTTTACTTTTTGGAGATCAAGTTTTGACTTTAATAGATAAGTCTCTTGTAGAAAAGATTTTGTTGGTTATTCCATTGGTTTTATTTCTAACATTGGAGGTTGTGTTGTTGATAAAAAGAATAAAGATTCTAGAGTGATGTTTTTTCAAAGTTTAATCCAATTTTTTTTAAGAAAGGGTTTATTTTTAAATATTAAGTCTTAACTTTGCACCCTAATCAAGAAAACGAGGAAAAATTTATCATGGGGAGTACAATGTTTCCACTCATTATCAAGAAGTTAGTGCTTACAAATTTATTCATTGCAGCAGCTTTATTGGGCTTTTCAAATGAAAATCCTATAAATGATTCTCTTAAAAGAATAATTCCTAATGAAACTTCCACTGATCTCCAGCACCAATCAGCTTCACACCAAGTTCCAGACTCTAATAAATCTGTTAAGACGCACGCTTCAGGACCAATAGACACCCAAGAAGAAATTTCGGCATATATAAACCATCACTTAGAAGATTCGCATGACTTTGGTTTATGGACAAACGGTAAAACAGGTAAGCATTATGGCTTTCCTTTATTAGTAATGTTTTTTGATCAAGGTTTTCATTGTTTTTCTTCATCTAAATTTGACCACGGTCATGCAGTAGTAGAAGACAAAGGCAATTTTTATAAATTGCATCATGCTAAAATTTATAGAACAGATGCACTAGGAACAATAACAGAACATGATGGCCATGCTACAAATCCAAAAGCCTTTGATGTTTCTATTACCAAAAATGTTTTTGGTCTTTTGTTAGCTGCAAGTATTGTGTCTCTTTTATTTGTAAGCCTAGCAAAAAATTATGCTAAATCTTCAATTCCTGTTGGAATAGGTAGAGTTTTAGAGCCATTGGTTATTTTTGTCAGAGATGAAATTGCAATACGAAACATTGGCGAAAAAAAGCATAAAAAATACATGGGCTATTTGCTAACAGTATTTTTTTTCGTGTGGGTATTAAATTTGATGGGTATGACTCCATTTGGTTTTGCAGTAACAAACAATATAGCAGTTACAACCTGTTTTGCTATGTTTACTTATTTAATTGTAACCTTTACAGCAAATAAAGAATATTGGGGTCACATTTTTTGGATGCCAGGCATTCCTTGGCCAATGAAAATAGTGCTT
Source organism: Cytophagales bacterium (assembly GCA_043770215.1). Taxonomy (GTDB): domain Bacteria; phylum Bacteroidota; class Bacteroidia; order Cytophagales; family JAAEPT01; genus JAYVIQ01. The sequence goes on along the minus strand of JAYVIQ010000162.1, from coordinate 7,362 downwards.
GCTCCAATAGAAGTCTTGGGTACATTAACAAAACCATTTTCTTTATTAATTCGTCTTTTCGCAAATATGACAGCAGGTCACTTTGTGGTCATGAGCTTAATTGCGCTTACCATCACTTTGAAAGCCGAGTTTGGAGCTGTTACATCTACTTCTATTTCATTTGTATTAACTCTGTTTATATCTACCATAGAAGTTTTAGTAGCGTTTTTGCAAGCGTTTATTTTCACCATGCTTAGTTCTTTATTCATTGGTCAAGCTACGGCAGAGCATGAACATGCTCACGGGCACGATGATGGTCATAAAGAAGGGCATCACTAAAAGTTGGATTGTTAAACATAAATAATAAATAATCATGTATAATTTAATTGGAGCAGGTTTGATCGTTATCGGTGGTGGTATTGGTCTTGGTATGATTGGTGGTAAAGCTATGGAAGGTATAGCTCGTCAGCCAGAAGCAGCAGCAAAAATCCAAACAGCAATGATTATCATTGCAGCCTTATTAGAAGGTTTGGCATTTGCTTGTTTGATCTTAGGATAATAATCCTATTAATGAATTCCCTTTTTGCAAGGATTGCTTGCAAAAAGGATTTCTAGAAAAAAAAAGAAATAATTAGCAATATACAATGGAACAATTATTAAATGATTTCTCTCCTGGTCTGTTTTTAATGCAGGCCATCATCTTGTTGGTATTAATCCTATTGATGAAAAAATTTGCGTGGAAACCAATTTTATATTCTTTAGATGCAAGAGAAACAGAGATAAAAGATGCTATAGAAAGTGCTAAAAAAGCACGTGAAGAAATGGCTCAGTTATCCGCAAATAATGAGCGTCTGATACAAGAAGCAAAAGAAGAACAATCTCGTATTTTAAAAGAAGCTCAGTCAGTAGCAAATGCATTTATATCAGAAGCTAAAGACAAAGCGGCATTAGAAGTAGCTGCAATTAAAGACAAAGCTACTGCTGCTATTGCCTCTGAAAAAACAGCAGCTATGGCAGAAATAAAAGCCCTTACAGCAAATTTATCTATTTCTATAGCTGAAAGAATTCTTAGGTCAGAGCTAAGTAACAAAGCCGCACATGATTCTTTGATAGACAAATACATTTCAGAAGCCGATATTTTAAAAGCATAAAACGATGGGTTTTCCAATACAAGTTGCTTCTAGATACGCAAAATCTTTACTTAATTTAGCACAAGATAAAAACCTTGTAGAAGAGTTTAAGTCAGATTTTGAAACTTATATGGATGTGTTTCACCAAAATTATGATTTTAATTTGTTGATGCACAGTCCAATTGTAAAGAAGAGTAAAAAAATAGCTATCGTTAATTTGATATTTGGAGATAAAATAAGTGAGCCTATGTTGGCTTTTTTTACTCTAATTATCAAAAAAGGACGTGAAAATGGGTTAGACGAAATATCAACTGAGTTTTTACGTCAGTATGATTTCTTCAAAAATATTCAAAAAGCAACCGTTGTTTCAGCTTCCCCTTTATCAGACGAGGCTAGAGCAAACATACAACGTCTAGTAGCAAACAAAACGAACAAGTCAGTACAGTTGTCAGAACGGATAGATGAAAATCTAATTGGTGGTTTTATACTATCAATAAACGACTTGCAAATTGACAATTCAATACAAGCACAATTAAGAAAAATTAAAACTTCAATATCCTAAATATACGCAACAATGGCTAGTGTAAGACCAGATGAAATATCTGCAATATTGAGAGAGCAGCTTTCTAATCATAAATCAGAAGCTGAATTAGAAGAAGTAGGTACAGTACTTCAAGTAGGTGACGGTGTGGCACGTATTTATGGTTTAACTAGTGTACAAGCTGGTGAATTATTGATATTTGACAACGGTGTACAGGCTTTGGCCTTAAATCTTGAAGAAGATAACGTAGGTGCAGTATTATTAGGTACATCTGACGGTATTAGAGAAGGAGATACAGTTAAAAGAACAAAAACTATTGCTTCAGTAAAAGTAGGCGAAGGTATTGTTGGAAGAGTTGTAAATGTACTAGGACAGCCAATAGATGGTAAAGGTCCAATTACTGGCGAATTGTATGATATGCCAATTGAGCGTAAAGCTCCAGGTGTAATCTTTAGAGAGCCTGTAGCAGAACCATTGCAAACAGGTTTAAAAGCTGTTGATGCTATGATTCCTATTGGAAGAGGGCAAAGAGAGTTAATCATTGGTGACCGTCAAACTGGTAAAACAGCTGTGGCACTAGATGCAATTTTAAATCAAAAAGAATTTTACGATAGAGGTGAGCCAGTTTATTGTATCTATGTTGCAGTAGGACAAAAAGCATCTACTGTTGCACAGGTTCTTAATTCATTAGAAAAAGGCGGAGCTATGGCGTATACAACAATTGTTGCAGCACCAGCATCTGATCCTACCCCAATGCAATTTTACGCTCCGTTTACAGGTGCTGCAATTGGTGAATTTTTTAGAGATACAGGTCGTCCAGCATTGGTTGTTTTTGATGACTTATCCAAACAAGCTGTAGCGTACCGCGAAGTTTCTTTATTGCTTCGTCGTCCTCCAGGACGTGAGGCTTACCCAGGAGATGTTTTTTACTTGCATTCAAGATTATTAGAAAGAGCAGCAAAAATAAACTCTACGCAAGCAATTGCAGAGCAAATGAATGATTTACCAGAGTCTATTAAGCATTTGGTAAAAGGCGGAGGTTCATTAACTGCACTTCCAATTATAGAAACACAAGCTGGAGACGTTTCAGCATACATACCTACCAACGTAATTTCTATTACAGATGGTCAAATTTTCTTAGAATCTAATTTATTTAACGCAGGTATTAGACCAGCAATCAACGTGGGTATTTCTGTATCTAGAGTTGGTGGTAATGCTCAAATTAAATCTATGAAAAAAGTAGCAGGTACTTTAAAATTAGATCAAGCTCAATTTAGAGAACTAGAAGCGTTTGCAAAATTTGGTTCTGACTTAGATGCCTCTACCAAATTAACTATCGAGCGTGGACAAAAGAACTTAGAGATATTAAAACAAAAACAATTCTCTCCAGAACCAGTAGAAGAACAAGTAGCTATTATTTATGCTTCTACAACAGGTCTTTTAGATCCTGTTCCAGTAGCAAGAGTAAAAGAATTTGAGCTGGAGTTTTTAACTGTTTTGAGAACATCTCAAAAAGAAACATTATTAGGCTTAAAAGCAGGTAAATTGACAGACGAAATCACAGGTACTTTAAAACAAGTAGCAAAAGATTTGTCTGCAAAATATAAAAAATAACCTTTTAGTTGAAAGTAATAAGTATCAGGAAAAAATAAGTTGTTTATAAAATAACTCATCACTAAAAAGATACTTACTACTTTCTACTCACTACTTTCTACTAATAAAGGAAATGGCAAATTTAAAAGAAGTACGTAATAGAATAGCATCAGTAAACTCTACGCAGCAGATTACCAAAGCCATGAAAATGGTTTCGGCAGCTAAATTGAAAAGGGCAACAGATGCAGTGGTTCAAATGAGACCTTTTGCTAATAAGTTAAATGAAGTACTTAGAAATGTTTCTGCCGGCTTAAATACTAGTGAAAATGCTTTTTCTCAGGTACGTGAAGTAAGTAAAGTTTTGCTTGTTGCTGTAACTTCTGACAAGGGTTTGTGCGGTGGTTTTAATTCTAACATTACAAAGCAGGTACAACACTTAATATCAAATGTTTATGCTGGTAAAGAAATAACTGTCATGAGCATTGGAAAAAAAGCGAAAGATTTTGTTAGGAGAAATAATATTAACAGCAATGATGATTTTGCCGAATTGTTTTTTAATTTGACTTATGATAATGCTACTGATGCCGCTTTGTTTGCTATGAATGGTTTTTTGAATGAGCAATTTGACAAAGTTGTATTGGTGTACAATGAGTTTAAAAATGTAGCAACTCAAGTGGTTCATGCAGACCAATTTTTGCCAATAGAACCAAAAGAAGAGTCTTTAGAGAACACTTCCAATGTAGACTATATCTATGAACCATCTAAAGTCTTTATTTTAGATCAGTTGATTCCTAAATCTTTGAAAACACAGTTTTATACTGCTTTATTAGATTCTAATGCTTCTGAACATGGTGCCCGTATGACTGCCATGGATAAAGCTACTGAAAACGCTGGCGAATTATTAAAAGAATTGAAACTGGTATACAACCGTACCCGTCAGGCGGCAATTACTACAGAGATTTTAGAAATTGTTGGTGGTGCAGAAGCTCTAGCGGCAAGTAAATAATTTTCTATACACAAATTTGTTACTTTAAGCCTTTGCAATTTGCAAAGGCTTTTCTATTTTTAGCAAAAGGCTAAGCCATTAGTTAAATGATTTTAAGTAGGGTCTAATGAAAAAGTAAAGTAGTTTTCTTAGCTTATTTGCAATCAATCATTTGTCACTTTTTTCTTCACAAAAAAGTAAGCAAAAAGTCAAGACTGTATAGAAAATTGCTAAAATTTGCTTGATTTCGCTGAAACATGACCGAAGGGAACGAAAACGAAAGTTTTTAAACTCGCCTTAAAATTCAGTATATAATTTGCCCGTAGTATGATGGTCTCAGACAGTGTTTTGTTTTAAACCATTACATCAATCAAATTTCTTAACGCAATTTTATAAGGTAGATGCAAATGTTTTAGCTTATTTCCTTTCAAATCTTTGCATCAAAAATTGAAATAGTAGGGTAAAATATTGAACTACAGAATAATACACGTTTTTCATTAAGTCCTAAGTAATAATAATTTCTAATAATTTTATTTTGTGAATATCCCAAGGATACCAGTACCTATTATTTTTTTGCGAAAAGGATCGAAGCGGAGCTCTTTTTTGCTTTTTCAGCAAAAAAAGCTAGAGCGTAGAGCCTGATCCGATAGGGTTTCGCCAAAAATCACTAATAAATTCCTCTACTGGTACAATAGCGGATATTCACATTTTATTTTATTTTTTGCAAGTCTTATGTTATGAAACCACAGATTTAAATAAAGCAATATCTATTATTTTGTCACACAATGAGATTTCATCATGCTCATTACTAGCAAGTATAATTAGTTTTTGTGCTTTGTATTTGTTGAATAAGGATTTAAAAATTTCCTTGCCAGAATCATCCAAATTTGTACAAGGTTCGTCAAAAAGAAGGACTAGCCTATTAGAGTAAAAAGTAATACCTAATTTTAGTCGTTGTAACATACCTGAGGAAAAATCATTTAATAATTTATTTTCATTTCCTTTTAACCCAATAGTTTCTATCATATGTATGTAATCAAACGTATGAGTCATTTTTTGATGAAAAAGTATAAACTCTACCAATGTCATCTCACGGATAAGTTCTTGGTATGGCGCGCAAAACGAAACCAAGTAGCAAAAGTCATTTTTTTCTATTTTTTTTTCGTTTACAATACATAAAATATTTCCGAAATTGTAGTTATCAAATCCAGCAATTATTTTAAGTAGAGTAGATTTTCCTGACCCATTTGCTCCAGTAATTGCATAACTAGAGCCTAGAGTAAAAAATAGATTTACACCTCTAAAAATCCAATTTTTTTTATACCTTTTGCCAATATTTATAAGTTCTATAGTCATAAAAAAAGCGTTTTTTAAAACGCTTTACCCCTTTACAATTCCTTTTTCAGACTTTCTTACAAAATTAATAATCTTATCTCTTTCTTCAGATGCACTCATGTTGCACTCTATTTCATCCATTGCTTGTGAATTATTCATACCGCTCAAATATATTTTGCGGTATATTTCCTGAATTTCAAAAATCTTTTCATTGCTAAATCCTCTTCTTCTTAAACCAACAGAATTTATACCTACATAAGCTGCAGGTTCTCTTCCTACTTTTACAAATGGAGGTACATCTTTTCTGATTTTAGATCCACCACCTACCATTACATGCTCTCCTATATGAACAAACTGCAATATGGCAGAAGTTCCACCAATAATTGCAAAGTCATCTATAATTACATGACCAGCAAGTTGGACTGAGTTTACTAGAATGACCCCATCACCTATAATACAGTCATGCGCAACGTGTACATAAGCCATGATCAAACAGTTTTTACCAATAACTGTTTTTAATTTATCATTTGTGCCCCTAGATATAGTAGCATACTCTCTTATAATTGTGTTATCTCCTATTAAGCAAGTGGTTATCTCGCCCCCAAATTTTAGGTCTTGAGGTGTTGAAGAAATAACAGCCCCAGGATAAATTTTACAATTTTTACCTATCCTTGCGCCTTCCATAATGGTTACATTATTTCCAATCCATGTACCTTCACCAATCTCTACATTATTTTGTATTACAGTAAAAGGTTCAATGATAACGTCTTTTGCGATTATTGCCTTGGGGTGTATATAAGATAGTTGTTGACTCATTTTAAGCTTTTTTTACTATTGAAGCTAAGACTTCTGTTTGACACACTAGTTTATCGTTTACATATGCTTTACCAGTCATGTTTGCTATACCTCTTCTTATTGGAGAAATTAATTCACATTTTATGACTACTGTGTCTCCTGGCAATACAGGCATTCTAAATTTACAGTTGTCTATGCCCATAAAGTAGGTCCAGTAATTTTCTGGATCTGGTACAGTGTTTAAAATAAAAATACCCCCAACCTGAGCTATGGTTTCTAATAAAAGAACGCCTGGATAAATTGGATTTCCTGGAAAATGACCTTGAAATACTGGATCACTGATAGATACATTTTTCACCCCAATAACTGAAGAGCTATTTAAATGTATAATTTTATCAACTAACCTAAATGGATAATGATGTGGTAAGGCTTGGTAAATTTGTTCTGCTGTAAATAGTGGTTTGTCTGCGGGGTTATAAACAGGAACATCATTTCTCTTGTTTTTATAAGCCTTCTTTATCATTTTTGCCAGTTCCACATTTGACTTATGTCCTGGTCTTGCTGCCAATATATGGCCCTTTATAGGTCTACCTACTAAGGCTAAATCTCCCATCACATCCAATAGCTTATGGCGAGCAGGTTCGTTTTTAAATCTAAGATCAATATTATTTAAAATACCTTCTCCTTTTACTTCAACATTAGGTTTATTAAATAAAAGAGCTAATTCAGCCAACTCTTTTTCGGTTACTTCTTTATCTACAACTACTATAGCATTATTTAAATCGCCACCTTTTATAAGTCCTTGAGCATGAAGAAGTTGTAACTCATGTAAAAAGCAAAAAGTTCTGCATTCAGAAATTTCTTCTTTAAAATCTGTTACGTTATTTAAACTTGCATGCTGACTACCCAATACAGGCGAGTTGTAATCTACCATTACGGTAACTCTATAGTCATTAAAAGGCAATACGGTAATATCTACTTGTTTTTCTAGATCACTGTATACA
>JAYVIQ010000161.1:0-5248 GCA_043770215.1 Cytophagales bacterium | reverse complement strand
CGACCCAATCGGAGTTTTAAAAGATACGAAACTTCAAGTAGAAGAAGGCATAAAGCTATGACTTCCAAAGGAATTTAATACTTAACTTAACGACATTGGCCTAGAGCCTGACCCGATAGGGTTTCGCCCAAAATCACTAATCAATTCCTCTACTGGTACAATAACGGATATTCACATTATCTTATTTTATAAACCATTATTCAAAATTGATTGTGCTGCTAAGTACCCTGTTGTCCAGCAATTTTGAAAATTAAAGCCGCCTGTTACTCCATCAATATTTAAAAATTCGCCTATGCAATAGACATTTGGTAGTTTTTTTAGTTCACAACTTGTACTGTCTATTTCTGTTAAATCTACACCGCCAGCTGTTACAAATTCATCTTTAAACGTATTTTTGCCATTTACTTTGTAAATGCCCTGAAAAAGTTCTTCTGTTAATTTGTTTGCTTCCTTTTTTGTTAAATCAACCCATTTTTTTTCTTCATCTATGCCTGATCGTAACAACAAGAAAGACCATAAACGTTTTGGAATATCATACATTATCTGGTTCACAATATGTTTTTGACTTCCTTGGTTCTGTTGTACTTCTGCATTTACTTCATCCCATGTTTTAGCATTAGTAAAATTTATGGCTAAATCAAAATTGTAATTCGTTTCGTGTAAGTTTCTGGCTGCAAAGGCAGATAATTTCAATACCGCCGGACCACTAATTCCTTGGTGAGTAACCAACCATGGTCCAGTACTTGTAAGTTTACTACCTTGCAGTCTTATGCTTACTTTTTGCATAGAAACGCCTGCCAAATCCAACATTGGATGATTTAAAAATTTAAACGAAAACAGAGATGGAACCCTTGAAATAACATTTATGCCTTTGTTTTCTAATAATTTCCAAAGTGACTCTGAGCTCCCAGGTGCCAACACCAATTTTTTAGTTTTTAGTGTAATTTCTTTATGTGTTAAAGCAATAAATCCGTTTTCATACTCAAAGGAGTCTATAGAAAAATTAGATTGTAAGCTACAATTTTTTTTGTTCGTTACTGAAAACAAACAATCTACTATAGTTTGCGAGCTATTGCTTTGTGGGAACATTCGATTATCCCCTTCCGTTTTTAATTGTATCCCTTTTTCTTCCAACCAATTAATCATCTCTAATTGACCAAAAATTGTGAATTTGTTTTTCAAAAAATTTTCTCCTCTTGGGTAATTCTTTGAAAACATGCTTGGCGATGGCTGATTATGAGTAACATTGCACCTACCCCCTCCAGATATTTTCACCTTTTGTAAAGTCTTGCCCGTTTTTTCAAGAATTAATACATGTAAGTCTGGTGATTTATCCATCAAAAGATTTGCCAAGAAAAACCCAGAGGCGCCTCCGCCTACAATTACTACATCATATGGTTTGTCTTTTTTCAAATAAGATGAAAAATTAATACGTCTTGTGTTTCTGAATTAATAATATATTTGTTTGATTGTCTATAACCGGCAATCCATAATATTTCTCCTTTTGCATCTCTTAGAATAGGTATTTCATATTTTAAGTGTCTTGGGATTTTTGCATCTATAAAAAAATCTGACAACTTTTTTTTGCCTTTCATACCAAAGGGTACAAATGTATCTCCCTTTTTCCAAGAACTTATGGTTATAGGAAACTTTATTAAGGCTAAATCGAAATAAGCATTTTGTTGGTCCTTATCAAACTGAAAGACATCTCTCCTAATGATTGAGGTTGCAATACAAAGTTTTGAGTTTGCTACTTCATCTCCAGGTTTTTCTAAGTACATGTCTAGCTGCTCAGGATCTACAAGTTTTAGAAGTTCTATCTCTCCTCTATTAGAAATTAATTTATAGTTCTCTCCAATTATTTCTATGTGCGTTTTATTTAGTTTAAGCTCTTGTATAAAGTACTCACATTGATCAAATCTAAAACCCAATTCTTTTAATGAAATTTCTAATAAAACGGGTTCTTGTACCAATGCCAGAAACTCCCCTTTGGATATACTATCATAAAAATAAAGTTTTTGGATTATTTCTTGTGCCTGGTTTTTAAGGATTTGCTCTGCTTGTTCTAGCCTTTTGTAGGTATTGTTTACAGATTTTTCCCAATGTTCATGCACATCAGCAAAATGTGGAATAATTTCATGCCTGATATAGTTTCTAGTGTATTTTTTGCTGGCATTAGATGAGTCTTCTCTCCAAATAATATTATGCACTACAGCATACAATTCTATGTCTTGTCTTGTAAAATTTAATAATGGGCGGGCAATGTAATTGTTTATTTTCTGAATGCTTCTAAGGCCAGCTATGCCGCCACCTCTTAAAAAATTGAAGAGGGTGGTTTCTACTCTATCATTTAAATGATGGGCTGCAAAAAGGTAATCAAAATTATTATTTTTTACCAATTCTTCAAACCAATCATAGCGCAATTCTCTGGCAGTAAGCTGTATAGATAATGATTTGTCTTGTGATACTTTAAGGGTATCAAAACTTTGGACAAAAAGGCTTACGCCCAAATCATCTGCCAGTTGCTCTACAAAACGCTGGTCTTCATCAGACTCTGTACTTCTTAATTTAAAATTACAATGGGCAATAGAAAAGTTTATGCCTGCTTTATGGCATAAATGTGCCAAAACTGTAGAATCTACTCCACCACTTACGGCTACAAGTACGTTTAAAGCTTTATTTTCTTTTTTAAAGCTTTCTATATTTTCTACAAATTTTTCAAGCATTTGTGTGTAAATTTAAGAACTATATTAGCATACCCAACTATTAAATGAGATTATTCTATACTATATTATTTTTACTTACTTCTTTACATTTTGTTTTTTCGCAATCAGTAACTAACCCAATAAATACAAGGATAGATTCTATAAAGGATAGTTTATTTTTTCGAATAAATACTGATAGAGCCTTTTTAGGACTTTCTCTTTTAAAACCGAACAGCTTATTAACAAAATTAGCAGAACTACAAGGTTTGTATTGTCTGAAAAACAATTTGGAATCTCATCTGCAAGAATCTAAAAACCTGAAAACTTTGTTGGATAGAAAACAATTTTTAGAAGTGGAAAATGGCACTGTAAATGAAATAGTATGTAAAATAGATTTAAAAAAAGGAAATTTAATTTCTGCAAATCAGATCTTAAATGCAATTTTTGTATCTATTGCCAAAAATAAAGAATATGCAAACTTCCTAAAAAGTAAGTCTAATTGTGAAATAGGTATTTTTGCAGATAACAAAGAAGACTTTTTTTATCTATCAATTGTATTGGGTAGTAAAGTGGTTTTTACAAAATCTTTACAAACAACTGGTAATCAGTACAAAATAAAAAATAGCGATCAAGATTCAAAAGGAATATGTGACAAATGCATAAAAAAAATAGATGCTATGCCCAAAGATGTTTCTTATGACCTAACCATTATAAATGATGAAATATATTTTGCCATTAGCAACGAAGAATGGTTTCATAAGTTGTTTTACAATAAACTAGATGGTGTAGCGGTGGATATAGTGCTAAAAAGCCAATTTCCTTGCGATAATGCTAATATAGACACACAAAGCCCTATAAGTAGTGGCTATCTTTTGAAACCTGTATATTTAAAACAAATGCTAAAGACAGCAACAATGAATAACAAAGGTAATGTTTTTGTGCCGTTAGGAAAAGTTCCGGAGGTGTGGAAAAATGAAGCCTATGAGCTAAATGTCTTAATTATTCAAAACAACATTTTATGCCAATATGGGACATTTTTCCAAGTTCCTTTTGATGATTGGCAAACCATAGAAATACCTTTTGATATGAGTTTAAACCATAGTAAGAGCAAAATTGAGGAGACAATTCACAAAGAAATGAATTTTGTTATTCCTTTTGCTCAGGGCAAAGCAACGTTTGATGCTCAAGACCTTAAACCTTTGGCTGATTCTCTAAAACTTGCACATTATACCATAATTTCCATAGATATTTTAGCATATTCTTCTGTAGAAGGAAGTAAAATAATAAACCTAGAATTACAAAAGCAAAGGGCTCTAAGTATGGTAAATGCTATACAGAGTTACCAATCATACCCTATAAATGCCAAAATAAATACAGCAGAAAACTGGACAGCATTTTTTGCAGATATACAAACTACTTCCAAAGGTTATCTGGCTACAAAAAGTGAAGATGAAATAAGAGCGTATTTAAACGCTAATAGAATAGAGGAAATAGATGCCCTTTTGGCCAATCATAGAAAAGGAATAATACACATAGAACTAGAGCGTAAACAGCTTTTTAAAAATCTAGATGAGAAAACCATTTTAGAAATACTAAATGATTCTAGTTTTAATAAAGGAACAGAAAAGTACCAATTAATAGACGATGTTTACTTATCTGAAAATCCAAAACTTATGCGTTTTTTGGCGGCAAACATACAGCCAAAACTAAAATGGAGTCCAGAATCAAGGGCTAAAATAGCTATAAATGAATATTTACTAGATACTGCCCAACTTCTAAACACCCTAGAAAAAGTAACTGGTTTAATTGTAGAAAACAACTCTAGCCCCATGATACAGTTTAATTATTATGCATTAAAATTATTAGATTGGGAGAGAAATTTATTTACTGGAGATATTCCTAAAATTTTAAAACAGCAACTGCTAACCAATAAAACAATAGAAACTCAAGCACTAAACAAATTAAGACTAAACTACCTTGTTTTAGAAACCCAATATTATACTCATGCCCAAAAGTTCGATGTAAAAAACGAAAGTGTACAACAATTAATAAAAGTATTGCCCAATGTACAATTGTCTGATGAAGAACGTTTTAGAATTGCTAAATTTTTGGCCGCACACCATCAATACAAAGTAGCTTTAGATTTATTGGCCCCAAGAACAAAAATTAGTGGAGTACACGAAGATCTACTTTTCCTATACATCAACTTATCTATTATTGAAGAAAAAGTAGTCCAAAAACCAGATTATAGAGCCATCCTTTCTAATGCTTCTGTAGTAAATAAAACAAGATTTTGTGGTTTATTTAATAGTGCTTTTAATGGAGGAATCACATTTCAGTTGCTAGAAAATAAGTACCTCAAAAGAAGCTACTGCGAAATATGTGAATAATAAATGTGAATATCCGTTATTGTACCAGTAGTGGAATTGAGTAGTGATTTTGGACGAAACCCTATCGGGTCAGGCTCTACGCTCTCGCTTTTGTTGCTGAAAAAGCAACAAAGAGCTCCGCTTCGATCCTTTTCGCAAAAAAAATAATAGGTA
>JAYVIQ010000160.1:0-6255 GCA_043770215.1 Cytophagales bacterium | reverse complement strand
CTTTTATGTACTCATAAAAGAAACGTAAAGTAAATACCCAAACTAAAAAAAGACCAATAAAAAATCCGTCTGGTATGTTTCCGTTGTACTTTTTAAAGTAAAAATAGATCATCAACAAAAACAAAATAAAACAACTAAAAGCTTCATACAATTGTGCAGGGTGCCTAGTAATTGGATATATAACTTTAGAAATTATTTTGTCTTTAATAATGGTTTCCTGATTAGATGCTATAATATGGTCTTCATCTAAATATTGAAAAACATCGCTCTTTGAAATTTTTGTAGGTCTATCATTAAAAACTACTTTCATTTCATAAGCTGCAAATTTGTTTCCGTTTATTAAAGTATCTTTTGTGTTTTTGGCTGGGGTATAGGATATTTCTTCAATGCTTTTACCATAATAATTGCTATTTCGTAAATATCCCTCTACATTTTCTACAAATGCAACTCCAAATGGTGAGTCGGTGGGTTTTCCTATAATTTCTGAATTTACAAAGTTTCCAACTCTAATTAAACAACCAGCTATAGCTACCGTAAACGCAACTTTATCCAATACGCTAGAGAAACTTTGAGTATTAAATTTTTTGTAAAAAAAGTAACACGCTATAAATAAACCAATGCCACCGCCATGACTAGCTAACCCACCTTCGTTTATCTTTAATATATCAAGAGGATTAGATAAATAATGTGCGGGATCATAAAAAAGACAATGCCCTAACCTAGCTCCAAGAATACAGCCTACAAGTGTATAAAAAAACAATGTATCTAACTCTTTTACATCTTTAGATTCTTTTTTGTACATTTTTTCTACCAAAAAATGAGCAACCATAAAAGAAATAGCCCATAATACACCGTAATAACGGATATTACTTAAAAGAGGAAGGTCTAAATTTGGAAAAATTTCTGGTCTAAAATTCCAAATAATTGCATTAATCTGTAACATTTATTTCTATTTTTGTCAAATATACGATTAGTAAGTACAAACTACAATTTATAGATGTTTATAAGCACAAATCCGTCAACAAACGATGCTATATTTTCTAAATCTTTTTTATCAGATACAGAATTAAACACTAAATTAACGGATTCTGCCATGGCTTATTGCCATTGGAAAAATGAATCTTTGATCTTTAGAATAGCTAAAATTAGCAAGCTCATAAATATGTTAGAATCTAATTTAGATTTCTATTCAGATTTAGTTACACATGAAATGGGTAAACCTAAAGAACAAAGCAAGTCTGAAATACTAAAATGTGTAGAGTTATGCATTCATTTTCAACTAAATGCAGAAAAATACTTAGCGTCTAAATTTGTGAATTTATCCTCTAGCGAATCTAGAATTATATACCAACCATTGGGTGTTGTTTTAGGGGTAATGCCATGGAATTTTCCTTTTTGGCAGGTCTTTAGATTTGCCATTCCAACTATTTTGGCTGGAAATACGGTACTAGTAAAGCCGGCACCAAATGTTGGATTATGTGCAGAATCTATCCAAAATATTTTTAATGAGGCTGGCTTAGGGGCTGTTTATTCTACATTATTTATATCAGTAAATCAAATAACAGATTTAATAAAGAACCCAAAAATAGTAGGTGTTTCATTCACAGGATCCACAGCTAGTGGTAAAATAATAGCAAAACAAGCCGCTGAGAACTTAAAGCCTCAGGTGTTGGAGCTAGGCGGCAATGATGTTTTTATCGTGGATAAAGAGTTGAATATCAAAGATGTTATAAAACAAGCCATACACGCTAGATTACAAAACAACGGACAAAGTTGTATTGCTGCAAAACGCTTTTTAATACATACAGCTGTTTATGATTCATTTAAGTTGGAATTGGTAACACAGCTTTCAAACCTAAAAATTGGTAATCCCGCTTATTCAAGTACAAATGTTGGTCCTTTAGCAAGAGAAGATTTAAAAGAACAATACAATTCACAACTCTCAGCAGGTAAAAAAACAGGGGCTAAACTGATATTTTCTTTGGAGCACAAACAACAAAAAGGTTTTTTTGTAAATTTAGAGGTGTTAGAAATAGAAGACACATCTAATATCTTGTTTCAAGAAGAAATATTTGGACCTTGTTTTGTTTTAAAATCAGTTGAAAATTTTGAAGAATCAGTACTTATAGCCAATGATTCTATATATGGGTTGAGTGCAAGTGTTTGGACGCAATCCATTGATAATAAAAATTTTGCAATTCAAAACATAGAATCAGGAGCTATTTTCATAAATTCTTTATCTAAATCTAATTGTGGACTTCCGTTTGGGGGAATAAAGAATTCTGGGTATGGAAAAGAATTAGGTGAAGAAGGTATAAAGGCTTTTGTAAATATAAAAACGGTAATAGTAAATGAACCCGCAGTTTAGTGTAAGTAAATAATTAAGATATATTCAATGCAATAACACTACCTCTATACGTAGTATTTTAATCATAAAATTAAACGAAATTGATGTTAAAACTACTCTAAAATGTACTAACTTGCACACTTGATTCAATTGATCGCCATATTGCCGTCTTGTCTTCTGTATGCTTTATTTGCTATTTGGGGAGAAAGAAAGCTTTCAGCTTTTATTCAAGATAGGCTTGGGCCAAATGAAGTTGGACCAAAAGGGTTGCTTCAGACTTTTGCAGATATTTTGAAGCTGATGCAAAAAGAAGACATTGTTGCCACAGCAAATTATTCATTTATTTTTAAATCAGCTCCCTACATATTGTTTGTTGTATCATTCATGGCTTTTGCATTAGTACCTCTTGGACCTCAGGCAGTAGCTAGTAACACAAATACAGGCATTTACTTACTTTTAGCAATTTTGTCTATAGATATTATTGGTTTTTTGTTTGGTGCTTGGGGCAGCAATAACAAATTTTCAATACTTGCTGGAATGCGTACCGTAGCGCAAATGTTTTCATTCGAAATCCCATTAAGTTTGGTTGTCTTGGGGGTTGTAATGCTAACGGAAACAATGAATTTAGATGCCATGACGCAAGTACAAGGTGTTTTTTCTAAAGCTGTCTGGTTTGGTATTGACTTACGTAATTTTGTCGGTTTTTTTACTTGGAATATAATCGCTTACCCTTTTGTTATACTTGGCTTTGTGATTTTTATAATTACTGCATTAGGAGAAGCCAACAGAGCTCCTTTTGATCATGCAGAAGCAGAATCAGAACTTATAGCTGGCGTATTTACAGAGTATTCAGGGTTTAGATTTTCTATAATGGCACTTTCTGAATATATAATTATGCTCTTGATGGGTGTTTTGGGAGCCATTCTTTTCTTTGGAGGGTATTTATCCCCATTGCCAAATATAGGTTTGATTAAACTAAATGATTGGACTTCTGGGACTTTAGGTGAGTTTTCTTGTTATGCTTGGGGATATTTTTGGTTAATGCTTAAAGCCATTGTTTGGGTATGTGTATGTATGTGGGTACGGTGGACATATCCTAGGGTTAGAATAGACCAAGTGATGCATTTGTCATGGAAGGTTCTAACGCCAGCCTCTTTATTTTTTGTATTTGTTTGTGGTGTATGTAAGCTTATTCAAGTTAGCTAATGGAAAAAAGAAACATTAACTATTGGACAAACATAGCTCAAAGTGCAAAAACACTTTCTATTGGATTAAAAATAACCCTAAAGCATTTTGTATTTGCAATTAAAAACAAAAATAGAGGGAGCGAAGGCGTAGAAGACCAAAACTACTTTGCTCATCAAAATGGAATTTTTACCCTTCAATACCCATCTCAATCACTACCTGTACCAGACAACGGAAGATACAGACTAGACAATGAAATTGAAGATTGTATCGTATGTGATAAATGTGTAAAAGTTTGCCCTGTAAATTGCATAGAAATAGATGTAATAAAAAGCCCTACTGAAATCAGAAAAGCGTCAGATGGTTCTTCTATTAGACTATACGCAGGAAAGTTTGAGATAGATATGGCAAAATGTATGTTCTGTGGTCTTTGTACAACAGTATGCCCTACAGAATGCCTTACCATGACAAAAACGTATGATTTTAGTGAGTTTGATGTAAATAATCTTGCCTACGAATTTTCAGACTTAACCAAAGACCAAGCAGACAAAAAAAGACAAGAATATATAGACTACATAGAAACAAAAAAACAAAGTGTTGTTTCAGAAAGCGCTTCTAAAGAAATTTCAGAAGAGCCAAAGGTGGTTGCGCCTAAGAAATTTGTGCCCATTATGAAACCTAAGAAAAAAGAAGACTAATGGATAATTTTACATACATAGATTTCATCTTTTTAGCATTTGCTTCAGCCTTTTGTTCCATAATACTTTTTACCAATCAACTTATACATGCTTTAAGTGCTTTTTTAGGCATTTTAATTTTAATTGCCTTGGTTTTTTTGTTTGCAAACGCTGGTTTTTTGTTCGCTACACAACTATTGATATATGTAGGGGCAGTAACTGTATTATTTGTTTTTGCCATTATGCTTACAAAAAGAGTTACAAAAGATAGAAACTTAACTTCTAGCAACCATAACAAAACAATAGCCTTTTTTTTAGCCATTGGTTTAGCATTTATGTTTTTTGATGCTTTTAAAGAGAGTAACTTAAATTCTAAAAACGGTCAAGCTTTAAACGATGTAAAAGAAATAGGAGTAAGTGTTGTAAGTAATTATCTTTTTCCATTTGAGTTATTGTCTATTTTTCTTTTAATAGCATTAGTATTAGCAGCCGTAATAGCTGGAAAAAAACAAACAAAATGAGTGCAAACGGAGCTTTAGTATTGTCTATCTTATTGTTCATTACCGGACTAGTTTTAGTAATGACAAAAAAAAATATATTCTTTTTACTTATTGGAGTAGAACTAATTTTCAATGCCGCAAACGTAAATCTTGTAGTATTCAATCAATTTTGGACCCCAAAAGGAGCAGATGGGCAAATCCTGTCACTTTTTGTATTGGCAATAGTGGTGGCAGAAATGGCTTTAGCTTTGGCAATAAGCTTAAAAGCAATAAAACAGTTTGGTACTAGCAACATAAATGAAATGGATTTAATAAAAGAATAATGCTTTTATCCATATTACATACAACTCTATTAGATTCATCAAGTGCAAAGGCAATATTTTTGCTTAGTACTACATTATTGATGTTTTGGTTGCTTATTTTATTTGGAAGAATAATCAAAAAATATAGAGGTATAGCAGCAACAGGTGCCATGTTCGTAAACGCTTTGGTAGCTTTTGCTTTGTTTTTTGAAGTTGGAAATAATGAGTATCATCAATTTGGTGTCCGTTGGATAGACGTTATTGATTTTAAAGTAGATTTTGGCGTTGGGATAGATAGCTTATCTGCTTTATTTGCTTGCATTGTGTGTTTCATATCCTTTTTGGTGCATCTTTTTTCTATAGAATACCTAAGAGGAGATAAAAATTTAGAAAAATATTTCGCCTATCTAAGCCTTTTTACTTTTGCTATGCTAGGAATTATATTTTCTGGTAATATGTTTCAACTTTTTGTTTTTTGGGAACTGGTTGGATTTAGCTCTTACTTACTCATCGGTTTTTGGTACGAAAACAATGCTGCCGTGCAAGCAAATAAAAAAGCTTTCTTAGTAAATAGAGTAGGTGATGTTGGATTTTTGTTTGGTATAACCATCATTTATTCTTTATGTAATACCCTTCAAATATCTGATATACAATTATTTATACAAGAATCAGTAATTTCAGAAACCCTAGATTTTGATTACTTAGTATCAGGAAACGTAATCTCAAAAGGATGGTTGATAGTTGCAGCATTAGGAATATCTAGTGGAGCATTAGCAAAAAGTGCTCAATTTCCATTTAGTTCATGGTTGCCAAATGCAATGGAAGGACCTACACCCGTTTCTGCGTTAATTCATGCAGCAACAATGGTAGCCGCTGGAATTTATCTTTTAGCAAGATTTAGCTTTATTTTACCTGATTTTGTACTCACTTTTTTAGCAATTTTAGGAGTAATAACTTCTTTTTTAGCAGCATACTCTGCTTTTTCACAAACAGATATAAAAAGAGTATTAGCGTATTCTACTATTTCTCAACTAGGGTATATGGTTATGGCAATAGGCATAAAATCCTACGAATCTGCCATGTTTCATCTACTCACACACGCTTTTTTTAAAGCAGCATTGTTTTTATGTGCAGGAGCTATTATACATTCCTTACATAAACTAGATACCGCTTACGGAATAAAAAAACTTTATCCAGACTTCGATGAGCAAAACATGAGGCAAATGGGAGGGATGCGTCATAAA
>JAYVIQ010000159.1:0-6058 GCA_043770215.1 Cytophagales bacterium | reverse complement strand
CTCTACGCTCTCGCTTTTGTTGCTGAAAAAGCAACAAAGAGCTCCGCTTCGATCCTTTTCGCAAAAAAAATAATAGGTACTGGTATCATTGCGGATATTTACAAAAAAAATTAAAATACTTAAAATAGAAATTAAAACTGTAAGCACTAATAAAATAGATGCATTGAAAATTAAAGCAATGAAAAGCATGTTTGAAGGGAGGGAAGTTATTATTGCAACCAAACATCAAAAGGAAAAAGTAATAGCGCCCATTCTAGAAAAAGAACTTGGGGTGCGTTGTTTTACAGATCTATGCTTTGATACAGATCTTTTGGGTACATTTACTGGTGAGGTAGAAAGAGATCTAGATCCTATTTCAACAGTAAGAGAAAAATGCTTAATGGCAATTCAAATAAGTAACTGCGATATGGCAATTGCAAGCGAAGGTTCTTTTGGGCCACATCCTTCGTTATTTTTTATCCATGCCGATGAGGAATTTTTAATTTTCATAGATGCCAAGAACAACATAGAAGTCATTGTAAGAGAGTTAAGTACCTCAACTAATTTTAATGGGAAGGAAATTCAATCGCTAAAAGAATTAGTTTCATTTGCTGAAGAAATTGGTTTTCCAGAGCATGGTTTAATCCTTCGTAAATCTAAGTCCGGAAATTCTGAAATTTATAAAGGAATAACAGAAAAGGAAACATTGATCAAAACATTTGAGCAGTTATTCTCTAAGTACAATTCTGTTTATGTAGAGACAGATATGAGAGCCATGCATAACCCTTCACGCATGAATGTGATAGAACTAGCAACACAGAAATTGGTGGAAAAGATTAAATCTTGTTGCCCTAAATGCCAAATGCCTGGTTTTGGCATAACTGATGCTAAAAAAGGACTACAATGTAGTTTATGCGGTTCACCAACAAACTCTATACTAAGTTTTATTTCTACGTGCCAGCATTGTCAGTACACCAAAGAAGACATGTACCCAAACCAAAAAACAGAAGAAGACCCAACTTTTTGCAACTATTGCAATCCATAACAGAAAATGCTAATTAAATTTTTTTAAAATAAATAAGTAGAAAGCAAAGTTAATAACCGAATTTAAATCTTTGAATTAGTACTAAAAGCTATAATAATCAGTTGCTTAGAAAAAAAGCCAACAAAAATAAATATACAATAGTTACCAAAAAAGTACTACATAAAAAGCAGTTTAGGTTTATATAAAACAGAACGTGTTATTGAATAAAAATTTCTTTGTCAAATACACAATCAAAGTTTACCTTTGTGCCAAAACAAAGTTAAAGTCACGTACATGACAGAATACATCGCTAATAATTCGTTTGATATAGCCATAGTTGGTGGAGGAATAGTTGGAGCAGCTACTTTTTATAAAATACAAAAAGCTTATCCGCATATAAAAATAGTTTTGTTTGAAAAAGAAAAAGAGTTAGCTGCTCACCAAACAGGGCACAATTCTGGAGTAATACACTCAGGCTTATATTACAGACCAAATTCTTACAGGGCTACGTTGTGTGTAGCTGGGCGTAGAGAACTTGTACAGTTTTCTAAAGACTACAAAGTAACACATGATGTTTGCGGTAAAGTAGTGGCTGTACAATCTAAATCTGAGTTGCCATATTTAGAAAAGATATACCAAAACGGCATTGAAAATGGGACAGAAGACATACGCAAAATAACAGCTCAGGAGCTTAAAGAAATAGAACCTTACTGTCAAAGCTTAGGTGGGATTTGGGTTGGATGCACGGGTATTATTGATTATGTAGAAGCAACAACAAGATTCATAGACGTATCTGTAGGTATAAATGAAAATTCTAAGTGTTGCTTAGAAACAGAGTTTTTAGGTATAGAAAACGATGGAGGCATTAAAAAAATAACAACTAATAAAGGCATTTTTAGTGCAAAAAAAGTAATTTTTTGTGGTGGATTACAATCAGATAGGCTAGCCAAAAAAGATGGGGTAGAAACAAAAATGGCTATTGTAGGGTTTAGAGGAGATTATTATGAGCTCACAGACGAAGCCAAACACAAAGTGAAAAATCTTATTTATCCGGTCAAAAATCCAAAAGTACCATTTTTGGGGGTTCATTTTACACGCATGACAAACGGAGAAGTAGAGTGTGGACCAAACGCTGTATTTACTTTTAAAAGAGAAGGGTACGGCAAAACTGATTTTGATTGGAAAGACACAAAAGAAGCCCTCAGCTATGCCGGTACTTGGAAGTTATTTGCCAAAAATTGGAAATTTGGGATTGATGAATATGCAAGAGCATTTTCTAAAAGGTTGTTTTTAAAAAGATTACAAGGATTATTACCTTCTTTAACCATGGATGATCTAAAACCAGGTAGGGCAGGGGTAAGAGCTATGGCTGTAGAACAAAATGGAGATATGTGCGACGATTTTAAAATAGAATATGGAGACGATTCTATACATGTACTAAATGCACCATCACCAGCTGCAACGGCTTGTTTGGCAATAGGGGATCAAATAAAAGAGATGGCAGAGAAGCATTTTGGATTAAAAAACCTTTGAAAGGAAAAAAAAAGTAAAAAAAGAAAAGATATCCTTTTAGGGTATCTTTTCTTTTTTTAACTTAGATAGAATAGTTTGTACAAAAGTTTTTGCAACACTGCCAAAATAGACGTCTCTACATAAATATGAAATTACAAATACTACGTAAAAATATTGTTTCTACTGTAATTACCTCAGTTACATTAATATTATTACTTTTTACTTTTATTACTTTTGTTTTTGTCAGAGATATAGCCATTACAGAAAAAGAAAATAAACTAAGGTACGAGTTGGCAGATAAAAGCAACAATGAATACCTAAAACAAATAGAGTTAAAAGGTGATTTGTCTAGAATAATTAAAGATGTAAACTATACATCTTTGCTTTTAATAGAGTATTTAGAGACAACAAATGAAGACAAAACCAGCAAGAGAGAAAAAATTTGGCAAAAAAGAATTACACCCATTTTAGACACCTTAGATTCTCACTTAGATTTGATTAGTTCAGACTTTGTAAAATATAATTTTAATAGTATTTATGAAGAGATAAACAAAAATAAGTTATACCAAGAGAGGGTAATAGAAAATCTAGGCAAAGACACAAGTATAGTTAATTTCAACCTTAAAGAAATAAAGAAATCCACAGAAAAATTATCAGAAAGTTACAGCTCTTTTTTATCCTCAAAGCCAGAAGAAGCTATTTTTGTTTTTGATGGAGTTACCTCATTATCAGATAATATTGTCAGTAAACTTGTGATTGTACTAATAATTTTTGCTTTAATTGTCTTTGTAATTAACATTTTAATAAACATTATTTCTAAACCTATAACATTAATAAATAGATTTTTGGTTGATTTAAAAAATGGAGATTTTCCAAAAGATATATCCATCATATTAGAGAATTTTGAACCCATTGCATTAAAACTACATCAAGTAAGGGATAAATTAGATGAGATTAAAGAATTTGCCCAAATGGTGGCAGATCATAATTACGAAGGGCAATCTGCACTTAAGTTTGATAGAGAGGGTGAATTGGGAGAAGCTTTAGTCAAAATGCAAGATAGTTTAGAACTCATTGCCATAAAAGACAAAGAGCGTAACCACATAAATCAGGGGTTGGCCAAATTTTCTGAAATTCTAAGTAATTACACAAACAATTTAGAAGATTTTGGAGATGTAGTTTTAAAAGAATTGATTAAGTTTTTACACGCCAATCAAGGTGCATTTTATATAGGATCAGAAGATGATTTAGAAATAAAAATGGTTTCTTGTTATGCCTATGATAAGAAAAAGTATTTAGATTTTAAGATAAAAAAAGGGCAGGGTTTGGTAGGACAAGTTTGGTTAGAGGGCAAACCAATTTATTTGACAGAAGTTCCGGAAAAATATGTGACTATTACTTCTGGTTTAGGAGAGTCTACCCCAAGATCTATTCTTATTGTTCCGCTGATTTTTAATGATATCGTTCAAGGGGTCATAGAATTAGCTTCTTTTAATGTTCTTGAAGAATATGAGCTAGGGTTTGTACAAAAAGTAACAGAAAGCATATCTGCTGCTCTCACATCTGTAAAAGTGAACACCAAAACACAAAACCTACTTCAAGAATCTAGTGATCTTACAAACCAAATGAGGCAACAAGAAGATTTAATGCTTCTAAAAGTAGATGAGCTAAATTTATCTCAGAAGGAAACTAGAGACAGAGAAATTAGCTACATAAAAGAAATAAATAGACTTAAGAAAAAGCTTGAGAAATACGAAAGAAATTTATAATCCTTTCTTAATTTTGGCTATATAGCTGATTTTTTATTCCATTACGTTCATAGCTTTTCTTATTTTGTTGTACATCAATATTTCAGATTTTTCTATATTGTTGTCTGCTAAAATCAAGTCTTCAATATCATTCATTAGAGGTGATAAATCATCTGATGTATTAAAAAAATCTTTGTATGTATGGGCTATAAACACCAATCTTTCTTTTAAATTTTGGCTGTTTAATAAAAAACAAACTTCTTTTATAATTTCTTTTGCCTCTTCATCAGATATGTTTATTTTACTTAAAAAGTCTTTTATGTTTACAATTTCAGAAACTGTTATTTTATCATCTGAGTAGGCAATACATAAAAATATGTACGTGCAAAAATGCGATTTAGACCAATTTGTGTTTTTCATTGCTTAAAGTTAATGAAATGTTACTTTTTAAAAATTAAAATAGAATTTAAAAATAGATAATTTTAGTTTTTTATTAAATTTAGGGGTATAATAAAGTGATGTTGGATTCATATTAGAAGTGGTCTTGTAAATATCTGAAAAAAGTATAGTAATAATGATTTTTTATAAAATAGGTATTCATAAATAAAGAAAGAAAGGTACTTTCATTGTTTATAGAATCAAAAAAGATTTAGGTATTATTAAATGATAAATAATAAGTCAAAATAAAGTAAAGTAAAAATGATAAATCAGACTAAAATAGTAAATTTCTTAAGGTTTTTTTTAGGGGCAACCTTTATTTTGTCATCAATAGCAAAAATATATTCGCTTAAGTTTTTTGATGAGTTAGTGGCCAAACAATTGATTGGAGATGATTATTTTGAACATCTAGACCAGTTTTATTGGGTACAATGGCTAACAAGAATTATGATTGCAGGAGAATTTATGCTTGGAATTGCTGTTTTACAAGACCGTTATATTAAGAAAATAGTTCTTCCTTTTATGATAGGGTTGCTAATATTATTTACTGCGCAGGTATTCTTTGAAGCCGAAGTTCATAATAAAGGATACATTGGTGGCAACTGTGGTTGTTTTGGAGAGGTTATTCCTTTTGATAATTTTGAAACAATAATTAAAAATATAGTTTTGGTTGCTATGGCCGCTTTTGTGTTTTTTAAATACAAAGAAGAAGAAGAAAAAAACTTTCCGCCTATTCTTATTCCTTTTATTGTAGGCGTTGTAACGCTGTTTACATTGTCTCGTACATTTAATAAACCCTTAGAGGCTGTAAAAGCAGTAGATATGACTCAGTTTACTACAGAAGTAAATGATTCACTACTTACTAAAGATACAAGTGCTATAGAGGCTGCAAGCATAAGCATAAAAGACTCTTCTATTATTCTCAATGCTGTAGAGGGTATTAACAACAAAACTAAATCCAGTTCTATTTTTGCTAATTACACCAAATTTTCTGGTGGTGTTGTAAAGGACCTTGATAAAGGAACGCATTTAATTTGTTTGTTTAGTTTCTCATGTGGGCATTGCCAAGATGCATACAAAGATATTTTGGCCCTAAGAAAAAAAGGAGCCAAAACAGGTGAGGTATACATTATTGGTTATGGTTCTGAATTTGATGAGAAAAGTTTTTGGAATGCAACAGGCGGTAAATCTCCTTTTATTCGAATAGAGAATGATGTAGAATTTGCAAAGTTGAGACAGGGTGATGATTTTCCAAAAATAATGGTTGTTAAAAATAATAAAATTCAGAAAGTTTGGGATTATAGTACTTATTCTAAAGAAAGCTTGTACAAACAATTTGGCTTTAGTGCTCTATCTG
>JAYVIQ010000158.1:0-3949 GCA_043770215.1 Cytophagales bacterium | reverse complement strand
AAATGGTACAAAATACAAGACAAACAGAAGTGAAATTAGAAAAGTAAATGTTAAATAGCGACCTCATAAAAATCGTCACGTTTTTTGTAGCTATTCCAGTGTTCATGGCAACTAAAACTAGTAGGCAATACCAATTTAGACTTGCTTTGCACATAAATCTCTTGTGTACCAAAGCTTTTTTTAATCTCTTGTAAGTTGCCAGACAATACAATCTCTGACCTATCTATCATAGCAATTTCTTGGCACAACTCTTCTACCGCTTCCATTTGGTGAGTAGAGAATAGTATCGTAACTCCATTTCTATTTAGCGCTAAGATTTCTTTTTTAAGCAGCTCTGCATTTGATGGATCAAAGCCAGAAAAAGGCTCATCTAAAATCAATAACTTGGGATTAAAAAAAACAGTGGCTATAAACTGTACTTTTTGTTGGTTTCCTTTAGATAGCGAAGCTATTTCTTTTTTCTGCATCTGCACCAAATCAAATTTCTCTAACCAAAGATCTATGCTTTTGTTTATATCTGAAATTGGCATAGCCCTAAGATTGCCTAAGAAAATGAGGTAATCTCTTAATGCCATTTTTTTATACAGCCCTCTTTCTTCTGGCAAATACCCAATTGAGTGTCTGTGATTAGGATTTAATGGCTCTCCATCTATACTAATACTGCCAGAATCTGCTTTAATAATTTGAGTAATGATGCGAATAAGGGTAGTTTTACCTGCTCCATTATGCCCTATTAGCCCATAAATAGCTCCTTTTTTAATTTCTAGATGAATGTTTTTAAGTGCTTGATGGTCTTTGTATGTTTTGTTTATGTTTTTTATAGATAACATAACTGCATTGCTTTAAATTTTAAAGAAATAAATGTACTATGTTTTAAGCGTTGGAGGAAACTTTAACTTACATACAAAAAAATATGCTATACAACCTAAATACTATGTTACTTAGGTTGTATTTAAACAAACAATACTTTCAATTTACTCCTGCAAAGTAAACAAAGAAGAAAAATACTATTTCCTAACCAAACTTACTATGTTCTCGCAATGATGTGTATGTGGAAACATATCTACAGGCTGAATTTCTTCTATGGTGTAGTTTTCACATAATACTTTAAGATCCCTAGCTTGTGTAGATGGATTGCAACTTACATACACTATCCTATGTGCATTTGCTTCTAGAATAACTTTTAAGACATCCTCATGCATACCTGCTCTTGGAGGATCTGTAATGATTACATCTGGCTTTCCGTTTTTATCAAAAAATTTATTTGTCAAGACATCTTTCATATCACCAGCAAAGAATACCGTATTGCTTATGTCATTCAAATGCGCATTTACTTTTGCATCTTTGATTGCATCCTCTATATACTCTACTCCAATTACTTTTTTAGCCTTGTTGGCAATGTAATTGGCTATTGTACCAGTTCCTGTGTACAAATCATATACCACTTCTTGCCCAGTTAGTTTTGCCATTCTAAACGTTTCTGCATACAAGACTTCTGCCTGAGCATTATTGGTCTGAAAGAATGATTTTGGACTAATCTTGAAATTAATTTTAGTCTCGTCCCAACGAGTAAAAGGTTCTATCAAATGATCTTTGCCATGAAAACAAATTATATCTTGATCAAAATAGGTTTCATTGTGTTTTAGGTTTATGATGTAAAGTAAACTAGCTATAAAAGGAAATTGATTTACAATGGCAGCCATTAAGGCTTCTATATTTTCAATTTCATTTTCACCAAACTGAACAATAACCATTTGTTGGTTGTCTGATGTATTACGAACCACCAAATTTCTTAACAAACCTTTGTGTTCATGCACGTTATAAAATGATAATTGGTTTGTAATTGCATATTTTTTTATGAAGTCTCTTATCTGGTTAGAAAAGTCGCTTTGCAAGAAACATTTATCTATATCCAATACAGCATCAAACCTACCTGGTATATGAAACCCTACCCCTCCCCTTTCTTCAAACTCTACATCTGACTTTAGTTCGTCTTCTGTTAGCCAACGTCTATTTGTAAATGTAAATTCTAGTTTGTTTCTATAAAATTGTTGCTTTTGAGAATGTTTTATAGGGTTAATTTCTTTTAAATCTAGATTACCTAAATGATTTAAATTCTCTAAAACATGCGCCTGTTTAAATTCTAATTGTTTCTCATAAGGCAAATGTTGCCATTTGCAACCTCCGCATATTGTGAAATGAGAACAAAAAGGTTCTATCCTAAGATCAGAATACTTATGAAACTTTGTTACTTTACCCTCACCAAAGGATTTTCTGCTCTTTGTTAAAAAAACATCTACCACATCTCCTGGAGCTGTAAATGGCACAAAAACCACTTTACCATCTTTTTTACCCAAGCATTTACCTTCTGAAGCTACTTTTTCAATTTCTAGCGCTTCCATGTTTCTTACCTTACTCCTAGACATGGTACAAAGATATTTTTAAATATGGTAGAATAAAAATTGACAACAAGAATAAATGAATGAAAGACCCTCATACTTTTTAAAAGCCTCTTTTACCCAATTAATTTTACTTTTAGACACAGATTTGGCTTGCCGCCTTCTTAAATTCATTTATTTGTGCTGTAAAACTTAACAACTCAAAAAAAAGAATAAAGTCAAATTACTGATTTATAGTATTTTAATAAAAAATTTACACTTTATAAGAATTTTTTTAATAATATGTTTTGCATAAAATAAATATACTGTTACCTTTGCATCATAATTAAGCGAAAAAGCTAAATTACCAGATAATAAAAAATGATTCTGTAGCTCAGCTGGTAGAGCAATACACTTTTAATGTATGGGTCCTGGGTTCGAATCCCAGCGGGATCACAAAAAATTAAAGATAAAAAGCTCTAAGAAATTAGAGCTTTTTTTATGCCATTTTTATCCAGTCCTGAAATAGCTACAGATAAAAACCCAAAACTCGTACTCTTTTAGTGAAACGTAACGAGGATGATCGAGGGCTTTGGTACGGCCACTATAGATTATGAGTATGATTTGATTTCTGGCAACATGAAGAAAGTCTCCTATAACAAAGATAAAATAGATCAGTTTTATCACAGATACACTTACCATGCAGACAACAGACTATTTACCGTTGCTACGTCTATAGATAATAAACTATATAAGCAAGATGCGCTGTATAAATACTACCCACATGGTCCCCTGCAAAGGGTGGAGTTAGGAGATAAAGTAAAAGGTTTAGACTATATATATACCCTACAAGGGTGGCTTAAAGGTATAAACATTGTAAATGGAATAGCTACAAAAAACGTGACGATTTTTGTAGTTATTCTAGTAGACACTCCACCTCTAAACTCTTTTCTTTTTGACAGTATTTTATACTCTCGTAAATTATATCTTTATATTCATTTCTAATGAACACATCTAGCCAATAAACTACCCTAAACGTAACAAAATACAGTATTCTATCATCATGAAATTTATATTTTCTCGCCATTAGGTAAATCTACAAAAAATATGTTATTGTGTTATGCTTGAGCGGACGCTCTCTTAATCATAGGCCCTAGGATCGCTGCGCTTAACCTACGACCAGGGGGTGTGGAAAAATTACAGCTTTTAGACCAATTAGAAGATGTAGAAAAAAAATCAATCTTCAATATCATTGATATGGCTATAAGTAAAAAGCGTTTGAAAGACACGCTAACAAACGCTTTAAGCATAAATTTGTAATAATGAGTATTGATACAACTTTTGAATTCCCTGCAACCAATACCATTGAGCAAAACGCCCAACTTTGGGCTGAACATTACAACAACCTCATACAAGCTGGACACGGCTTGTTCTTCGATTTTAAAGCCACTCCCGAACTCGAAAAACCTGCCCTGGAATAGCTACAAAAAACGTGACGATTTTTATGAGGTCGCTATTTAACATTTACTTTTCTAATTTCACTTCTGTTTGTCTTGTATTTTGTACCATTT
>JAYVIQ010000157.1:0-17379 GCA_043770215.1 Cytophagales bacterium | reverse complement strand
GTCTACTAAGCCATCATTATCTACATCTGTAAGCCCGCTTTCTACTACATCTGTAATGCCGTCATTGTCTGAATCTAGGTCTAAATAATTTGGTCTTGTGTCACCGTCTGTATTTGGTGGAATGCTGGTGTTGTTTGCATCGCCAAAGGTTGCGCTCTGATCTGCTGTACTTAAAAGACCGTCATTGTCTGCGTCTGTTCCGTCTACTAAGCCATCATTGTTTGCATCTGTAAGTGCGTTTTCTACTACATCTGTAATCCCGTCATTGTCTGAATCTAGGTCTAAATAGTTTGGTATGCCGTCTCCGTCTGTGCTTATTGGGATGTTGGTGTTGCCTGCATCTCCAAAGGTTGTACTCTGATCTGCTGAACTTAAGATACCGTCATTGTCTGTATCTGTTCCTTCTACTAAGCCATCGTTGTTTGAATCTGTAATGCCGTTTTCTACTATATCAGTAAGGCCGTCATTGTCTGAATCTAGGTCTAAATGGTTTGGTATACCGTCTCCGTCTGTGCTTGTTGGTACTGTACCTAAACCTAGCATCCCTTTTACAAGACCTGTTGGTTTTGCTCCTGTTCCTATTAAGCCATTGTTGTCTGGATCTAGACCACCTGATTCTATTACATCTGTAATGCCGTCATTGTCTGAATCTAGGTCTTTGTCGTTTGTTTTACCATCTCCGTCTGTATCAATTGGTATAAGTGAAAGAGCTGTTGAAGCAATTATTATTTGACCTTCTGAATCTACGACTGGAGAACCTGTTCCTGGTATACCGTCTCTATCTGGATCTACTCCGCCTGCTTCTATTACATCTGATATGCCATCATTGTCTGAATCTAAGTCAAATATGTTTGGAACACCATCTCCATCTGTATCTCCAGGGGTACTAGCAAAAATTGACATATAATTATCTATGGAACTAGAACTTGTTGAATAGTAAGAAATTCTTTTGGCAAAGAATTTAGATTCCCAAGTCATTGCTGTATTGCTTGTTGTAGCTGAACTAGTTTTTGTAACAAAATAAGTATTGCCAGAACTGTTGGATGTGAACCCTGGTGTAAGAGTACCCGCTGTAGTTAAAGTATAAATTTTGTTATCTTCTGCAATAATACCGTCTGATACAGGTGCTGTTCCCGCAATGGTTGAACCATGAACTGCTCTTATCCTAACTGGTATATTGCCTGAAAAAGAAAAGGTTGTTTTGTTAACAGTACCCCCATTGCGTACCTGAAAAGATGGAGAAGGAGGGGTATTAAAGTTGTTAATAGAAGCATTTGCATTTGTTACATTCAAAATAATGCTCCCAATAGGTAAACCAAACTTGGCGCTAATATCAGAAGTGTAAGTACCGCCTGTAGAGGGCAATGGAACTGATAAATCAGTTGGACTTATTGCAATAAATGGATTTGAAACTATCTCATATTCATCTAAAATACCGTCATTGTCATCATCTAAGTCAATTTCATCAAGCACGTTATCCCCATCGTTGTCTTGTGCATATATGTTAGCAGATGAAAGTAATAACACAAGACAAATTGTAGAAAAAATGGGAGGCTTGAATTTGGTAGTGTTTTTAAGTAGCTTTGGCACCTTGTTTCTTCCTTTTGTGATAGAATCAATCAATTCAGAAGTTAGTTTTTCTGCGGTTTTCAAGAAATTAGAATACGTCATTGTACTTTTTTCAATAAATATTAGAATTATATTAGGTACTTGCACTAGAGAATAAGAATCATTAATTTAGATTATTATTATTTGGTGCAATATAAAAGGAAATAGTAAAAATAAAAAAAAGCACACAAATAAAAACAATTTATTTATGTGCTTAAAAAGCAATGCTTAGTGAAAAAACTCTTTCACTTTATCAAAAAAACCTTTATCACTTTTGTTTGGGTTTGGTGTAAAATTAGAAGACTCTTTTAGTTTAAAAAGGGTGTTTTCTTCGTCTTTTGTGAGTTCTCTAGGAGTCCAAACATTTACATGTACTAGTTGGTCACCTGTACTATATCCGTTTACGTCAGGAATTCCTTTTCCTTTAAGCCTCAATATTTTACCGCTTTGAGTGCCTTGGTCTATTTTTATTTTCACTTTACCAGATATTGTTGGAATTTCTACTGAATCTCCTAAAGCAGCTTGCGGAAATGAAATATGTAATTCATAAATCACATTGTTTCCATCTCTTTGCAACTCGTCATGAGGTTCCTCTTCTACCAAAATTTGTAAATCTCCAGCAACCCCACCACCTGGAGGCATATTGCCTTTTCCTGACATGGTAAGTGTCATTCCTTCAGCAACGCCAGCGGGTATTTTTATCTCTATTACTTCCTCAACAGGAACAACGCCGTCTCCATGGCAATCTCCACAACGTTCTAAGATAGTTTTTCCTTTTCCTTTACAGGCAGGACAAACAGCATTAGTCATCATACGTCCAAGCATAGTGTTTTGGACTTGTTGCACTTGCCCTAAACCACCACATGTGCTACATGTTTGAATAGCAGTTCCATTTTTAGAGCCATTGCCTGTACAACTTTTGCAAGAGTCTTGTCTTTTTACTTTTATCTTTTTAGTAACGCCTTCGGCTACATCTTGTAAAGATAGTTTTATCCTTATTCTAAGGTCTGAGCCTTTTCTTACTCTTTGTCCGCCTCTTCTGCCACCGCCAAACATGTCACCAAAAGGGCTTCCTCCGCCACCAAAAATATCACCAAACTGAGAGAATATGTCATCCATATCCATACCTCCGTGACTTCCACCACCGCCTGCTCCTCTGTTGCCTTCATGACCAAAACGATCATATCTAGCTCTCTTATCTGCATTGCTTAATATTTCGTAAGCTTCGGCAGCTTCTTTAAACTTTTCTTCAGCTTCTGGATTGTCTGGATTTTTGTCTGGGTGAAATTGAATGGCTACTTTGCGGTATGCTTTTTTAATTTCTGCATCTGTAGCATTTTTTTCTACACCTAATATTTGATAATAATCTCTTTTTGCCATTTTTCTTAGCTTTTAGCTTTTAGCGCTTGGCTTCTAGCTGCTTTTAATAGTGTTATAGAAACAAGTTTTAATTACTTTATTAAGAATAAAAAATTCTATCCATAAAAACCCAAGTACCTTACTCTAAATACTCTGTACTTAATGTAATTTAACTTCCGATTACAACTTTTGAATATCTGATAACTTTTTCACCTAGTTTATATCCTTTTTCTACACAGTCTATTACTTTGCCTTTCATATCTTCTGAGGGGGATGGAATCTGTGTAATTGCTTCGTGCAGTTCTGTATCAAATGGCTGATTTTCTGTGTCTATGACTACAAGTCCTTTGGCATCTAAAATCTTAACAAACTTATCTTTTATAAGTTGTATCCCTTCTTTTACAGCATCTATGTCTGTTGCATTTTGCATCGATTTTTGTGCCCTCTCAAAATCGTCTAGTACTGGCAATACACTCAAAAGTAGGCTTTCGTTTGCTGTAAGAATCATCTCTAGCCTTTCTTTTGCAGAACGCTTTCTAAAATTCTCAAACTCTGAGTATAACCTTAGGTATTTGTCTTTTTGTTCAGACAATTCGCTTTGAAGTCTCTCCTCTACAGGTACCTCTATTTGCTCTGTTTCTTGAACTTCTTGTTCTTCTTCAAATGAATTAATATCTTGATTTTGATCTAATTCTTGCTCGTCTATTTTTTCTTCTTGTGCCATTTTGATGCTAGTAGTAATTTTTACTTACATTTATAATTTTAAATCCATTCAAATAAAAAGCCAAATTGCCAATTAAGACAATCTGACATAATTATTTGTGTAAACTCTGCCAAATAAGGTCTTTAAGCTCTACTATTCCTTTTGTAGTTAATGAAGAGATAAACACCGTTTTTATACCTTTTGGCAATTCTGCTCTCATTTGATCTTCCATTTCTTGGTCTAACATATCGCTTTTAGATATGGCCAACAAGCGTTCTTTGTGCAATAATTCTGGGTTATACTTTTGCAATTCGTTTAATAAAATCTCATACTCATCATTGATGTTTTTGGCATCTGCTGGAATCAAAAATAACAACGAAGCATTGCGCTCAATGTGCCTTAAAAATCTAATTCCTAAGCCTTTGCCTTCTGCCGCACCTTCTATAATCCCTGGTATATCTGCCATTACAAATGACAAGTGATCTCTATAGGATACCACTCCCAAATTGGGAATTAAGGTAGTGAATTCATAATCTGCTATTTGTGGTCTAGCTGCGGAAACCACCGACAATAAAGTGCTTTTACCTGCATTTGGCTTACCTACTAACCCAATATCTGCCAATAACTTCAGCTCTAACGTTATCCAAGCTTCTATAGATGGCTGACCCGGTTGAGCGTATCTAGGAGATTGATTGGTAGAAGTTTTGAAATTTTCATTTCCTAACCCTCCCATTCCTCCGGGTAATAAAATCACTTCTTCACCTTCATAAAGCACTTCTACTAGTTTCTCGCCTGATTCTGAATCTCTAGCAACTGTACCAAGGGGCACTTCTAATATAATGTCCTTGCCATCTTTGCCAGTTCTGCTGCCGCCTTCTCCACCGTTGCCACTATCAGCGTGTATGTGCTTGCGGTACTTAAGGTGTAATAAGGTCCAGTGCTGTGCCGTACCCCTAAGGATAATGTGCGCACCTCTACCTCCATTGCCTCCATCAGGACCACCTTTTTCTACGTGCTTTTCTTGCCTGAAATGTACAGAACCCGGACCACCACTTCCTGAGCGAAAAAATATATTGACATGATCAATGAAATTGTTGTTCATAGTTCCTTTTTTTAAAATTTTGAATACGTATATAGCCCTGTTTTTCTTATTCTAAACACTTAGCTATGTGCAGTTTATGTAAATCAGTATTGAAATTACACAATGAACAATTTTTGTTGTTTTGCAATAACTTACAACTAACTTTTCGCTTTTGTATATTTAAAACTCTTGGATTAATTGTAGGCTTTTTTTAATGACTAATTAAGCTTTTGACAAATAGCATCAAAAATGCTTTCTTTGGTACCTACGCCATTTATAGACTCTAATTTACCTTGGGCTTGGTAATACAATTTTACTGGTGCAGTTTCGGTGTTATACGTTGCTATACGTTGAGCAATGATTTGAGGGTCTGCATCATCTGCACGACCGCTTGTTTTAGCACGTTCTGCCAATCTAGCTTTAAGCTCATTTTCTTCTACTTCTAATGAAATCATTAACGAAATAGAAAGGTCTTTAGAGGATAAAAAACTATCCAATGCGGCTGCTTGTGCAGTGGTTCTAGGGAATCCGTCAAATATAAACCCTTTTGCTTGTGGGTGTTTGTTAACTTCAGATTCTAGCATAGAAATAGTAACATTGTCTGGCACAAGCTGACCTTTATCTATGTAGCTTTTTGCCAATTTGCCTAATTCTGTTTCTCCTTTTATATTTGCTCTAAAAATATCTCCAGTACTCAAATGGACTAGGTCATATTTCTCAATAATATTTTCGCTTTGCGTTCCTTTTCCTGCTCCTGGAGGGCCAAATAAAACTAAGTTTATCATGATTTTTTTCTACTTGAATTTTCAACTAAGGTGCAAAAGTACTTTATTTAGTGGTGAGTACAAAGGATTCTGAATGATAATCAAGATTATAGAATAAAAAAATCTGTGTAAAGTTTACTAAAAACATAACTTGTGTAGTAATCTAATATGTACATATTGTACAGTTCACTTTCAAGATTTTGTATACCAACCATGCCTAACACACTTGTGGTCTAAACAGGGACTAAAAAAAGTTACAAAATGGAAGCAAAAAAGCAGAATACATTTAATGTTACTAAACAACTACCAAAAAGTTGTTCCAATAACTAGACTAAAACAAATCATAACCTAGTAAAATTAAGGGTCTACACATAAACGTAAAGTTTAAAACCCAAACCAATAAATTAGTGTTTTTGTATTTTAAATATACTTTGCAAAAAATCAGGATGTTGTTCTAAATGATTGCCTATAACCACATGGTCTGCCCCCGCCTCCCACAATGCGTTTATGGTTTCAATTGAGCGTACACCTCCTCCAACAATTAATGGCAAGTTTACGTGTTGCTTTATTAGTCTTATGGTTTCTGTAGGGATAGAATCTACTGCTCCGCTTCCAGCTTCTATGTACAAGAGTTGTTTGCCCAAAAGTGCTGCCGCCATGCATGTTGCCAATGCTATATCGGGTTTGTCTCTAGGTATAGGTTTTGTGTTAGATATATATGATACGGAAGTTTCTTTGCCACCATCTATTAAAATATAACCTGTAGGGATGGAGTGTAGCTTTGATTCGAAAATCCTTGGTGCAGAGATAACTTGCTGACCTATTAAATATTCTGGATTTCTACCAGAGAGTAGACTCAAAAATAAAATTCCGTCTGCATCTTTAGAAATCTGCAAATTATTTCCTGGGAATATATAAACTGGTTTTTGAGAGTACTTTTTTAAATAACTAACTGTAGATTCAAATGTATTTTCAAAAAGAAGACTTCCTCCTACAAACCAACAAAAAGGAATGTGGTCATTTTCTAATAACTTATCTAACTCTTTTTCGCCTACTTTGTCTGGGTCTATTAGAACTATTACAGATTTTTTACTTCCAAAATGTATCAATGAAATAATTTTTTGAAATTAATAAAGAAAAGTATGAACCCCTTGTTCTTCGAATATGGCAAAGTTGTACGCCGCCATAATTTCAAAAGGCGCTCCATACCCTCTTTGAGATCTTAATGTTTGGTTAGAAAGTAAAAAATCATAAGAAAAACCAACTTTCAATTTGCTTGAAGCTTGGAGCTGAGCCATTAAACCAATAGCGTTAAAAGCAGAAAAGATTTGTCCAGAATTTTCTTCTGGATTTTGGATAGAGTTTCTAATAGAAATCCCAGCCCATAGTACTTTTTTAAAAAGTAAACTTGCATTTAAGTCTGCTAATAAACCAACTTCGGTTATGTATTTGGTCATAAATGAGGGTTTAAACTCGTATCTGTATTTTATGTGAATAATCTTCCCAAAACTTGCTGTAAAATAAGGCTGGTAGCGAGTAGAATAATTAGAAGATGAGCTTTGATTGTTTACAAATTGGGCATTGTCTACCATAGAAAACAACCTAGGTACAGAAATTCCTCCAAAAAATTTCCTTCCGCTGTACAAAAAACCTAATCCAAAATTTGGTTTAGTTATAGAGCTTTGGCTTTCTGGAACGAATTCATTTTTGTATATGTCATCATTGGTATTTATACCATCTACATCATATTTGAGTAGATCGAAATTATTTTTCCCATTAAACAACGATCCTTGTGCCCCAAAGGAAAGTTTATTTGCACCAAAAACTAATTTATAGGAAAACGCAAAATCAACATTTATTGCCTGTGTTATCCCTACTTGATCATAAGTGATGTTTATACCAGCACCCATTTTGTCTACAGGCAAAGAAGTATGAAAATTTAGGGTGTTGGTGAACATATTAAATCCAGAAATTTGACTTCTAAACAAATTAGAACCTATAGCCATATCATAAAAACCAGCATACGCTGGATTGCATGACATAGGGTTAAACATATACTGGCTTATGGCTGGTGGCAATTGCGCTTGACCATGACCTTTAAAAAATAGGCTGGAAAATATGCTAATAAGTAAAATTAATCTTTTCACATCTACTGATTTGTTCAAAGTTGATGAATTTAAGCATTAAATCAAATAATTTTAAGTATTAAAAATAAAATCAGGTTTTATGCTTTTATGCGTATAAATTAGCTAACTTTGTACCGCAAATAGCAAGACCTATTTAAATACTATTTGCAATGGCATTAGACAACAAAAAATTTCTCTTTGAAGCACTTACATATGATGATGTATTGTTGCTTCCTGCTTACTCAGAAGTGTTACCGAAAGAAACAGACACTTCAACAAGACTCACCAAAAACATAAGGCTGAACATCCCATTGGTATCTGCTGCCATGGACACTGTATCTGATCACAAAATGGCCATTGCTATGGCTCAGGTAGGTGGCTTGGCTTTTATTCATAAAAATATGAGTATAATAGAACAAGCAGATCAAGTCCGTAGAGTAAAACGCTCTGAAAGTGGTATGATTACGGATCCTATTACACTAAGCAAAGACGCTAAACTTAGTGATGCACTAGGGCTTATGAGCGATTTTAAAATTGGCGGAATACCTGTAGTAAATGGAGAAGGTACTTTAGTAGGTATTATAACCAACCGAGATTTAAGGTTTCAAAAAAACCTTGACAGATCAGTTACTGAAGTAATGACAAGCAAAAATCTAGTAGTTGCAAAGGTAGGCATTACACTTGATCAGGCTGAGAACATACTGCAAGAGAAAAAAATAGAAAAACTTCCTATAGTTTCAGAAGATAATAAACTTGTAGGTTTAATTACGTACAGAGACATTCTCAAAAGAAAAAACAGACCTAATTCTTGCAAAGATGAGTTTGGAAGACTGAGGGTAGGTGCTGCAGTGGGTGTTACAGCAGATGTTATGGAAAGAATAGATGCACTTGTAAAAGCAGGCGTAGATGTTGTAAGTATAGATACTGCACATGGGCATTCAAAAGGAGTTATAGATACGCTAAAAAAAGTAAAAGCAACCTATCCTAATTTAGATGTAATTGTGGGTAATGTAGCAACGGCTGAAGGTGCCTTAGCCCTTGCAGAAGCAGGTGCAGACGCTATAAAAGTTGGCGTAGGGCCAGGTAGTATTTGTACAACCAGAATAGTTGCCGGCGTTGGAATGCCACAACTCTCTGCTGTGTACGAAAGTGCTAAAGCTGTACACCACCTAAACGTACCAATCATAGCAGACGGAGGAATTAGATTTTCTGGAGATATAGTAAAAGCAATAGCAGCAGGCGCAAGCACCATAATGATTGGGTCACTTTTGGCTGGAACTGATGAAGCCCCAGGCGAAATGATTATTTACCAAGGTAGAAAATTCAAAACATACAGGGGTATGGGTAGTTTAGAAGCAATGGCAGATGGCTCCAAAGACAGGTATTTTCAAAGCGAAACAGATGATTCTAAAAAATTAGTTCCAGAAGGTATTGTAGGTAGAGTTCCGTATAAAGGTACAGCAGAAGAAGTTATTTATCAGTTGGTTGGAGGATTACAAGCGGGTATGGGATATTGTGGATCTAAAAATATTGAAGAACTAAAAAATGCAAAATTTGTTAAAATAACATCTTCAGGCATGACTGAGTCTCACCCACATGATATATCTATCACAAGAGAAGCGCCAAATTATAGTAGATAATTTGGCCATAAGTACATAAAAATGACTACACATACATAGCAAATTACTGCTTTAGTTCTAATACGCTTTTAGAGGCTGGCAAAAAAAACATTTTTTTGGAATTCACCTTTATAAATCATAAAATGATGTGTATATAAATTTAATGGTTAAAAACATTAAAATGAACATACCAATTTCATTAATATTATTCCGGTTATTATTAGCACCAATAATTTTGGTGTTAGTTTATTTTATTGGAGAAAATGCCAAAATGACAATTGTTGTTTTAATGTATTTAGGGCTAATCTCTGATATACTGGACGGAATAATAGCAAGAAAGCAAAATATATCTTCAGAGAAATTAAGACGTATGGATAGTCAAACTGATATGGTTTTTTGGTTGTCTATTGGATTTGCAACTTGGATGCTATATCCAAAACTGATTTCTGATAATTCCATTGTTATTTGGACAATTCTTGGAATGGAAATAGCTTGCTATATAATAAGTCTAATAAAATTTAAGAAAGAAACTTGTACTCACGCCTTCCTCTCGAAACTTTGGGGGATTACATTATTGATAGCTTTTACTTCTCTAATAGGATTTAATCACGCAGGAATTCCATTTGCATTAGCTATAATTATGGGATTAATTTCACACATTGACCGAATTTTAATAACTCTAATTTTACCAAAATGGACTCACGACATACCAAGTGCATATCACGCATATTTGATAAGAAAAGGAATTAAATTTAAGCGAAATGAATATTTAAACGGATAAATAATTTCTCTAACAATGTATATAAAAAATAAGCGAAATAATAGTAAAATCAAGGCTTACGGCTTATATCAAAGTTTACTCTTAACCGAAAATTCGGGGCTTCGAAATCGCTCACTTTTCAAATACTACCCGTTAAAAAAAAGAAGTATTGGAACTCTTTTGTAAAAACAAAAGTGATTCATAACTTAGTCAAAAAAAATAAACTTTAAACACTTATAGATTTTTATAAAACAAATATTAGATGAATAGACACATTAGACTTGATACTTTTTTAATTATTTTTTCTAGTCTTAGTTGGATAAGTTTAACTATTTTAACATTAAAACTTACATCTCCTAAATGGAAAGAACCGTTGGGAGATTTTTTTCATGGAGATATAGTTCTTGCAGAGAATATTTTTTTAAGTCTTTTTTTTGTATCTATTTACTTGTTTTTCAATGATTTTACTAAAAGAATTTCTACACACAAAAAACTTGAATGGACAGTAAAAGCCATAAACATTGTGTGCTTATTTTTACACATACTTATTTTATTTCTTGAACACTTTAATATCCCACCAATTTCTTTATCAATTTGGTTAAATTTTCTAAATAACTTTAATATTTTAATTGGTACAGTATTTAGCGCAAACTGTTTTTTCTATTTTAAGAGCCTAATCATGTATGAGAGAAACCCAATAGTTACAAAATTATGGGGTGTTTTTGAATGGATGATTTACGCATCAATTTTACTTACCATTTTCAACGTAAATATTTTAGAGCCAATAGTTGCTTTTGTTTTAATAATTTATTCTTCTGTTGCTTTATATCTTTCTACTAAAATGCGTTGGGTAGCTTTTTTAAGCAAAAAATCTAAAATAAAAATGATAGGTACTTTTTTATTGTACTTATTTATGTTGTGCCTTATTTTGCAAAATTTCTTTTTTGAGAGTTTTACTTTTGGAGTAAATGCAAATTATAATTTATTGGTTATAGACTGCGCACACAAATTTTTCCTGCTATCTACGTTTGTATTTGTGTTGTTTTATTTAACATCATCCATACTCATTTTACTTTTTAACTTACCTACTAGCTTAGCATTTGAAGAAAAATCTAAACTAGCTGAAAACTACAAAAAATTGAGTTTTACACTTTCTAATCATAAAGGAATTAAAGAAATTTATACCATCTTAGAAGAAATATCCGTATCATCTAGCAAAGTAGAATCTGTATACACAACAAACAAAAACGACTATGGAAAAACAAGTATTATTTCCTACAAAGGAATGAACGAAACTCTTGCACAAGAGGTAGAACAGTTTTTAGATCTGAGAAATCCATTCAGAAACCAACAAATTTACAATCCCAAAGCATATAAAAATGCTAAAAGAAATAGTTTAATAGCAGAAAATAGGATTAGTTCTATCTTGAGCACCCCGTTACTAATTCAAGAAGTAGTCATAGGGCATTTGGTATTGGTATCAAAAGTAGAGGATGCCATTGATCCAGAAATATTAGAAGTAATAACAAGTTACTGTTCGCAGGCTTGCTTGTCTGTAGAAAACATAAAATTGTTTGATAAAACAATTCAAAATGAACGCTACCTAGAAGAAATAAAAATTGCAGAAAAAGTAAAAGAAAAATTACTTCCTAAAACTTTAGATTTTGGCAATGGTATAAAATCTTCTTTATACACACATAGTTCAGATACTATTGGTGGAGATTATTACGAGGCTCTATTTTTAGAAGAAGGGAAAACAGTGTTTGCATTAGGAGATGTTTCTGGAAATGGTACTAGTGCAGCTTTTAATATGGCACAATTAAAAGGTATATTTCAAACCACAATACAAAACATTGCCGATTTTTCTAAGTATCCAAAAGTATTTAACGCAGCATTGTTATCTTGTTTAGAACAAAATTCTTTTGTGTCTATTTCATTTTTTATGATAGATACCAATAGTAGAACCATTCGTCATTTTAGATGCGGACATTTGCCAAGCTTTATAGTAAACGCTGAACAGATTACAACACTTAATCCAAAAGGGATTGGATTAGGAATGATAAGTAATGATAGATTGGGAGAGTTAATAGAAGAGGTTAAACTGACGTACCAAAAAGGAGATGTATTATTTTGTTATACAGACGGTTTGATAGAAACTACAAACGAAGATAAAGTGCAATATGGCACAACAATTTTAAAAAAAATACTTCAAGAAAACTGCTCTGAATCAACTCAAAAAAACTTAGATTGTATAATAGATTCTTTTAATAAATTTATAGGAACAACACCTCTTTCTGTAGACATTACATGCATTTGCATAAAATTACCTTAAACCAAAACTTTTTTTATTTTACATCGTAATACTGTAAATATATGGAAATTAAAAAATACATAGAAACCAAACATACTACCCTTCATTTGTCAGGAGAGGTAGATGCTGTCTCAGCTATAGAATTAGATAGTCAGTTAAAAACAGCGTTTGGAGAGGGTGCAAAGAACATTTTGTTAGATTGCAAGCACCTAACTTATATTTCTAGTGCAGGGCTTGGGGTGTTTATAAGTTATATTAAAGCTTTAGAATCAAATAAAAACAAAATAATATTGTACCATTTAGAAGAAAGTGTTTTTTCTACTTTCGAAATACTTGGTTTGCATCTCATAATAGCTATAGTAGAAACCAAAGAAATTGCTTTAGAATTATGCAGCTAAATAATCAACTGACCTTCCCTTGCAATGTAAAGCATTTAAAAACGGTCAGAAATTTTGTAAGAAAAGAACTATCCAAGCATCAAATAAATGAAGTTTTAAAAAGCCAATTGGTATTGGCCATAGACGAAGTATGTACCAATCTAATTATCCATTCTAACCAAAATGATGACTCTAAGACCATTGTACTTTATTTAAAAATTCTAACCGCCCCCAAAGCAATCAGCATTGAACTTAAAGAAAACGGCAAAGTATTTGATTACCCCAACTACAAAGAACCAAAAATTGCTGACTTACTAGAGAACAGAGCCAATGGACAATTGGGCCTAATGTTGGTACGTAGAATAATGGATAAAATAGAATACATCCAACACGAAAACCAAAATATTTGTAGATTATATAAATCTTTAGGATAATATAACAACATTCTTTCCGTTCATTCAATACATTCTATTATCTTTATAAAGAAAAATAGATGTAAAGAGTCAAATTTTATTAAAAACGTTAAGATCAATGAAAAAAATATTTGTAATCCTATCACTTTTTGCTGCAGCATGTACTTCATTTGGGCAAGACAAAGAAAAAACAATTTTAACAATTGACAATACTCCAGTTTCTGTAGGAGATTTTATTTATGTTTATGAAAAAAACAATAGCAAGCAAACAGACTTGTATTCCAAAAAAAGCCTAGAAGACCATCTAAATTTATTTATAAACTACCGATTAAAAGTAACAGAAGCTGAATCAAGAAAACTAGATACAAGCAAAGCTTTTGTACAAGAATTAGAAGGTTATAGAAAGCAACTTGCAAAACCGTACATGACTGATAATAGTTTTTTAGAAAAAATGACTCTAGAAGCATATGACCGTTTGAATGAAGATGTAAATACCTCACACATTTTATTTATGGCAGATGAGTTTGCAGCCCCAGCAGACACACTTAAAGCATATAACAAAGCATTAGAAGTAAGAAAATTAGTATTAGAGGGGCAAGATTTTGGAGATTTGGCTATAAAATATTCAGAAGATCCCTCAGCAAAAGAACCAAGCTACGTAAAAGGGTACAAAGGATTTTTGGGTTATAATCTAGCATTTACTTTTGTATACCCTTATGAATCTGCTGCTTACAATACAAAAATAGGGCAAGTCTCTATGCCTGTAAGATCTAAATTTGGATATCATTTAATTAAAGTAAATGAGAGAAGAAAAAATATGGGCGAAGTAAAAACTGCCCATATAATGATAGATGCCAAAGACGGAATAGACCAAGTAGACTCTATTGCACAAAGAAAATTGGCATACGATATTTATACTTCTTTAAAATCAGGTGCTGAATGGACTACTACATGCGCTCAATATAGCACAGACAAAAGTACATCAGACAAAGAAGGTGAAATGCAAGCTTTCCAATTAGATGGAAGACTAAGAGTACCAACATATGAAAAAGCAGCTTTCGGTCTAAAAAACCCAGGAGACATAACTGAGCCTGTAAAATCTCCGTATGGCTGGCATATTATAAAACTTTTAGAAAAAATACCCGTTGCTCCTTATGCCAAAATGAAAGAAGAACTTGTAAAGAAAGTGAAAAGTTCAGACAGGTTTTCTCTAAATGAACAAGCACTTTTAAAGAAACTAAAAGCAGAAAATAACTTTAAAGAATCAAAATCTGTGCCTTCAAAATTAGCGTTATATGCTGACTCTTCACTATTAAAAGGAGAATGGAAGACGCCAGTAAAATCAAATGCTTCTAAAACTATGTTTTCCATAAATAAGAAAAAATACACGTATGGTGAGTTTTATAACTATTTAGAAATAAACCAAACTGAAAACCAACAAGCAAAATCTGCACTTACAATCATGAATTTGGCTCATGATAGTTACGTAAATAAAGCCGTTTACAATTACGCAGAAAGCAGGTTACCAGAAAAACACCCAGAGTACAGACTATTGCTAAAAGAATTCAGAGACGGAATATTGTTTTTTGATCTTATGCAAAAAGAGGTTTGGAACAAAGCATCTGGAGATACAAATGGAATTAAAACATACTACGAAGCAAATAAAGCAAAGTATACTAAACAACTTGAATATGATGCAGTTGTATACAAAGCAAAGAATTTACAGATTTTAAATGCAGTAATAGATTCTGTTAAAGCAGGAAAAACAGAAACTCAAATAAAACAATTCTTCAATCAAGAGAGTTCATTAAACCTTACCAGCGAAAGTAAAGTTTTTGAAAAAGGCAAAAATGAATGGGTAGATAAATTAAACTCAGGCCAAAAAGAACTTAAAGTAATAGACAATACCAACTTTGTATATGTGGTTGTAAAACAAGAAATACCCGCTGGTATAAAACCGTTGAACAAATGCAAAGGACTAGTTATTGCTGATTACCAATCAGTGGTAGAGGCGCAATGGATAGAAGGATTGAAAAAGAAATATAAAGTAGTTACTAACCAAGAAGTGCTAAACGGATTGGTGAAATAATAAAAAATTGTAAGCGGTCTTTTGTTTTATAGAAGGCAATAATGAATTTCAGAAAATAAAAATGCAGAAAAAAAGAAATACTAAAGTGTTTTTAAGAAAAGTTGTTTATTTAACAAGTTTGTTCTTCTTTACAAATGCATCTGCACAAATAGGTTCTGGAGATGTGGCAGATAAAATTGTAGCTTGGATAGATAATGAG
The DNA here is from genome assembly GCA_043770215.1 of Cytophagales bacterium. GTDB lineage: Bacteria > Bacteroidota > Bacteroidia > Cytophagales > JAAEPT01 > JAYVIQ01. The sequence continues at coordinate 1,970 of JAYVIQ010000157.1, read as the reverse complement.
ATCATTTTACAATCTGAGCTAAAAATGACTACCGCACAGTTTATTGGGCAATATAAAATTGGCGATAAAGGAGATATTTCATGTGATGTTTTAGAAACAATGGTTCTGAACAAAGTCATGATTGCAAAATCTAAAATAGACTCCGTTTACGTAGATAAGGAGCAACTAGACCAAGAACTAAATAGAAGAATACAACAAATTTTTGCTCAATATGGAGGAGATGCTTCTACTGTTTTAGAACAATACGGAAAAACAATAGATCAATTAAAAGAAGAAATAAGACCTAACTTAGAAGAGCAACTCCTAATTCAAAAGATGCAAGAAAAAATCACAGCTGGTGTAAATGTAACACCAAAAGAAGTGAAACAATTTTACAAACAAATACCAAAAGACAGTTTGCCCAAGTTTAGTACTCAAGTAGAAGTAGGGCACATAGTACGATATCCAAAACCTAGCGAGGATGAAAAAGAAAAAACAATTCGATTTTTAGAGGACTTAAAAAAAAGAATCGTTGCGGGTGAAGATTTTGGGGCGTTGGCACAAGAATATAGTGAAGATCCAGGAAGTGCAAAACTAAATGGTGAACTAGGCTTTTTTAAACGAGGGGACTTAGTGCCAGAATACGAAGCTGCAGCTCTGAGTATGCGCCCAGGAGAACTTTCTCAAATTGTAGCTTCTCAATTTGGGTTTCACTTAATTCAACTTATAGAAAGAAGAGGCAATGAGTTCAACTCTAGGCATATCTTATTAAAAGCAAAATCTTCTTTTAATGATATGGAAAGAGAGACCTACCTTTTGGATAGTCTTAGAGAATTAATTTTAAAAGATAGTTTAGATTTTAGTTCGGCTGCATTTAAAAACAATGAAGATCCAATTTCTAAATCTACAAATGGATACCTAACTGACTCAGACGGAAATTATAAAATGTCTGTAGAAAAAGTGGGTACTGTCTATTTTACAATAGAAGATATGGAACCTGGTGATATTTCTAAGCCGCTTGCTTATGTAGATGATGAAGGAAAAACAGGCGTAAGACTCTTATATTTAAAATCTAGAACCCTGCCACATGTTGCAAACCTTACAGACGATTATCAGCAATTAAGAGAAGCTTCTTTATCTGAAAAGAAAAATAAAGTAGTAGAAGATTGGTTTGCACAAACAAGAGACCAAATATATGTACGTGTAGGTCCAGAGTATAAAAACTGCAAAATTTTAGAAGAGTAATGGATAAGTTTACAAACGAAGTAGAAGCTGCCAAAGCATTTAAAGAAATTTTTTTAGCGCTCAAAACAGAGTTATCTAAAGTAATAGTAGGCCAACAAGAAGTAATAGATTTAGTACTAATTTCTATTTTTTGCCAAGGCCATAGTTTATTGGTAGGTGTGCCGGGTTTAGCAAAAACACTTTTGGTAAAGTCTATATCAGAAGTTTTGGATTTGAAATTTAACCGTATCCAATTTACACCAGACCTTATGCCTACAGACATTGTAGGTTCTGAAACCCTAGATTCAGAAAGAAATTTTAAATTTGTAAAAGGGCCTATTTTTTCTAATATTATTTTGGCAGATGAGATCAATAGAACTCCACCAAAAACCCAAAGTGCTTTACTAGAAGCCATGCAAGAAAAAACAGTTACTATTGCAGGCAAAAGCTATGTGCTAGACAAACCTTTTTTTGTATTAGCAACGCAAAACCCTATTGAACAAGAAGGTACTTACCCTTTGCCAGAAGCACAGCAAGATAGGTTTATGTTCAATATAGCCTTGGATTATCCAAGCTATGATGAGGAGATAGAAATTATAAAACGTACCACAGGCAAAAATAACATAGAGTTAAAGCCTCTCTTGGATGCAGAAGGCATTTTATTTTTTCAAGATTTGGTAAGGAATGTACCGGTTACAGACAATGTAGTAGAATATGCTGTAAAACTTGTACAGCGTACAAGATCAGCCAATGCTACAGCACCAAAA
>JAYVIQ010000156.1:0-3265 GCA_043770215.1 Cytophagales bacterium | reverse complement strand
GACGCTCACAGATGCAAAGTTTGTCAGAAAACAGTACAGACTTAATTATGAGGGTAGGTGTAAATAGGCAAGTTTTTTATGCTAATCCTGTAATAGAATCTTACACAAATTTGTCTATAGAAAATTTACTAAGTAAAAAAATACAGGATACATTTCTAAATAAATACATGAACAATGCGTATGTAGAAATGTTAGAGAAAGTATCTATTAGCCAAGAAATAGCTGAAATAGAAGCTGATTTTAAATCAGATAAAGCAAATGAAATCTTTAGTATTAGAGGCATACCAGAGTTTGATCGTAGTGGCAAACTAGAAACAGTATTGATGATTTCTCATAACGTAACTGCAGCCAAAACAATAGAAAGAGAAATAAAAGAAAAAAGTAAACAAATAGAAGACAGTATTTACTATGCAGAAAATATTCAAAAAGTAATTTTACCAGATAGTTCATTACTTCAAAAATATGTACCAAATTCTTTTATACTGTTTAAACCTAGAGATATAGTTAGTGGAGATTTTCCTTGGGTAAAAGAACATAACGGGTACCTATACTTAGCAGCTGTAGACTGCACTGGGCATGGTGTGCCTGGAGCAATGATAGCCACTGTAGGGTATTTTTTACTTAATGGAATTTTGAGCAATGTTCTTACACCAAATTCTGCTGAAGTACTCACTCAATTAGATGCGTTATTAACAGCTACTTTTAATCAAAATGATGAGACATCTAAGCTAAAAGACGGTATGGACATGGTCTTGTGTAGATTGAAAATAGGTACTAATGATTTGGATATTGCCAGTGCCAATAGACCCATTCTTCATATTAACAGTCAAAAAGAGCTTATAGAGATAAAAGGAAATAAATTCCCTATTGGGGGGGGATTAGTGTATGATAAAAGTATAGGTTTTACATTGCACAACTTTAGATTTCAAAAAGGCGAGAGTATTTACTTCTTTTCAGATGGTTTGCAAGACCAGTTTTGCCAGTTGGGAAATGAAAAATTTGGCACTAAAAGAATAAAGAGTTGGTTAGTAGAGAATGAGGCTATTTCTTTTAGTGAAAAACATAGCAATCTTGATAATGCATTCGAGGATTGGAAAGGAAATTCATCTCAAACAGATGATATTTTGTTTATTGGTTTGGGATTTTAATACCTAAAATATATCTATATGTTTAAGTACTGTACAATCTTAAGTTTAATTCTTTTCAGCATTCATTCTTTGTCCTGTAAAGAAAATTCATTTGTCAAAGAAAATAGTATATCTACTTTAAACGATTCTGAAGTGTCTTTGATGCTGGGTTCTATTCCCCCACCTACACAAATGCAATCTATTCTCTCAAAAAAAGAATATCTTTACAATTCTAATTTCATTTTAAAGAATAATACTCAGAAATGTAGTTCAACTCTTTTGCTTGGGATTTATGCTTGCGATATAATTTACACTCAAATTTTTAGTATAAAAGATGATGCTTTGGTTATGTATAATAAAATGCATCTAATATCTGAGAAATTAAAAGTTGAAAATCTCTTAGATAATTCAAAAATAATAGAATGTATAAACAAAAGTGAAAACGAAAGTTTAATAGATCAATTGACAATTGATTTAGAAGATTTGAATGCTTTTTACTTTAATCAAAATAAACCCGCTGAATGCCTTAAAATTCAAACTGGAGAATGGATTGAAAGTTTGTACATATTAACAAAAAACTATCAACAAAATCCAAGTAAAGAACTAAAAGATAGAATTGCTGAACAAATAGTAATCAGTGATGTTTTGGCTAAATTATTCATCCAATTTGAAAAAGATCCAGAAATAAAAACCATAAGTTTAGAGTTAAATCCTCTTTTTGACAACTTTAATAAAGTTAAAATCGTAGAGAAGAGTATAGGTCAAAAAGATAGGGAAGCATTAATTGAAAGTGGAAATGATTCAGTTATCCCAACCACTGAGTCTGAAGTGATCGTGGATAATACTCAGTTCAATAAGCTTCTTAGTTCTGTAATTTCTGCTAGAAATAAACTAATTTTGTAATTAAGAACTGTTGAGTAAAAAGTAAAATTCATGAAACATTTTAAGTTATTTAGTGTACTGTTTGTTTTTTTATTTTTTTCTTTTGTAAAAAGTGATTGTAATGTGGAGAGTGCAAAATCTTTATGTATAAAAAATTTAGATTCTGGTTTTTCAATGCTAAAAACCTATGATATAGAAGATGGGGATGAAGAGTTTTCGTTTATCTTTAGCAGGGGTGTAAATTATATGATAACTAATGCATTGGTTACTAACCCATCTTCTCAAGTAGAAGTTAGATTGTACGATAAATCTAAAAAACTAATCTTCACAAATTACCATAAGAGAAAAAAAGAATTCAGCAAAACTTTATACTCATGTACCTATACTGGTATACATTACATTCAGTTCAAAAGTCCTAAGAATGCAACTAAAGTGTGCGCTGCCGGTGTACTTGGTTATAAAAGAAGATAGTTTTTTATTTCTTAATTTTGGGGGCTTCATTCTTGTTCACTTCTAGTCTATATTAATTTTTTATTATTCTATTTAAGGTAAAGTGCTGCATACAAAGTGTTTTTGGGTAATTTCTAAAGCAAGAATAGATGTGTATCAAAACCATTGAAATTTCAATCATACAGCACACAATTAGGTCATCTCTTTTAGTTAGTATTTGCTAGGATTGAATAAGGATAATGCTTTGGCTTTCAAGTTTAAGGAAGGTAGAAGGTAATATGACTTTCTTTCTCATCTCTACATTAATCCAAACAATTATGTATGCCATTATGTATAATTGTAAGACATAGCGAGTGTTTTATTACGGAGAATCCAGCGTATACAGTCAGTACCAAGCTGCAAGTATATAAAATAGAAGTTTGTTTATAGTGTTAAGAATAATAACTTTTTAGGACCAAAGCTAAGTAATAATTTAAGTTTTGAAGATATTGAATTTATTTTCAGAATTGTTTGACCCCAATTATGATGTAATAAAAAAACATAAGGCATTATAAAGGCAAAAAAAAAGGATGACTATGTAAGTCATCCTTTTTTTTAAAAAGTATGTATTGCTAATTTAGAATTTCACAATCAGTTCAACTCTTCTATTCTCTGCTCTACCAGCTGGTGTATCATTTGTTGCTACTGGTTTAGCTTCTCCAAAACCTTCTGAACTTAATCTAGTAGGAGCTATTCCTTTGTCTGTTAAGTATTTTTTTACAGCTGTTGCTCTTTTTTTAGATAAATCTAAATTTTTTGTGTCATCT
>JAYVIQ010000155.1:0-18531 GCA_043770215.1 Cytophagales bacterium | reverse complement strand
TAGCAGCTTGTATAGTGGTTTTGGTCACTAAGGCAGAGGTAAGCATACTGCAACTTGGACATTTTTCATAGCCACTTGTTTTGCTTTTGTAGGCAATTATTTCCACTTCTCCTTTGTCTTCTGTTACCCACACATCATAATCTACAGAACCTACTTTTTCTTCGGATTGCTGCCCTAGGTTTAGAAATTCATCCTCTTCTTTTTCAGAAAGTCGATGCATTTTTTTTCCACTCTTAGAAAATCTGGTCTTATAGCGTTGGTGTTTTTTAAAAAGAAATACACTTAAAACAAGAGCTAAAAAAGCCAAAACTATGCCCATAAAAGTGTTGCTTACACCTGATGGAGATTCTATTGGCAAACCAATATTTCCTTTTACTTGATCCACAATAGCATCTACACCGGCAGAAATTCCTTTGCCATATTCCTTAGATTTAAAATAGGGAACTATTACTCTACGGATAATTACTCCAGATTCTGCATCTGTTAGGTCTCCTTCTAGTCCATAACCAACTTCTATTCTAAGTTTTTTATCTTCGGTGCTTATAAGAAGTAAAATACCATTGTCTTTTTTAGCCTGACCAATTTTCCATTTTTCAAAAACCGCCAAAGCATAGCTTTCTACATCTTGGTTTTCTAAACTCGTAACTGTTAATACTGCTACTTGATTACCTGTTTCTTTTCCAAATACAGAAAGTTTCCGATTAATCTCATCTTCTTCAGACTGGCTTATTATATTTGCATAATCGGTTACAAACTGGCCAGAACTATAAGGGACTTCTGCAAAAAGAGTAAAACTTAGAGCTTGTACTACCAGTATAAAAAGAATTTTTACTCTCATACCTTTAAATCGTTTGGTACTATAGATGGGGGTAAATTATGTGAACTTAAATTCGCTTCTTTCAAGAGCTTACCACAAGAGTCTATACATTTAATAATTGCTTCAGATGTTTTAAGCAATTTCATATCATTGCTTAAACTCCTGCTTATTGTATTCCATTGTTCCTGAGAAATAATGACAGCAGCTTTAGCATCGCATACTATGTGAAATTTGCGTTCAAAAAAACTTAAATAAAGAAATATCCCCATTCTGTCTGGATTAGAGTTTACTCCACTTTTTGCATATTCATACTGCGCTTGTTTTTTGCTAGATTCAAAAAGTTCACTTTTCCCTACAAGCAATCTCTTTAGCGGAGCATATATTTCTACTGCTATCAAACATACCAATGCCCAAATAATCCAAAGTAAACCTTGTACATACATAGGAAACCAAGAAAAAGAAATAGACAAATTTGCAATTATTAGCAATACATACCCGCTAAACAACCCCACCAATAAGCTATAGAATTTTGCTATAGGATATTCGCTGCTTTGATTTGCAAACATAGGAACTAATTCTACTGCATAACTATTTTCTACACGTTCTACAGCATTTTCTATGGCTTGTAACTCTTCTTTAAGAAAAAGATTTTTATTCACAGATTACAAATTCATTTCAGGAACTTCTGTATCTTTTTCAGACACCTCAAAATATGGTCTAGTAGTAAATCCCAATAAATTTACAGGAAAACGTCTGATTTTTGAATTGTACTCACCTACAACATTATTAAAGCGCATTCTTTCTGTAGAGATTCTATTGTCACTACCTGTAACTTCATCTTGTAATTTTAAAAAGCTTTCGTTAGATTTTATTTCTGGATATGCTTCTGCTACAGCCAATAGTTTACTTAAAGACCCTCCAATTTTATCTTGAGCGGCCATAAATTCTTTCATCTGTTCTGGTGTCATATTACTAGCATCTATATTTATAGATGTAGCTTTGCTACGCATCTCTATAACGCCTGTAAGTATGTCTTTTTCATTTTTTGCAGTGGCTTTTACTACTTTAGACAGCTGAGGCAATAAATCTGCTCTGCGCTTGTATACATTTTCTACCTGAGCCCAGCTTTTGTTTATTTCTTCTTGCATGGCCACAACACTGTTGTATGAAGTCCATAACCAAATACCTAATACAGCAACAAGTGGCAATACAATCATCCACCATTTTACACCAGATTGTTTCATAACTTCTTCTTTCATAAATTAAAATGTTTTTGCTAATATAGAAAAAATTATGCTTTGACCAATTGATTACTAACCCTCATTTTGAATTTATATCTATACGTTCTATTTCACCCAACTTGCTGATTCTGTATTTGAATATTTGTATAAAAATATTCTTGGCAATTTACCAATTAAATATGCTGTACCTACTATGGCTATGCCACCTTCTTTAGTATTTATAATATCACTGATTTTGTGTTTACTCCCGTAACCTACAGAAATACTATTCATAAAATTTCCGTTAAGTGCATTATAAAAATACAGAGTAAAATAATTATTGTTTGTTTGACCTGCAAAAACTACTGCTTCTGTACCTGAAATAGTTAGTTTTTTAGAAATTATTTTAGATGATTCAGAAAATTCTATTAGAGGATAGCCTTTTAAACTACTGGTGCTGCTTATGCCTGTTGTGTTTAAAGCAAATTTAGGCAATACAAATATTCCTTTAGAATTAAAATGACAAATGGCATAATCTGAGGCTGTGAGAGGCAGCAAAGAAGAAATTCCTTTTTGATCATTAAACCCCTGTATTATAGCAGTTTTACCAGAATCTTCGAACAAAAAAAAGGTAGTAGAAAAAGCATAATTATTAAATCCATTAAAATAGAGTTGTCCTCCAATGGTTTCTCCAATGGCAAATGGAAAATCTGTGGTAGGGCGTATAAGATGAGCCAAAATATTGGCATTTGGCTCCCCTGAACCAAATCCTGACCCTACATCATATTTTTTTTCTTTTATTATCTGACCGGCAGCATCTAACTCTGTACAAACACTTAGGTTCTCATCTCTATTGTAATAAAGTAAAAGAAAATTTCCATTCTTTTTTTCATTGCATGCCAAGGGATAAGAAGATCCAACAACAAGTGTAGAACTTAATATCGCAAGGTCTTTATCTATTTCAACCAATTTAGCCGTTAAGGATGTTTTGTCCATAGTGAAAAAATAAATCGAATTGTTTCTTATAAACAAATTAGGCAACGGATTTGTATATGATTCATCCAATTGCACTGCGTTTACAAAATTGCCGAATTTGTCTATTTTCTGTAAATAAACACCGCCGAAATTAGAAGCTGCTACCTCTATTCTAGAGTAAACAATATAGCCTCCGTCTGCAGTTTGAATAGTATTTATAGGTTCAAAAGACAGGGAAAACTTTTCATTGTCATATATTTTCTGAAATACTTCTTCTGGTTTTATTTCTAAATTGTTCTTTTTTATGTCGCATGACCATAAAAAAAATAGAATAAAAAAAACATTTTGATATTTCATTGCTTACTCCTTAGATGTTCTCTAGTACAATATACTGTTTTTTTTACTCAAAAAAAGTATTGAACATTTTAATAACCGTAGAATTTAGTGTGTAGTTTACAATATTAAGAATTTGGGAGTAACGTACTATTTTCTGTATTTATACTTTCTAATAAAAAAGCAATAATTGGAGACATTGCCATGACCACTAAAAAAAAGTAAACTCAAACGTTAAATAAAATCTACTAGACTATGGGACAAGGCATTTTTAAAGCGTACGTGCAGTACATGCACATAAAAAATACTTGGAAATAAATATAAGCTCTTCAAACCAAAAGAATACTTAATTTATGTCAAATTTTGTTTTGTCCTAAGTTCATTTTTTTTTTAGAATTGAACCATACAAAAAAACCTTTCTATCTTTAAAAAGGGGTTTAAATTTTTCTGAAAACCAGTAAACCATCCCTTAAGGGCAATAGAAAATTTTCGAAAAGAGGAGATTCTTGAACATATTTATTAAAAGCAAGTAAATTTTTTGTATCAATATCTTTTGGATTTAAGGGCTCAACTACTTTACCACTCCACAAAACATTATCTGCAATAACTATAGCTCCCACGTTTAATTTAGGTTCAATTTTTTTCAAATAATTAAGGTAGTTGTCTTTGTCAGCATCTATAAAAACCAAATCAAATTTTAGGTCAAGGTCATCAAGTATTACTAATGCATCACCAATAATAAATTTTATTTGTTGTCTGAAATTAGATTCATTAAAATACCCTTCTACTCTTTTTTGTAACTCAATATTTTTGTCTATGGTAATTAGGGTACCTTCTTTTGCCAAACCTTCTGCCAAACAAAGTGCAGAATAACCTGTAAAAGTACCCAACTCTAAAATAGATGAAGGTTGCTTTAACTTAGAAATAAAAGACAAAAATCTACCTTGTAAATTACCAGATAACATTCTGGGTTGCAATACCTCTAAGTACGTTTCTCTGTGTATTTTGTGCAGTAAATCAGTTTCTAGGCTAGTATGCTCTAGACAATAATCCATTATTTTTTTATCTATAAATTCCATGATTATCTTAAGGAATAGTTAAGCTCAAAAAGCAAGGTTCTGTTTAGCCAACTAGAATAATTTTTTTGCCTTATACTCAAAACAGACCAAGCAAACCTACTTTGAATGCTTGTTTTTTCACTAATTTTTACCCCCACCCTAATCAATGGTGCTAAATCTGTTCTTCTTGTAGTTCTAAAATTCGTTAAAAGGTATCCAAAATATGCTCCCATACCAAGATCTATTTTTCCTATTAGTGTTTTCCCATAGACAACATCAGTTTCTAGGTATGTAAGTGTGACTTTATCAAATGTAAAATCATTTACTTCTCTGTATCCTTTCTGGTTTATTCTAGTGCTCCAATCCAAAAAAGTTTCTTTGTTTTGGTTGTTGGTTCTAAAACCAGCTCCTAAACTAAAAGACAATTTTTTATACCCTCCATAGCCATCGCCATCTACTTGAGCAAGAATAAACCCTGGGTTTATATGAAAATCTACCTTTTGCCCTTGTGATTTTATGAAACCAAAAGCAAGTATAAAAAAGAAGTAATTTTTCATAATCTATTTATTTCTTTTAAAATTGATGTTTTTTTTAATTTTATACAATATGACCCAAATAATAAATGTAAAACTTTTGTCCTTTAATCCTAACTAAAAGCGTATGGAATAAAAAAACACTAGAAATAAAAGTTTATTTATTAAGTAACCCATTGATTTTAAAGAAATTATATATTTATTTTTAAAACACTAAAAAAATAATCCCTTTAGATGGTTACCTTTTTTCATTTTAAAGTATGTATAAGTAACACTCTATAATAATATTCTTATTTTTCTAAATCAGAATATTCTCTATAACTTTAAAAGAGGGACTCCCAATCCCTCTTTTTTTTGTCTTTTATTTAATTGCTATTTTATCCACTCTATTTTGATGTCTTCCGCCCTCAAAATCAGTGTTCAAAAAGGATAAAACTATGTTTTTTGCAGTTTCAAAGTCTAAAAACCTTGCTGGTAAAGCTACAATATTTGCATCATTGTGTGTACGTGCTAGTACAGCAATTTCTTCTAACCAAGCCAAAGCAGATCTTACCCCTTGGTATTTATTTGCCACCATATTTACTCCATTTGCACTACCACAAATAAGTATACCAAATGTAAATTCTTTTGCATCTACAGCTTTAGCTAATGGATGAACATGATCTGGATAGTCGCAAGAATCCGCTGTTTTTGGACCAAAGTCAACTACTTCGTACCCTTTTTCTGTTAATACATCTATCAATTTAGATTTATACTCAAATCCTGCATGATCTCCTCCTATTGCTATTTTCATACTTTATTAAATGGCTATTTTTGCACTTCTTTTTTCTACTATTTTACTTATAAAAATACTAACCTCATACAAAATAAGTAAGGGAATTGACAATAAAATCATGGACAATACATCTGGTGGTGTTAGAACTGCAGCAAGTATTAATATAACCGCAACAGCATGTTTTCTATATTTAATCATAAAAGCACCACCAATAATGCCCAATTTTGTAAGGATATATACCAGCATAGGCAACTGAAACATAAGCCCACATGCAAGAATAATGTCTATAAAGGTAGACAGGTAACTATCTAAATCAAATTCATTGACAATACTATTAGAAATTGTGTAAGATGCCAAAAACTGATGTGACAAAGGCATTACCAAGTAATACCCAAAAGCAATACCAATAAAAAACAATAGACTGCAAAAAAATACTATGCCTGTTGTAGCTTTTGCTTCATTATTTTTGAGGCCTGGGCTTACAAAGCTCCAAATTTGATAAACTATAAAAGGGAAAGAAAGAATCATACCAATAGTAAACGAAGAGGTCATGTGCATAGTAAATTGCCCTCCCATACTTCTATTATGAAATTGAACCTCTTTTACAGTCATGCATAGCACAGGAGAATTCCATAAATCTGCTAGTCTACAAAATACTTTAAATGTAATAAAATCATTTTTGGTAGGGGCTAAGATAATTTCATCATAAATAAATGATATACAAAACGCTACCACAATAGTTACGCAAATAGTAATGATGGAGGAACGCACCAAATGCTTGCGCAAGACATCTAAATGTTCTAAAAATGTCATTTCTGCTGGCACAGTACTTTTTAGCACATCTGGCAATTTAGACCTGTACTGAGCAGGAAGTTCTTCTTTATCTATGTCAAATTGGTCTAAAGGCATAAAAAGAGGCTGTACGTTTATTTACAGCCTATTTAATAATAAATTTAAATGTATAAAGGAAACTCAGCCATCATTTGATTTACTTCTAGCTTGATTTGAGCCAATGTTTCTTCATTGTCTCTATTGTCTATGGCTTTGTTTATAAAACCAGCAATTTTTATCATTTCAGCTTCTTTGCAAGCTCTAGTTGTAATGGCAGATGTACCTAATCTAATACCTGAAGTAACAAATGGACTTTTATCATCAAACGGAACCATATTCTTATTTACAGTAATGTTTGCTTTGCCTAATACGGCTTCGGCTTCTTTGCCCGTAATGTTTTTTGAATGTAAATCTATAAGCATAGAGTGGTTCTCTGTACCTCCAGAAATAATTTCGAAACCATTTTTTATCATTTCACTAGCAAGCACAGATGCATTCTTAATTACTTGCTTTGCATAATCAGCAAATTCATCCGTTAAAGCTTCGCCAAACGCTACCGCTTTTGCAGCAATTACATGCTCTAAGGGTCCGCCTTGTGTACCTGGAAAAACGGCAGCATCTAATAAAGCAGACATTTTCTTGATTTCTCCTTTTGGTGTTGTCAAACCCCAAGGATTGTCAAAATCTTGACCCATCATAATTAAACCACCCCTTGGCCCTCTTAATGTTTTATGAGTAGTTGTAGTTACAATATGACAATGAGGCAATGGATTGTTCAACAAGCCTTTAGCTATAAATGCTGATGGGTGAGAGATATCTGCCAACAACAAAGCACCAACTTTGTCTGCTACTTTTCTTAATCTTATATAATCCCAATCTCTAGAATAGGCAGATGCTCCACAAATAATCAATTTTGGTTTTACTTCTATTGCTTTTGCTTCTAAAACATCATAATCTATTACTCCAGTAGATTTTTCTACACCATAAAAATTTGCCTGGTAATATTTACCAGATAAATTTACAGGAGAACCATGCGAAAGATGTCCGCCATGCGAAAGATCAAAACCTAATGTTGCATCTCCAGGCTGTAAACAAGCTAAAAACACAGCTGCATTTGCTTGCGCTCCTGAATGTGGTTGAACATTGCACCATGCTGCACCAAATAATTCTTTTGCACGCTCACGTGCCAAATCTTCTACTTTATCTACAACCTCACAACCTCCATAATAGCGTTTGCCTGGTAGGCCTTCTGCATATTTGTTGGTAAGCACACTACCCATTGCTTCCATTACTTGTTTAGAAGTAAAGTTTTCTGAAGCAATAAGTTCTATGCCATTTTCTTGTCTGTGAGCTTCTTGCTCTATAAGATCGAATATTTGAGTGTCTCTTTGCATGTGTGCTAATTTTACAATATTATATTAACAGGGGATTTTTATTACTACATTGAGGTGCAAAAATAGTGTAGACTTAGCACAAAGACAAACATTGAAGTAATTTGTTTTTTCTTTGCGACTACACAAAAAAAAAAGACTTAAAATTACAGTTATAAACTATTTATAATCAATACTTTAAATAAAATTTAATCCTTAAGTCTATGCAGCAACTACCAATAAATTTTAAAAAAAGGTTTTGTTGTGCTGTTCAAAATCTAGGTTATTTAATAGCGTGACTTTTGAAATGTTACAAAAGGTTATTTTGCCAATAATGCAATGTAGTCCGCAAAAACCAAAAAACGTTACTTTTTTTTACCCTTTGAAATATAAAACTCAAAAAGTTAAGGGATATTATGCCTTAGATTAGTATATTTGTCCAATTTGTGGACTAAAATTCTAATAACGAGTAGATGAAATACAAAAGAATACTTCTAAAATTGAGTGGCGAAGCGCTACTAGGCAACCAACAATACGGTATAGACGCAGCACGTTTAAAAATTTATGCAGAAGAAATAAAAAGCATACAAAATAAAGGTGTAGAAGTAGCCGTAGTTATTGGAGGAGGCAACATTTTTAGAGGGGTACAGTCAGACACCATAGGTATAGACAGAGTACAAGGGGACTATATGGGCATGTTGGCAACCCTAATAAACTCTATGGCTTTGCAAGGCGCACTAGAAAATATAGGCTTAGAAACTCGATTACTATCTGGTCTAGACATACAGCAGGTGTGTGAGCGTTTTATTAAAAGAAGGGCTGTAAGGCATTTAGAAAAAGGGAGGGTAGTTATTTTTGGTGCCGGCACCGGCAATCCATTTTTCACTACTGACTCTGCTGCATCGCTTAGAGCTATAGAAATACATGCAGATTGTGTACTTAAAGGCACTAGAGTAGATGGCATTTACAACTCAGACCCTGAAAAAAACTTAGATGCTATAAAATTTGATGACATTTCTTTTAATGATGTTTACAAGAAAGGGCTTAAAGTGATGGACATGACTGCATTTACTCTTTGCCAAGAAAATAACTTGCCAATCATAGTTTTTGACATGAACAAACCTGGCAATTTATTGAAAATTATAGAAGGTGATAATGTAGGTACTTTGGTGCATGAGTAGTTTTGTTTTTGCTGTTAGCCGTTAGAGAAAACTTAAAATACGCTTGAAAGTTGCAGGTTTAAATTAAATAATTTTTATTTACTTGTTAAAAGCTAAATTCTAAAAGCTTGGTACTAAAAGGTTGGTGGTAAAAGCTAAAACATGTAACTATTAGCAAAAGCTATAATAATAGGTGTAAGGTTTACAGATTTAAAATAAAAAGTTTAGCTATAAAAGCTAAAGGCTAATAGCTAAAAGCTTATGGCTTAATAAAAAAGAAAGAATGGAAGAGATAGATTTATATTTGGACGACGCTAGGGATTCAATGAAAAAAGCAATCACTCACATAGGTAGTGAACTTACAAAAATAAGAGCTGGAAAGGCCTCTCCAGACATGCTTAGCGGTGTAATGGTAGAATATTATGGAAATTTATCTCCGCTGCACACTTTGGCCACTATAAGCGTGCCAGATGCTAGAACATTGGTTATAAAACCTTGGGAACGTGCTGTAGTAGGACCAATAGAACGTGCTATAATAAATGGAAATACTGGTTTTAACCCTTCTAATGATGGGGAAAGCATACGTATAAACGTACCTGCACTTACAGAAGAACGCAGACGTGACTTGGTTAAAAAAGCAAAAACAGAATGCGAAACCGGCAAAGTGCGTTTGCGAAGTGTACGTAAAGAGACCAATGAGGAACTTAAAAAATTATTAAAAGATGGTGCTTCTGAGGATGCCATAAAAACTGCTGAAGACAGAGTGCAAGGCATGCTAGACAAGTTTATCAAAGAACTTGATGCTCTGCTAGACCAAAAAGAAATAGATATTATGAAAGTGTAATTTTTTTTTGATTAGGGTATTGAAATTTAGGTTGTATGCATTGACTCATACATTTTAAGTTCTTTATTTCATTACCCTAAACTAAATTTTAAACTACAAATAGTACCCTCTACTTTGTACCAATACTTTTACCTCGTCAGGAACACAATATTTTATACTTTGATTTTTTTGAATGGCATTTCTAATGTAAGATGCGCTGATATCTAACATGGGTGCATCTATACGTTTTATTTTGGTGGTGTTTTCTAAGCTATGTGGCTTTGCGTTTGGCCTTGGATAAACAAGTACATCATGGTTTTCTAAAATATAATAGGCATTTTTCCATTTGTGCAAATTTTCTAAATTATCTTCGCCCATAATAAGGCTAAAAACATGCTTGGGGTATTTGCTTATTAAATGAGCCAGCGTATCTACAGTGTAGCTTGGTTTTTCTAGATTAAACTCTATGTCAGAAGCTTCAAATTTAGGATTATCATCTATGGCTGCTCTAACCATGTCCAATCGATCAAACTCATGCAATAATGTGCTTTTTACTTTAAAAGGATTTTGCGGAGAAACTACAAACCAAATTTTATCTAGCTTTGCTTTGTCTAGTACAGCTTGAGCAAGTATTAAATGTCCAATGTGTATGGGATTGAAAGAACCAAAAAATAAGCCTATTTTCATGAGAAATACATTTTATTATTTCAAAAAATCACGAACTAGTCCCTCTGCTTTTTCAAACGTTTGTTCTAGATTATCATTATTTAGCAGAACATCAAAATAGTTTTTGTAAGATGACTCTTCTATCATCTTATCTATTCGCAACTGCAGAGATTCTTCATCCTCTGTACCTCTATTTCTAAGCCTCTGCTTTACTACTTCTAGGTCGCTTACATCTACATATACGGCTAGAGCTTGCTCTTTGTAAAATTCTTTAAGGTTTAACCCTCCTTTTACATCTACATCAAAAATTACCATCTTGCCAATAGACCACAATCTTTCAACTTCTTGTTTTAGGGTTCCGTAATAATTCCCTTCGTATACCTCCTCCCACTCTACAAATTCATTGTTTTTTATGCGTAGTTCAAAATCTTCTCTTTGCAAAAAATAATAATGCTCTCCGTGAATTTCTTGGCCTCTTGGAGCTCTAGTACAACAAGATATAGAAAAACCTAAATTTGGAAATTTTGTTAGTAAGTGTCTTACTATGGTAGTTTTGCCAGATCCAGAAGGTGCAGATAATATAATTAGTTTACCGTTCATAATTTAATTAATAAGCTGTTGTATTTTTTCTTTTACAGAATTCAACAGTTTATCTGGGCAACATTTAAGTTCCATTTTAGCCTTAATTTCCGTAAAAAGTTCTTTCTCTTCATGGTAATAACTAGAACAATGTATGCAATTGTCTAAGTGTTGCTCAAATTCTTTCATTTCATCACAAGTTGCTTCTCCGTCTAAAATGGCGTGAATCATACTTGCTATTTTGTCACATTCTTTACAAGCCATAGTACAAATCTATTTCAAATAGCCCATTTTTGTTGCATAACCTGTCAACTTTTCTTTTAATAAAGTTCTGGCCCTATGTAATCTAGACCTTACAGTACCTATTGGTATATCTAGTATGTGTGCCATTTCATCATACTTAAAATCTTCTAAATCACACAAAATAATTATAGTTCTAAAGTCTACATCTAATGAGTTAAGGGCTAGGGTAATTTCGTCACCCATCATATCTCTTACTGTTTCTGTCCTCAAATCAGATGTTGCCTCTACTTCAGAATCTTCTGAGTTATAGATGGTTTCAACTTTTTGATAGTCAACTTTTATTGGCTCTTTGGTCTTTTTTCTATACTCATTGATAAAGGTGTTTTTCAATATTCTAAACAACCAAGCTTTTGCATTTGTTCCTTTTTCATAAGACAATGCATATTTAAATGATTTTAAAAAAGTTTCTTGCACTAGGTCATGCGCATCATCTTCACTTTGTACCAATCGATATGCAAAGTTATACAAAGAATTAGCGTAGGGCAAAAATTCAGAGGTGAAGATTTGTTCCTTTTCTTTGTTCGTTTCTTTATCTATTGCTTCGATATTTGACATTTTATTAAGCTTCAACCGCCAATTATTGCTATTTTAGTAAAATAAATCTAATCTAGAAACTAGATTCGTATAATAATTATCAATTATCATTCCATGAAGGTACAGATCAGTGTAGTCATTATCACTTATAACGAAGAGAAAAACATTGCTCGGTGTATAGAATCTGTGCTAAAAGTGGCTGACGAAATTGTTGTAATTGATTCATTTTCAGAAGATAAAACCAAAGAAATCTGCCAAAAATACAAAGTGAAATTTATCCAACATAGATTTTTAGGTCATATAGAGCAAAAAAACTTAGCCATTAAAAATGCGACCCACCCTTATATTTTATCATTAGATGCAGATGAATGTTTAGACAAATATAGCATTTCAGACATTATGTCAGTAAAAAACAATTGGCTGAATGATGGGTACTTTTTTAATAGACTCAATAATTATTGTGGCACTTGGGTAAAGCACGGTGGCTGGTATCCTGATAAAAAACTAAGGCTTTGGGATAGCAGGCTTGGTAACTGGCAAGGAAAAAACCCACACGATGAGTATGTGATGGAACCTAAAGCCAAAATTCATTATTTCAATTCAAATATTTTGCATTATACATTATCTAGCAAAGAAGAGCACATCAAGCAAATAGAATATTTTACGTCTATTGGGGCTAAAGCTGCTTTAGAAAACAAAAAAAAAACAGGATATGTATTTATGTATATGGCTGCTACTATAAAGTTTTTTAAAGATTACATTCTTAAAAGAGGGTTCTTGGATGGCAAAATAGGATTTCAAATTGCCAGATTATCTGCCTGGGCCAGCTACCTTAAATATAAAAAAATGTTAAAACTTGCCAAGCAGAAATAAATGAAAGTTTTACATTTAAGTAGCGAGAAAACATGGCGGGGTGGCGAACAACAGATGGCCTATTTAATTGCTGAATCAATCAAACATAATATAGAGCCACTAGTTGCTTGCAGAAAAGGAAGTGCTTTTTCTATATACTGCAAGCAACAAAATATCAAGCATTATGACTTAGGCTTTAGAAATGAAATAGATGTTTTTACTGCTTTGAAACTTTTATTTATATGCAAGAAAGAGCATATTGGTATTTTGCATGCTCATAGTAGTCATTCGCAGGCAATGGCTGTGCTTAGTGCTTTTTTCGGGAATAAAACCCCTATTGTTTTAAGCAGAAAAGTAGATTTTGCCATAAAAAACAATGTTTTAAGCAAATGGAAATTCAACCATAAAAGTATAAAACGCATTATATGCGTATCTAATGCCATAAAAGAAATACTCTTACCAGATTTAAAAAGAACAAATCATTTAAGCGTAATTCACGATGGCATAGACCTAAAGAGATTTCCATATAAAAAAGGTCAACACATTCTGCGAAAGGAATATTCTATTGATAATAACAAACAAATAATTGCTAACATAAGCGCCATAGCTCCACACAAAGATTATTTCACTTTTGTAGATACTGCAGAAATAGCTTTGAGTATTAATCCAAACCTCCATTTTTTTATCATTGGAGATGGTCCATTAAGAAATGAAATAGAGGCTTATGTATCAAATAAAAATTTGGCAGATTCTATTACGCTCACAGGATTTAGAAACGACATACCTCAACTATTCCCAGACATAGATGTATTTTTGATGACTTCAAAAACAGAAGGGTTAGGATCTACTTTACTAGATGCTGCTTGCAATTTTATACCCATTGTAAGTACAGCTGCCGGAGGCATACCAGAATTTATTATTCACCAAGAAACAGGATTATTGACAGCTGTGGGAGATTCTAAGGCTCTTGCACAAGGAATTATACATGTATTGCAAGACGATGCCCTACAAAAAAAACTAACTAATGAAGCATATCTAAAACTTTTGGAAGGATTTACAAAAGAAAAAATGGCACTTAAAACAATAGAAATTTATGGAAAACTTTAATTATAAAACATTAGCAAAAGTTTTAAAAATAAGCACCTGGGTATGTATAACAGGGGTGATTTTTTTATTCTTTGTAAGCATTAGGGTTTCAGGAGCAACGTTGCCGCAGACCTATACTTTTTACTCTATAATAGTGCTTATTGTAGGATACTTGTGCAATGCAGTGACCAAATGGATAGTCAAAAATAAGCTTAATAATGAATAACTGGCAAGGAAAAGTCATTTGGATCACCGGCGCTAGTAGTGGTTTAGGGGAGGCTTTGGCTTATGAATATGCAATACTTGGAGCTAAACTGATTCTGTCTGCCAGAAGGGAACAAGAACTAGAAAAAGTGAAACTAAACTGCCAAACAGAAGTACTATGTATTCCGTTTGATTTGGAAGTGAATGATCATTTTGATGTACTAGCCAAACGTGCCATTGACTATTTTGGAAAGATAGATGTACTAATAAACAATGGAGGCATAAGTCAGCGTTCTGAAGCCATAGAAACAGGTTTGGATATAGACAGAAAGATAATGGAGGTAAACTTTTTTGGAAATATTGCCTTGACAAAAGCAGTCTTACCTTACATGCAAGCACAGCAAAGCGGTCAAATTGTGCCCATAAGTAGTTTAGCGGGTAAGTTTGGTTTCTACTTACGTTCTACATACTCGGCAAGCAAACATGCCTTGCATGGATATTACGAATCTTTGCGCTTAGAACTAGAAAAAGATAACATTCAAATTACCATAATTTGCCCTGCTTTTGTACTTACAAACATATCTATAAATGCATTAGACAAAAAAGGAAATAAAACCAATACCTTAGATACAAACCAAAAAAATGGCATGACCGCTGAGGTTTGTGCAAAAAAAATAATACACTCCATCTATAAAAAAAAGAAAGAAGTACTCATAGGCAATGGAGAGCAAATTATTGTTTACATCAAACGATTTTTTCCCGCATTGTTTTATTTTATTATCAAAAAGCAAAACCCAAAATAAAAAATCTATTCCGCAAGATGGTATTGTATTTACTAAATATTAAAATAATCACTTAAAAAGCGTAAACGATTCACTCGGAATTTAGATAAATGATATTACACTAAAATACACACACTCTTGAAAACACTTATTTCATTCATACTAATTCTATTCTTTGGGCTGGGTTTGTTCATTCAAGAAATTGAGTTCTTTTTTTTAGAACTTAATGTATTTCCTTGGTTAATTACCAAACTTTTATTTAAAGGAATAGAAGTTATTCTTTTAATTTTTTTAGTTGTTTTCAGTATCAAAAACTTTGGCTGGGTTAGAGGGGCTATCATTAGCTTTATTTGCATTGCATTTGTTGCTGTTTGTATAGCATTAAAGTCACCAATTTTTTTAGACGATTTTAAAACAAACAAATCAACTAAAAAGGACCTTTTATTCTCAGATACAAATACAGTGCTTTTAAATTTAAACAAAGCAGAACCAAATTTCAATGGATTACTTTGCATTGTAGACGCTGATTGTAACCATTGCCACCTTGCAGGAAAAACATTGACCTCATTTAAAAAGCGAAATCCTGAAATAGATGTTTCTTTTCTAGTGTTCAGCAAAAAAATAAGTGATTTAAAATTGTATAGAAAAAAAGCAGGTACACATAATTTCAAACATTACCTTGCAGAAAATATGCTAGATGTCTTACATCTAACCCTAGGCAGTTTCCCTTGTTTCTTTTATGTAAGAGATAATACAATTACTGAAAGATGGTTTGGAGAAGAATTTAGCCTAAGTACTATAGACCAAATAGAACAAGAGTTTAGAAAAATACAATAACCACCCCTGATCACTATGGCGTTAAACAAAAGATTTTATTTCTTCTAAATAAGATCTATCATTGCTTAATCTAGGAACTTTAAACTGCCCACCTAACTTGTTTTTAGATTTGAGCCACCTAAGAAAGGTATCTGGCGGTAAAGCCTGGACTATGGGCATACTAAGGGCAATATCTTTATACCTTTTGGCCTCATAATCTGAGTTTACTTCTTTTAATTTGTTATCTAAAAGATATGTAAATCGTTCTAAATCATATGGATTTTGATCAAACTCTATCAGCCATTCATGCCCCCCGCGGTTATTTCCTTCAAAATAAATAGGTGCTGCGGTGTAATTTTTTATGGTTGTATTTGTGTTTTCACAAGCATATTTAATGGCTATATCTGAATTACTTACCATCAATTCTTCACCAAAAGCATTTATGAAATGTTTGGTTCTTCCAGATATTTTTATTTTATACGGATTTACAGATGTAAAACGTACAGTATCACCTATTTTATACCTCCAAAGTCCTGCATTAGTAGTAATAATTAGGGCATAATTTTTCCCAAGTTCTACTTCTGATAACGGTATTATTTTGCTTTGGTCTTGCATGCAAATAAACTCATAGAATACACCATAGTCTAACATAAGTAATAAATCATCTGATTTAGGATCGTTTTGAATCCCAAAAAAACCTTCAGATGCATTGTATACCTCCTGGTAATTCATTTTATTGCTTGGTATTAGTTCTTTAAAAATAGCTTTGTATGGATCAAAAGAAACTGCTCCATGCACAAACAACTCTAAATTTGGCCAGACTTCTAAAATATTTTTTTTGCCTTCTCTTTCTATTATCTTTTGCAAAAGAATAAGTGTCCAGGTAGGCACTCCTGCCATGCAGGTTACGTTTTCATTTGTACACTCTAGCACCATAGCCTCTAACTTATCTTCCCAATTGTCCATAAGTGCCACTTTTAAAGAAGGCGTGCGTACAGCTTTTGCCCAAAGAGGCAGATTCTGCATAATTACAGCACTTACATCTCCATAATTAGATTTTGGATTTAAAGGATTTATTTGATGAGTACCACCAATGGAAAGGCTTTTCCCACTAAACAATTCTCTTTGCGGAAAATTATGATAATATAGTGAAAGCATGTCTTTACCTCCTTTGTAGTGACAGTCTTCTAAAGATGCAACTGTTACAGGAATAAATTTACTTGCTGCATTTGTGGTGCCAGAACTTTTGGCAAACCAATCTATAGCACCTGGCCACAAAATATTTTTTTCACCCTTTAGCAAGCGTTCAATTTCTGGATAAAGCTGCTCATAATTAGATACCGGTATTCTTTCTGCAAATTTCTGATAACAGTCTATGGTTTTAAAGTCATACTTTAACCCCCATTCAGTGTTTTGTGCTTCATCTAATAGTTTAGACAAAACCTCATTTTGTACATCTATAGGATATTTTATAAAAAAATCTATTTGGTGTATTCGCTTTTTAAGTGCCCACCCAAAAATATTATTTATAATACTCATTGTATAAACTTAACTCTGTTGTTGAAATAGAATGCAAATAATAAAAGTGCTTTCTTTAAATCTTGCGCTTTAGTTCGAAATGCTTACCTAGGTAGAGTCTTCTTACTTCTTCGTCAGAGGCTAAATCTTCTGGTGTTCCAGCTTTTAAAATATCTCCGCTGTACATAAGATATGCCTTATCTGTTATAGACAAAGTTTCGTTTACATTATGATCAGTTATTAAAACCCCTATGTTTTTTTGTTTTAACCTAGTAATAATGCCTTGTATTTCTTCTACCGCTATTGGGTCTACTCCTGCAAAAGGCTCATCTAGCAAGATAAACTTAGGGTCAGTAGCTAAGGCTCTTGCAATTTCAGTCCTACGCCTTTCTCCTCCTGAGAGCACCTCTCCCATATTTTTTCTTACCTGGGTAAGGCTAAACTCTTCTAAAAGTTCTTCTACTTTATTTTTCTGATCTGACTTAGACATTTTTGTCATTTCTAAAACGGCTTTTATGTTATCTTCTACAGAAAGTTTTCTGAATACAGAAGCCTCCTGAGCCAAATAGCCAATTCCTTTTTGGGCTCGTTTAAATACAGGTAGATTTGTAATATTTACATCATCTAAAAAAATCTCGCCACTAAATGGTTTTACCAAACCTACAATCATATAAAAAGAAGTTGTTTTACCAGCTCCGTTAGGGCCAAGAAGCCCAACAATTTCCCCTTGATTTACCTCTACAGAAACACCTTTTACAACAGTTCTTGTTTTGTATTTCTTTATCAGATTTTCAGCTCTTAGTATCATATCGTAATTAATAGATCTGCAAATTACAAAATCTATAGAATTATATCTTTTTAATCTAAAAATAAATATTATTACAATTACTTATTACTTTTGCTAGAATATGAAACGCATAAAGTTAATTTGGGATTTTAGGGGCATAGATGCTCATGCTATAGCTCTGCACCATGAAATACATTTGAATGAATTTGCAAATAAAGAATCTATACTTACCACGTTCTGCGGTACTGAGGCAATAAATGATATGTACTCTATAGCTTATATTTTGGTATTAGAGACAGACATGCTTAAAGTTAGAGATGCATTGTTGCCACATAGAGGTGAATGGGAAGTGATTTAATCTTTTTTTAACTTTTTGTGAATATCCGCAATGATACCCGTACATATTATTATTTTTTGCGAAAAGGATCGAAGCGGAGCTCTTTGTTGCTTTTTCAGCAACAAAAGCGAGAGCGTAGAGCCTGACCCGATAGGGTTTCGCCCAAAATCAC
>JAYVIQ010000154.1:0-3110 GCA_043770215.1 Cytophagales bacterium | reverse complement strand
CTAGCTATATTTTATCATAAATGAAAATAAAAAAAGTTGTACTATTTAGCCCAAAAGACTAGATAACCCTCCTTTTGTATTTGACATTTTATTCATTTTTTTCATCATTGTTCTCATTTGATCAAATTGTTTCATTAGGTTGTTTACATCTTGTATTGTTGTGCCACTACCTAATGCCAATCTTTTTCTTCTGTTTCCGTTTATAATATCTGGATTTGAGCGCTCTTTTGGAGTCATAGAACATATAATTGCCTCTATAGGCTTAAAAGCATTTTCATCTACCTCTACACCCTTCATGGCTTTGCCCATACCAGGAATCATACCCATTAAATCTTTTATATTTCCCATTTTCTTTATTTGATCTAACTGAGAAATAAAGTCATTAAAATCAAATTGATTTTTGCGTATTTTTTGGTTTATTCTTCTTGATTCTTCTTCATCTACAACTTGCTGCGCACGTTCTACCAAAGAAACAACATCTCCCATTCCCAAGATACGTTGTGCCATACGGTCTGGGTGAAAAACGTCTATAGCTTCTGACTTTTCGCCAGTACCTATGAATTTTATTGGCTTATCTACAACCGTTCTGATAGAAAGTGCTGCTCCTCCTCTACTATCTCCGTCTAACTTGGTTAGAATTACGCCATCAAAATCAATTCTTTCATTGAAAGCTTTTGCAGTATTTACAGCATCCTGACCTGTCATGGCATCTACAACAAAAAGAGTTTCAGATGGCTTTATTGTAGACTTGATGAGGGCAATTTCAGACATCATAGCTTCGTCTACTGCTAACCTACCCGCTGTATCTACAATAACGATATTAAAAGAATTTGCCTTTGCATAAGCCACCGCTTTTTGCGCTATGTCTACCGGATTTTTGTTTCCTTCATCAGAAAAAACTTCTATGCCTAATTGCTCTCCTAAAACTTTTAATTGGTTTATGGCTGCTGGTCGGTATACATCGCAAGCGGTTAATAATACTTTTTTATTTTTTTGTTTGTAGTAATTACCCAATTTTCCGGTAAAGGTTGTTTTACCAGAACCTTGCAGACCAGACATCAAGATAATGGCAGGGTTTCCACTCAAATTTATTTCAGTAGCCTTACCTCCCATCAATAGGGCTAATTCATCATTTACAATTTTTGTAAGTAATTGCCCTGGTGTGATGGAAGTAATTACCCCCATACCCATTGCTTTTTCTTTTATAGAATCAGTAACATCTTTTGCAACTTTATAATTTACGTCTGCTTCTATTAAGGCTTTTCTAATTTCCTTAGTGGTTTGAGCAACATTTATATCGGTTATTTTACCTTGACCTTTTAGGGTTTGGAATGCTTTTTCTAATTTGCTACTTAAATTATCGAACATTTTGAACTTTATTTCTTACTGTACTTTGCAAAAATAGAAAAAAAAGTTCAACCAAGGAGCTAAAATCTAGTAATTATATACTGTAAGTGAGAATAGTCTTGATTTTATGAGCTGTTTATGCTTAAAGATATTTGACACATTTAATGTATGATTCCAAAACTATTTACAAGCTTAGTGTTTTAATTCATGCTACTAATTCATTAAATTGCAAATGAAATGAGTAAGAAAATAGTTTTAAAAGTAGGGTCTAATGTGCTTACAACAAAAGACGGGCAAATAGATTTAGAAGTAATGAGCCATTTGGTAGCACAAATAGCACAGCTAAAAAAATCTGGATACACAATAGTTTTGGTTTCTTCTGGTGCAGTGGCATGTGGAAAATCTTTGTATCAACTACAAAATGTAGATGATGTAACCACTCAACGCCAGGTCTATTCTTCTATTGGTCAGGTAAAACTAATGAATATTTACACAGATCTTTTTTTGAAACATGGATTAATTTGTGCGCAAGTACTTGCTACAAAAGAAGATTTTATGGGCGGCGTTCAATACAAAAATATGAAAAACTGCTTCAATGGTTTACTTTTAGATAGCATAATACCTATAGTAAATGAAAACGATGTAGTTTCTTTAGATGAGCTGATGTTTACAGATAATGATGAATTGGCAGGATTAACTGCTTTTTTGATTTCTGCAGATAAATTGATTATTTTGAGTAATGTAGAAGGATTGTTTGATGGCAACCCAGAAGAACCCAGCTCTAAAATTATTTCTACTATTGGTTTAAAAGACAACCATTTAGATAAAATACAGACCTCTAAATCTTCTGCAGGCAGAGGTGGAATGGCCTCTAAATACTCTATAGGAAGAAAAACAGCATTGAAAGGTATTTCTACCACAATAGCCAATGGAAAAAAAGAAAATGTAGTTTTAGACATTCTTTCTGACAAAAAAATAGGTACTACATTTACCACAGATTAATTTTTGACTTTTTAATTGAGGCTCTTAATAAGGATTTGTAAAGATTATTAATTCTAACTATTTCTACAAAAATGATTTATACAGCACCTTTTTAGAAAAAAAGTTAAACTCTAGCACCTAAACCAGTTGGGTTTTGAACATAATTCATTCAATAACTAGCTTATGGTTATTGAAAAAAATCAAAAAAATAAAGCACTATTTTTTAATGCTTTATATGAATAAAAAATATGCCCATGGGCACAAGAAATTAGGACTAAATACAATGATGAGTACAACAAATGCCTTGGAAAAAGAAGTGATTTTCAACTTACAAAAAGTTAAAAAATCTGAAAGAAAGTTAGTAATGCTTACAGACAATGAAATCAATTCGATTTTGAATGAAGTAGCAGATCTTGCTTTAGAAAAACAAGACTTCATTTTAGCAGAAAATCAAAAGGATTTGAGCCGTATGGATATTAGTAATCCTAAATATGACCGCTTGCTTTTGAACAAAGAAAGACTAAAATCCATTACAGAAGATCTTAGAAATGTATCTTTGTTGCCTTCACCAATTGGAAATATATTAGAAAAAAATATTTTACCAAATGGATTAAAACAATCTAGGGTAAGCGTTGCTTTGGGAACTATAGGCATCATTTACGAATCTAGACCAAATGTGACTTTTGATGTTTTTGCACTATGTTTAAAATCTGGTAATGCTTGTGTACTAAAAGGCAGTAGAGATGCAGAGGATTCTAACAAAGCCATAGTTCTTATTATTC
>JAYVIQ010000153.1:0-3399 GCA_043770215.1 Cytophagales bacterium | reverse complement strand
TATTCTAGGTGTTTTGTAAATGGGGGTATTTCTGGATTCTAAAAAAGAATTGTAAATTTCTTTTCCTTGGTAAAAAAGATCGTTTTTGGAAAGGGTATGTGAAGAATACAAAAAAGAGTTTGGCTTATTGACCAAAATCTTGTCTGTAGTGCCTTTCTGTATTTTTTTTATCAAAACATTTGATTGAAAATAAAATACATCTCCGTTTTTTGCATGTATAGTAATTTGTTTGTTTTGGTACTCTTTATCTAGTTTTAGAGATACAAATTTCTGATTTTGAGAAAAGCCAAATTCAAAAACAAAGATTAGAAATAGGATTGCTCTAAATTTCATTTGTTACTTTTTTTTCTGTAATACGAAAAACTAAAGAAACACTTATTGCCAAAATTCCTAATGTTGATACATAAATGGTTAAATCTAATTTGGGTAAAAAGTATACGAATGATACAATGGCAATATTTACAAGCAATAAGGTTGCTACAGTTGCTAATTGAGAAAGTCCCAATTGCATAAGTCTGTGGTGAATGTGGTTTTTGTCAGGAGAAAATGGAGACCTGCCTTGAATAATCCGAGTAACAAAAACTCTAAGTGTATCAAACAAAGGCACTACAATTATGGCTATGCACAAATGTGGCGTTTTAGATGTTTCAGATAAATCTGATTGTAAATAAGAAACACAAAATACAGCTACCAAAAATCCAATGACCAAAGAGCCAGAATCGCCCATGAATATTCTACCCTCTATTAAATTGTATTTTAAAAAACCAATGAGTGCTCCTGACAATGCAAAACATAAAATAGCTATGGGAGAATCTAAGTTGTAAAAAAACACACCAAAAATAATAGAAATTAATAAGACTAAAGACCCCGCTAACCCATTTAACCCATCAATTAAATTTATAGCATTGGTTATAGCTATGATCATAACAAAAGTAAAAGCATAGCTTATGCCTATGTTTGTAAGACCTATTACGCCCATAAACCCGTGTAAAGAAGTAACTCTTAGCCCGCCAACAAAAACAACTATGCCCGTAGCTAATATCTGAACAAAAAACTTTTTAAAGGGAGTTATTGGAACAATATCATCTTTTAAACCGGCAAAAAACAACAACAATACACCGGCTAAAATGTGTTGCATGGCAAAAAATGGCCTTATAAAGTCTCCAAAAATCATGACTGCACTCATAAATCCAGCAAAAATAGCTAAACCACCTAATCTTGGGGTGCTATCTATATGTACACACCTATCGTCTGGCACATCCAACAATTTTTTTCTAAAAGACAAAAAAATGATTGGTGGCATAGAAAATGAACAAACAACTAACGCCCAAAGAAAAGCAAAAACAGATTCTACAGACATAGATTCAGAAATCATCTTATTTATTTAAATAAACAATGCAAAGATACACTATCTTTGAAACTCACAAAATAGTTTTAGCATGTCTGGAATTTATATTCATATTCCTTATTGTAAACAAGCCTGTCATTATTGCGATTTTCACTTTTCTACAAATACTCAAAATGCATCTGAGATGGTAGATGCTATGTGTAATGAAATTAAGATAAAAAAAGACTTTTTGGATGGAAAACCCGTAGAAACCATATACTTTGGGGGCGGAACTCCTTCTTTATTGCCAGTATCTTTAATAGAAAAGTTATTAAATGAACTTGCAAAAGTACATCCTTTGGACTTAAAAGAAGTTACCCTTGAAGCTAATCCAGATGATGTTTCTAAAGAGAAACTAAAGGATTGGAAAGCTTTAGGTTTTGATAGGCTTAGTATTGGCATTCAGTCTTTTGATGCAGAAGCCTTGCGTTATATGAATAGATGCCATGATGAAAAAGAGGCTGAAAGATCTGTAAAAACAGCACAAGATTTTGGCTTTGAAAACTTAAACCTAGATTTAATTTTTGGAATTCCTACAATTGCCCCAGAAACAAGCTTGCATGATTTAGAAAAAATAATTGCTTTAAATCCTTATCACATTGCTAGTTATTGCATGACAATTGAGGAAAAAACTGTTTTTGGAAACAAGTATAGCAAAGGAGATTTGATTCCTGTTTCAGAAAATGAGGCTTGTGATTTGTACCAAATAATAGCAAATAGACTATCTGAAGTGGGTTTTGATCATTATGAGATATCAAACTTTGGTTTGCCAAATTATTACGCAAAGCACAACTTATCTTACTGGGAAGATAAAAAATATATAGGCCTAGGACCTTCTGCACATTCTTATGATGGGTTAAGTAGATATATAAATACTAGAAATAATCAAAAGTACATTCATCAAATAACCACTGGATTGTCTTTTTTTGAGACAGAGAAATTAAGCCCAGAAAATATGATAAATGAGCACATTATGACCAAGTTACGGACTATGTGGGGCATAGACATTAAAAATTTTATAGCCTTATTTGGCATAAATGCTTATGAAAAACTCCTAAATTCTGGAGAAAAATGGATAAATGAAGCGTATTTATCTATAGATTCGCAAAAAATAATAGTTAATAAGAAAGGCAAATTGCTTGTCGATTCTATATGTCAGGATTTATTTCATTAGTAGTATGAAAATTTGCTTTGCCACCAACAACCAAAATAAACTTAAAGAAATAATTTCTTTGGTAGGAAACGAGCACGAAATTGTAAGCTTATCTGACATAGCGTGTTTTGAAGAATTGCCAGAAACATGTGACACCTTAGAAGGAAATTCTTTGCAAAAAGCCAATTTTATTTTTGAAAAATACAAAATAGCTTGTTTTGCAGATGACACGGGTTTGTTAGTAGAAGCATTAGACGGTGCTCCTGGTGTGTATTCAGCTAGATATGCTGGCTTACCAAGCGACCCAGAAAAAAACATGAATAAACTTTTATTGGCATTAGAAAACACTGAAAACAGAAATGCAATGTTTAAAACAGTAATAACGCTAATCACTGAAACGGGAGATCAATTGTATTTTGATGGTGAGGTGGCTGGAGAGATAACCTACTCGAGGTCTGGTGCAGATGGCTTTGGTTATGACCCCATTTTTAAACCTAAGGGGTATGAAATCACATTTTCTGAAA
Source organism: Cytophagales bacterium (assembly GCA_043770215.1). Lineage (GTDB taxonomy): Bacteria > Bacteroidota > Bacteroidia > Cytophagales > JAAEPT01 > JAYVIQ01. Next base: position 335 of record JAYVIQ010000153.1, on the reverse strand, counting down.
TGGATATGAGCATTAAAAATAAAATAAGCCATAGGGGACTGGCTGTAAAAAAACTTATCCAATATTTAAAAACTGAAGAAAAAGCTTAGCTATTTAAAGGTGTTGATACTGTATAAAATTCTATTTTTTTTAAAATTAGGTTCTTAATAATATTCGTTGGATGGGTTATCTGCTAATAACGATTGCATTATACTTATATGTAAGAGTTGTTGTTTAACAAAAGGGATATAAATTTTTGTGAATATCCGCTTTGATACCAGTACATATTATTTTTTTGCGAAAAGGATCGAAGCGGAGCTCTTTGTTGCTTTTTCAGCAACAAAAGCGAGAGCGTA
>JAYVIQ010000152.1:0-10052 GCA_043770215.1 Cytophagales bacterium | reverse complement strand
GGTATCCTAGGCACATCTTTAAGAGCTCAAATAATACAAGATAAAAAAAATTCATTTCTAAAAGATTTTCTAGCATTTTATGATTGGCAAATAGTTGAGTTTAACTACATAAACACAACACATGTAACCATGCGGTCTGGTTTTGGAATAGTTTATTTCCCAAATAGTAGCAGCACAAAGTCTGTTGTTTCTACCGATTTTGGAACTAGTATAGATTTTATTTTTAATCATGAAAAACTTAGAGCAAGTGTAGAAGGAAGAATAACCCCTTTTGATGGCACAAAATTTTTATCGCAAGAAGGAACTGAGTTTAAAAAAGAAATAGGTGCCAGATTATATTTTAGACCCTCTGAACTAAAAAGGTTTAAACCAGAACTATTTGCCGGCGGATACTATCAAAGATTATTTGATTCAGCTGATCTGTGGAAGCTAGAAGCTGGTGTAGGGTTTATACTTTATTGAATTTATTAGGCTTGTATAACACGTTTAAAATAGGGTTTATTAAAACTGTTTTTTAGTTTTTTCTGTGCTTGCTGTAAAACCCTTTTTTATTCAACTAAAATCAGCACAATTATTTGTGTATCACATACACATAGTAAATTTAAAGCTGCCTGAAAATAACTGCGCTTAGGGCAATCAAACACCAATAATTGTCTTGAAACAACTCTTAGAGCAGATAGGTTTTTTAAAAATAAAACAGCCCCTAAGACTGTCATCATTAGAGGCTGTTAAAGAATAGAACTTTTTATTATAAATGAATTACTTCGCCATACGCCATTGCAGCAGCTTCCATTATTGCTTCAGACATCGTTGGGTGTGGATGAACAGATTTAATAATTTCATGTCCTGTTGTTTCTAAATTTCTTGCTACTACAACTTCTGCAATCATTTCTGTAACGTTAGCACCAATCATGTGAGCACCTAACCATTCGCCGTACTTAGCATCAAAAATAACTTTTACAAAACCGTCTTTTGCTCCAGCAGCACTTGCTTTGCCAGAAGCAGAAAAAGGAAACATGCCAATTTTTACTTCATACCCTTTTTCTTTTGCTGCTTTTTCTGTTAAACCCACAGAAGCAATTTCTGGTGAACAATATGTACAACCAGGTATGTTTCCATAATTTAATGGATGAGGATGCTGACCTGCAATTTTCTCAACACAAATAATACCTTCTGCACTTGCAACGTGTGCCAAAGCCGGACCATGAACTATATCTCCAATAGCATAAATACCTGGGATATTTGTTCTATAGTAATCATCTACCAACACTTTGCCTTTGTCTGTAGCAACACCTACATCTTCTAAACCAATGCCTTCAAGGTTTGTACTCATTCCTACAGCACTTAATACAACATCACACTCTATAATTTCCTCGCCACTAGCCGTTTTGATTTTTACTTTATTGGTTTTACCGCTTGTATCTACAGACTCTACAGAAGCATTTGTCATAACAGTTATGCCTTGTTTCTTAAAGTTTTTCTCTAATGCTTTTGAAACATCAACATCTTCTACTGGTACAATGTTTGGCATAAATTCTACAACCGTAACTTTTGTACCAATGGCATTATAATAATAAGCAAACTCAACTCCTATAGCACCAGAACCAACAATTACAATAGATTCTGGTTTTTTATCCAAAACCATTGCCTCTCTATAGCCAATGATTCTTTTACCATCTTGTGGCAAATTAGGAAGTACTCTTGATTTTCCGCCAGTAGCAAGTACTATATGATCTGCTTCATAAAGTGTTACAAGACCTGTTTCATCAGTAACATTCAACTTGCCGCTTGCTGCTAATTTACCAAAGCCTTTGATGTGGTCTATTTTATTTTTTTTAAGTAAAAAAGTAATTCCTTTGCTCATTCCATCTGCAACACCTCTACTTCTTTTTACTATTTCTTCTATATGCGCTTCAGGTTTTTCTACAGAAATTCCATAGTCTTTTGCATGTGAAATGTATTCAAACACCTGAGCACTTTTTAGCAATGCTTTTGTAGGTATACACCCCCAGTTTAAACAAATACCACCCAATTCTGCTTTCTCTACTACCCCTACTTTAAAACCTAATTGCGATGCTCTAATGGCAGCAACATATCCGCCAGGTCCACTACCTACTACAATCAAATCATATTTGTTAGCCATAAATTTTTTATTTGCGATTTTGAATTCTATTTAATTTATACAATTTACGTAGTAATACGCAATTATAAAAGGCTAGCTTCTAAAAGCTTTTCGCATTATTGCTTAATATAAAAAAAAGACTATTTAAATGGCTTATAGTACTACTTAAGGTTGATCAAATGCATTTAAAAGAAAATATTTCCCATTAATTATTTACCTTTGTAAAGTGAAAAAAGGACAAGCCTTGCTGTATCTTACACGCCCTATAAATTTATTTTTTGTGGTGTTGGCTCAGGTATTGTGCGCAATCTATATTTTAGGATTAACTATAAATTGGCGCATGGTTTTATTTTTTATGGGATCTGCACTTATTACAGCCGCAGGTTACGTCATAAATGATTATTTTGATATAAAAGCAGACGCAATAAACAAACCCAACAAAGTGTATGTTGGTAGAGAAATTAGCCGAAGACAAGCCTTATTGTTTGTTTTTGTTTTAAACATGTCTACTATCTTTTTGTCTTTTGTAGGAAACCAAAAATTCATATACTTCTATTCCTTTCTTACAATAGTAGGTTTGTGGTTTTATTCTTACACTTTAAAACGCACATTTTTAATAGGCAATATACTCATTGCTTTTTTAGGAGGCTTTTCTATATATATCTTAAGTTACTTGAGCCAGCCAAATTCTTTGTTGCTTGCTTTTAGTTTGTTTGCTTTCTTAAGCAATCTAATCAGAGAAATAATAAAAGATGCTGAAGACATAAAAGGAGATTTATTGCTCAATGCCAAAACATTACCCATTAAATTGGGCATAAAAAATACAAAAATAATTGTTTCTATGCTAAGTTTGATATTCCTAATTTCTATCTGGATAGGGCTTTTTAGGCACAATGATTTTAAACTAATCACTTCAGTGTTAGTAGTAACAGGATTATTATTTTATGTCCAATATTTGATTTGGTTTACCCACAACACCCATTTAGCATTTAAAAAAAGTAGTCAAACTCTTAAAATAATAATGCTTATTGGCTGCCTTAGCATTCCTTTATTATGACAAAAACTAGAATAGCCATTTTTGCTTCTGGCTCAGGGAGCAATGCAGAAAATATAGTTAGTTATTTCAAAAATACCTCAGTAGAGATAGCCCTGATTTTAACAAATAATTCTAAAGCTTATGTAATAGAAAGAGCAAAAAAAATTGGTGTTCCGTATAGCGTATTTTCTAGAGAGGATTTTTCAAGTAGCGATCATGTTATACATATTCTCAAAACCCATAAAATAGATTTGGTTGTACTAGCAGGATTCCTATGGTTAGTCCCTAAAAATCTAGTGGATGCATTCCCGAATAGAATTATAAACATACACCCAGCACTTTTGCCAAAATTTGGAGGCAAAGGCATGTATGGTGATTTTGTACATAAAGCTGTAAAAGAATCTGGTGAAACCGAAACAGGAATAACTATACATTTTGTAAATGAACACTATGACCAAGGAGCTATTATTGCTCAATATTCTACAGAAATAACTGCAAATGACGGCGCTGAAGAAATTGCTAAAAAAGTGCATTTGTTGGAGTATGAATTTTTCCCAAAAGAAATAGAAAAAATAGCACAAAAATTAGGGGCATAAAAAATATAAAAACCTACCTTTGCACTTTAAAACAATAATTTAATGTCTGTAAAAAAAATAAAATCCGCTTTAATATCTGTTTTTCACAAAGATAAATTAGACGAAATAGTAAAATTACTTGATTCACAAGGAGTTGTAATTTACTCAACGGGTGGCACTCAAGAGTTTATAGAGGGTTTAGGAATAAAAGTTACAGCGGTTGAAGATTTGACTGGTTACCCATCTATTTTAGGTGGCAGAGTAAAAACCTTGCATCCTAAAATTTTCGGAGGCATTCTAAACCGAAGAGACAATGTTTTAGACCAAGAACAAGTAAAAGAATATGGCATTCCAAATTTAGATTTGGTTATAGTAGACCTTTATCCTTTTGAAGAAACAGTAGCTGCAGGCGGTACTGACGATGAAATTATAGAAAAAATAGACATTGGTGGAATTGCATTAATCAGAGGAGGAGCTAAAAACTTTGAAGACGTAGTTATAGTACCCTCTAAAAACCAGTACTCTGAATTACTTGATGTTTTAAAAAATCAAAACGGAGAAACATCCTTGCAAGACCGTATGCGCTTTGCTGCACAGGCTTTCAATACAAGTTCTCATTACGATGGAGCAATTTTTAACTGGTTTTCTACCAAAACAGGTGTTGAAGCTTTAAAAATAAGTACCCAAGATAGAACGGTTTTAAGATACGGAGAAAATCCGCACCAAAAAGGTGTATTTAATGGTAAGTTAGAAGAAATGTTTGAGCAATTGCATGGCAAAGAACTATCTTATAATAATTTGATAGATGTAGATGCCGCTGTAGACTTAATCAATGAGTTTGAAGGGTCTACTACTGTAGCTATTTTAAAACACAACAACGCTTGCGGTATAGCTAGCGATTCAGAGCTTAAAAATGCTTACTTAAAGGCCTTGCAATCAGATCCAATTTCTGCATTTGGTGGCGTAATTATTTCTTCAAAAGAAATAGATTTGGCTACTGCAGAAGAACTACATAAACTGTTTTTTGAAATTCTTATTGCCCCTTCATTTTCTGAAGAAGCTTTAGAAATTTTGAAACAAAAGAAAAACAGAATTTTATTGGTAAAGAAAGAAAATGCAAAAAACACAAAACAGTTTAGAACCTTGCTAAACGGTGTTATTGAGCAAGACAAAGACTTAAATATAGAAACAGAAAAAGACTTTACCTTTGTTACAGAAATTAAACCTAGCAAAGAACAGTTAGACGCTATGATTTTTGCCAACAAAGTATGCAAACACACAAAATCTAACGCTATTGTTTTTGCTACTGCAACACAAATGATTACAAGCGGCATGGGTCAAACCTCTAGGGTAGATGCATTAAGACAAGCTATAGAAAAAGCAAAAAGTTTTGGTTTATCACTAGAAGGTTGCGCTATGGCATCAGATGCTTTTTTTCCTTTTCCGGATTGTGTAGAAATAGCAAAAGAAGCTGGTATATTTGCAGTTATACAGCCAGGAGGCTCTATAAAAGACCAAGACTCAATTGATTATTGCAATAAAAATGGAATGACAATGGTTACTACCGGAATCAGACATTTTAAGCATTAATATTGAATAAGACAAAATAAATCAATAACTTATAGTTTTAACAGTTAATAAAGAAAAATTTTCATGGGTATTTTCGATTTCTTAACAAGTGACATTGCCATTGACCTTGGTACAGCAAACACCTTAATTATCCAAAACGGAGAAATTGTTTTGGATGAGCCATCTATAATAGCTATGGATAAGCTTACGGGTACAATTAGAGCTGTGGGCAGAGAAGCAATGCAAATGCATGAGAAAACACATGAAAACTTAAAAACTATTCGTCCATTAAAAGACGGTGTAATTGCAGATTTTCACGCAGCAGAAATGATGATACGTGAAATGATAAAAATGATTTATCCTAAACGATCTATTTTTACGCCTTCGCACAGAATGGTTATTTGCATCCCTTCTGGCATTACAGAGGTAGAAAAAAGAGCGGTTAGAGATAGTGCTCAACATGCTGGTGCAAAAGAGGTTTACATGATTCATGAACCAATTGCAGCAGCAATAGGATTGGGTATAGATATAGAAAGACCTTACGGGTCTATGATTGTAGATATTGGTGGTGGTACTACAGAGATTGCTGTAATAGCCTTATCTGGTATAGTATGTGACCAAAGTGTACGTGTAGCGGGAGATGTTTTCAATAAAGATATTTTAGATTATATGCGTCGCCAACACAATCTATTGATTGGAGAACGTACAGCCGAAAGAGTAAAAATTGAAGTAGGTGCTGCCATGACAGAGTTAGATGATGGCCCAGAAGATTATGAAATCAGAGGCAGGGATTTAATGACTGGTATTCCAAAAGTAATAAAAGTTAGTTATCCTGAAATTGCATTTGCTTTAGATAAAAGTATATCTAAAATAGAAGAAGCAGTTTTAAAAGCACTTGAAATTTCTCCACCAGAGCTTTCTGCAGATATTTATGATAATGGCATTCACCTTACCGGTGGAGGAGCATTATTACGAGGATTAGACAAAAGATTATCTCTTAAAACGAAGCTTCCTGTGCAAGTAGCAGAAGATCCGTTAAGAGCTGTAGTAAGAGGAACAGGTGCAGCGGTTGGGGATTTAAAGGCCTACAAGGCCGTATTGATGAAGTAAAATTTTGGAAAGAAAAATTGCAGTCTCTTAAATCATGGGAAATTTATTTTTGATAATACTCAGATTTAAAGATACTTTGGTGTATTTTATTTTGTCTATACTTTGTTTTTACTTTGCAGTAAATTTTAATCATTTACAAAGAGTAAATTGGTTACATGCCTCAAATGGATTAGGTGGTGCTGTTTATAAAAGTACATCAAACATCAATTCATACTTTGTATTGAAAAACGAAAACCTACGTTTGGTAGAATCAAACGGACAATTACTTGCTGAAATTGAACGTTTAAGAACAAATTATTCTCTCTTAGGCGATAGCATATACAAAATAAATGCAAACCTAAAAGGAGATAGTCTTTTTATGAAAGACAGCGCTAAAGTAGGGAAATTTAAACTTTTAGACCCTGCCATAAACGCACTTTACATACCGTGCAGAGTTGTGTACAACTCTGTTGTAGATGATGAAAATTTTATAACCATAGACAAAGGAAGTTTAGACGGTATACAAATAGGCAACGGCATAGTTACTGCAAGCGGTATCATAGGTAAGGTTGTAAGCACTTCATTAAAGTATAGTTTAGTAAAAAGCGTTTTACATGTACACAACTCTGTTTCTGCTAGAATAAAAAACTCTAATGAGTTGGGGAGTATAAAATGGAATGGTTCTACCCCTAATTATGTAAACCTAACTGAAATACCTAGGCATTTAAAAATTAAAAAAGGAGACACCATTGTCACTACAGACTACAACAGCATTTACCCAAAGAACCACCCCATAGGAAAAATAGCCGAAGTATCTGTAGACGAAAACCAGCCCTTTTGGGAAATAAAAGTACTTTTGTTTGAAAACCATCAGAAATTAGAGCATTGCTTTGCCTATAGAAATCAGCTTTATATAGAAAAAAGTGCTTTGCTATTACAAAAAGATAGTTTGTTTTGAAAAATCAAGATTTTATTTCGCAAGTTTTAGCTATTGTGTTGCTTTCATGGGCTCAAGTGCTTGTCTTTGGACAAATACATCCATTTAGTTTTGCCTTTTGCTTTGCCTATATCACAGTTATTTTATCATTGCCTGCTACTAATGGCATGATTGTAAATTTGCTTATATCTGTGCTTATGGGAGCATTTGTAGATGCGTTTAACTATACGATGGGCATAAACGCTTTTTGTGGCATGACGCTTATGTTTTTTAGATTCAATATTTTTGGATTGGTAAAGCATCAAACCAAAGAAGAGCAACAAACTACTTTTTATACATTAAAAGGACTTGGAACATGGAATTTTACAGTTTACACCCTATTAGCCTCATTGTTTTATACAACAATATTTTATTTATTGATGGCACCAGGGGTAGATTTTATTTTAAAAAACCTCATACGCATAGTATTTAGTACTTTGCTTACTACGGTAGTTATTATTTGTATCAATTTTCTTTTCTTTAGAAGAGAACAATCTATATGAATCAAAACAAGCACAAAATAATTATTGGTTTTTTTTTAGTAGTAGCGTTTATCTATTCGGTACGTATATTTTATATACAAATAGCAACAGATAGATACAAAACTAGGGCAGAATCTATACTTTCTAGAATAGAAAAAATTCCTGCATATAGAGGGTTAATCTATGATAGGAACAAAAAGTTATTGGTTTATAACAAGCCCATATATGCTTTAGAGGCAGTTAAAAAAGACGTTGACACAACCAAAAAAGCTGAAATTTGTGCCCTTTTAGGCATTACAGAACAATATTTTGATGCGGCCATGAAAAAAGCCCCTAATAAATACATGCCTTTTACCTTCATCCCAGAATTTGAACAAATAGAATATGCCAAAATTCAGGATCGTTTTGACTACAAAGGGTTTTCTTTTGTTACAAAAATTATACGTGCATATCCGCACAAAAATTTAGCAAATACACTTGGTTATGTAGCAGAAATTAGCCAAAAACAATTAGATAGAGACACCACCAAATATTATAGATCTAGAGATTTAATTGGATTTTCGGGACTTGAAAAAACATATGAGGCTGAGCTTAAAGGTAGAAGAGGCGTAAAATACATAAAAGTTAGTGCCAAAGGTTTACCCATGGGCTCTTTTAACAATGGTATTTTTGATACTGTTGCCCAAAGAGGCAAAAATTTATATACCACCATAGATTTAGAACTTCAACAATACGGCGAAAAACTGATGGAAAATAAAATTGGTGGTATTGTAGCCATAGACCCTAAAACCGGAGGGATATTGTCTATGATTACAGCACCAACCTATGACCCAAATCAGTTGACTGGTAAATATTACTCAAAAAATTATGGCAAAATGCTAATGGATAAAACTAAGCCACTATACAATAGGGCGGTGCAAGCAACTTATCCTCCTGGCTCTATTTTCAAGATATTACAATCTTTAGTAGGTCTTCAAGATGGGTCTACAACCACAACGGAACAAATAAATGTAAGCGACATAAGTATTGGAGATCATGCTCCAGCTGGCTTTTACGATTACAAAAGAGCCATTATGCTGTCCTCTAATAGGTATTTTGTAAAATTATATTACAGAATGCTAGACAAAGGACTTGATAAAAACATGTACAAAAACACACATAAGAGTTTTGCTTTGTGGTACAAACAAATTATTTCTTTTGGGTTAGGATCTAAACTAGGTACAGATATAGCCAACGAAAGTTCTGGAAAAGTTCCTAGCACAGATTTCTATGATAAACGTTATGGAAAGTATAGGTGGTTTAAAACCTACATATATTCAAATTCCATAGGGCAAGGAGAACTTTTAGTAACACCTTTGCAGATGGCAAATATGGCAGCCATTATTGCCAATATGGGTTACTTTTACACTCCTCACTTTGTGCAATCCATAGACGGAGATAAATCTTTAGTAAAACAGTTTTATACAAAAAGGTACACTACTGTAAACCATAGAGAATATTACCAAGGTGTAAAAGATGCTATGGAAATGGTGGTAACAAGCGGCACAGCACGAAGTGCCATAATAAAAGATATTGCTGTTTGTGGCAAAACAGGAACTATAGAAAACCCTCATGGCGAAGACCATAGTTGTTTTATTGCTTTTGCTCCTAAAGATAATCCCAAAATTGCGATTGCTGTTTATATAGAAAATGCAGGTTTTGGGGCTACATGGGCAGCTCCCATAGCAAGTCTTATGATTGAAAAATACATAAAAAGAGAAATTACAGACAAATGGAAAGAGAAAAGAATTTTAGACAAACGTTTCATAAATATACCTCCCCCAGTTTTGCCAAAAGATAGCACTAAGAAATCAATACAAACAATTCCGATAGTTGTACCAGGACAAAAAACTGTTTCCAATATACATTAGATATGATAGAAGCAAACAATAGATCAATACTCAAAGACCTAGATGTTACAACAGTATTATTATTTTACTCTATTGTAATCATTGGCTGGTTTTCTATTTATGCAGCTATATATGTACCAAATGACCCACCAGCTATGTTCGAAATTGGAAATAGAGCAGGCAATCAGGCCTTATGGATATTTATAGCCACTATTTTAGCTTTTGGTATTCTTGTCGTTGATTATCGGTTTTGGCTCAATAGCCCATTTATTTTTTATTGCCTTAGCTTTATTCTTCTACTAATTGTATTAGCT
>JAYVIQ010000151.1:0-2993 GCA_043770215.1 Cytophagales bacterium | reverse complement strand
TGTTCGGCTACTGACAATGTAGTTGTTACGGTAATTGCTAATCCTACGGCTGATGCGCCTACCTCACTTGCTGCTTGTGATTCTTACACCCTTCCTGCTCTTTCTGCTGGTAACTTCTACTATACTGCTACCAACAAAGGTGGCTCTTTACTTGCCGCTGGTAGTACTATTACTTCTACTCAAACTATCTTTGTCTATACTGAAACTGCTACTACTCCTGTTTGTAAAGCTGAAAATAGCTTTGTGGTGACTATTTATCAAAATCCATCAAAAGCAAATGCTGGTAGTGACATAGTTACATGTTTAGATAGCACAAATTTAAATGCTTTAGCTCCTACAAAAGGAATAGGTAAATGGATTTGTGACAAAGGAGCAATAAACAACTCTAATAAAAAAGATGCTGTACTTTCTGGTTTGGCAATAAACCAAGCTGTGGCTTGTATATGGACAGTTGAAAATGGTATTTGCCCGGTTTCTGATGATACTGTAATTATAAATCGTTTACCACAACTAACTGAGCCGAATATTTATTTCGAAGACACTTTGGTAAACAAAGACAGTATAACTATTTGTATAACTAACGGTGCTGTATTAAAAGGTGAGTTACCTAATCCAACAAGAAAAGAGATAACTACTTGGTCAAGTACTGGAAATGCAGTTACTCCTGTTCAAGGAAACAATCCAGTTTTTGGAGCAATTAATGCATTAGCTATTGGAACAAACAAAATATCATACACCATCTCTAGCCCTATTATTGGATGTGAAACAAAAATGAATACATTTACCATTGCAGTTAAAGGACCAACTGACGCAATAGTCTATCCAATAAAAGATACTTGTGAATTGGCAGACACAGTAATGATAGAAACTGCTCCACTAAACAAAGGTGAAGAAGGCACCTGGTTAGGATCAAAAAAACCAACAAAATCTCTAAAAAAAGACCAGTGGTTTATACATGGTGATGAAATCAAGCCTGGCACTACTACCTACACTTGGGAAGTAACTAACTTTGTTTGTCCTCCAGATAAAGATTCTAAAGTTCTTACTATACTACCAGGAAATAAACCAAAAATAGAGTTAAATCCTGTAGATACTGTTTGTCAGGAAACTGCAATACAGGCACTTGCGCAAACAAAAAATGTTGGTTCAGCAGCAAGGTATATTTGGAAATTAGACACTATAAATTTAGGGACAACTCTTACTCCAAAACTAGCTATAGACAAACTTGAAAAAGATAGTAAATTGATTGTGACACTAGAAGTAAATGATGTTTGTAGCTTTGACAAACAAGTTTCAGATACAATTCAGCTAGTGGCTATTAGAAAACCAAGTCCATACATTATAACTCCTAAAGTTGATATTTGTAGCGATAGTATGGTAAATCTTATTGGTGGAGATTTAGAACCTAAAAGAGTGCCTACAACATACTCATGGAGAAAAGACATGAAAAACTTAGCCGCAACGGATTCTACTTTAAAAAATATATCACAAGCCGGTAAATATTATTATTTAGCTAAAAATAAATTCTGCGTTACAGAGCAAAGTTCATTGGCTTTAGATGTAAAAGTAACACAAAAACCCGAGGTTCATGCTTATGCACATGGCATAAACCCTATTATTGGAGGCCTTAGCGACCACCTAAAATTATCTGGTTATGCTAGTAAAGGTGCTACAGCAAAATGGACCACCAAAACTACCGGAAACCTGATTATAGACCCATTAGACATGCATTCTGATATAAATACCATTTCTTTTTCTGGTAACCATAGAGCATTCTTAGAAGCTTCTAATGGCAATTGCAAATCCAAAGACAGTGTTGATATAGTTATTAAAGTAGGATGCCACATACAAGCACCTAATGCTTTTACTTTAAACGGAGATGGTATAAACGAAACCTTCAGAATAAAAGGCATAGAGAACTGCCCAGATGCTGTTGTAACAATATTTAACCGTTGGGGGCACAACATTTACAAAACCCATAATTATCATTTACACGAGTGGGACGGCAAAAACTACCCAGAGGGCACCTACTACTATGTAGTGAAATTTGATAAAAAGCAAGAAAGAGGAGAAGGACATAGTGGGGTAATTCATCTAATTAAATAAGAAAAAAAAACAATCTCATACGGTTTTTAGTTTATAATAAATGTTTCACTTCAATATTATATCTTAAAAAAAAGGGTTAATTCTCTTTTTTTTAAGATATAATAAAAAAATTGTTTTTTGGAGGTTACTTTTTGGTATATTTATGTATACAAAACAAGTACAAAAAACATTTACTGTGAAAAGAATTTTATTAGTTTTATTTATTGTCATTTCAAACTTTGTTGTTTGGTCACAAGTTTGCGCTCTACCAACAATATCAAAAAAAGAATATTGTCCAGGCCAAAACGCAAACATTGTTATCGCAGATGCAGCAACAAATGTAAAATACTATTGGTACGAAACTGTAACCGCAGACATAGGGTCCTATGGTACAGACGGAAATGGAAAAAATTTTATTTCAAGCGCTACCCAAAATGCAGTAGCTGACTTTCATTACATAAAAGAAACCTCTTCCAAGATAGGACCAGACTATACTTTACCTGTGGGCGGAACAACTATTGTAAATAATGGAGTAAACAAATATGAGCAAACATTCAATACAAGTCTAGATTTCGAACTGTCTAGCATTACAATAATTGCAAAATTAACAAGTGCAACGGCAAATTATGGCTTTAATGTACGCCATATTTCAACAACAGGAGTTGAAACTTATTCTAATTGGTATACAGCACAGCGTTCTACATTTACTAGTTTAGGATCAGACTTATACCGTATAACTATACCCGTTACAGGTATAAATGTGTTCGCTGGTAACAACCAAAAAATAGAAGTAATCTCTGATACAGACACACAAGCAGGTTCGAGGGTAAAAGCAGAAGAACTTTATTGGTATCCTGGAACACAATTTAATGGAGCTACGTACAACGGAACCGTTACCATGGAAGACC
>JAYVIQ010000150.1:0-2532 GCA_043770215.1 Cytophagales bacterium | reverse complement strand
AGCAGTATGTGACTGTATATAAGAAGAGTTAGTTGGTGTGGCTGGTGTGGGATGAAAACCATTTATATTCAAGCTATTGGGTTGTAGATTACCTAGAATAGGAGCAACATCACCTGCGGTAAAACTTATGTTACTTGCATAAGGAATTTCTGTCCCACCATATTTTACTTGACCACCCATATCATTCGTAAAACGTAATATGCCCTTCTCTTCAAGCTTTGATGCTTGTGTAAATTGGTAATTATTACTTATATTCACGCCATCCCAATCCCCTATTTTAGTAACATGTGTGCCTAATCCAAATTTAACTGAAAGTCCAAAAGTTCCTCCAATATGAGCAGTTAGCCCTATACTACTTAATAACGTACTATTACGTCTAAAATCTGGATAAAAATGCCCCACTTTTTTTGGGAAAAATCTAAAGCCACCTGTAAGCCCCTCACCCATTACAACAAAGTTATCAGCATTATTAAAAGGTATGCCTACAAATAAGTCTCTTTTCTTGTATGGGCTACTTCTTTCAACGTAATAATCACTTAATTTATCTACATCGTCTCCACCATAGCTAGCTCTATTAGGATTATTAATGTAGCCAAATGCTCTATAAGGAGTATGCGGAATATTTTCAGTAGCATTCAAATTACCTGACATTCCAAAATTTGCACCTACAGGAAACGGAGCAACATCTCCTGTAAGACTTATTCCTTCAAAATCAAAAGACCTAGTTCTGTAATTTGCCATGGCGGTGCTTTTTACATCTTCAGAGTTATTAGAAAGTCCATAAGAACCAGGTAAACTCTTTGATAATGCTTTGTCCAGCAATTTTGCCTGATGCTCATTTATTTTTTTTGTCCCATTCTTTGTATTGTGTTCTAGTATTGCCTTGTTAAGTTGTTTAGAAGCATAACCATTTATCAAGGTACCTATAAAATCAACTTGCCCTGAAAAAGTAGTACCCTGTGGGCCTACACTCATATTGATTGAACCAATCCCCTTTGCTCCTACACCAAAGCCAATATAGTTGGCAAGCCCTTGATTATTATTAAATCTTACAGTTTTGCTTAAACTCAAACTTGGGGAGCCAATTCCTGTTGCAGATTGGCTTGATTGATTTCCAGCTTTCATAAATTTTTTTATTGCCAGTAAATCCAGTCCCAAATTAAGAGTTTGACTCACAGTCCAGTTGATAGGCATCTTATTATACTTATCTATTCGTGTATCAGCATAATCATCTGGAAATCCTCTTACACTTCTGTTAATAGCTCCTGGGCTAAGTGTCCAACCGTGTCCAACCCAAGAAGCCTCCTCCTCAGCAGATGCTCCTGCGTGGTAAGATAAAGACAAAGCATAACCAGACCCTTCTGGTCCTGGTATTTCTACTACTGGCAAGTTGTAATTAAAATCTCCTGATTGTATATTAACCATATCAGTAGTCGCCACTGGCTCAAAACTTGAAAACTCTGGCGAACTAGATCCAGCCGTAAGTGCATAAGCAACAGAAGGTACAAATATCTGTAAGACAAAGTTAAACAACAATGTAACTGCTGTGATTTTGATAATTCTCTTTTTCATTGGGTTATTTGGATAGTTCTATCTTTGGAATATTCTGTAAGTCTGTTACTTTAAATTGAAAATGTGTAATCCCTGTACTAAAATGGACATCTTCAAATACTAAATCCATTTCGTCTTGTTTATTTTGCTTCTTTAAACTGTCTATGTTGAACACTAGGTAAACATTCTTACCATCTACAACATTGAAAGTGTTTTCTAGTGTGTATAAAACAGGTTTATACTTCTTTTCTGAATAATTCAAGGAAATCATTTCTTCTAATCCAAAATTAAAAGACAATATCCTTTGTTTATAACCAGCGTAGCCTTCTGCATCTTGAAATAATATATTACCTGTATGCCTAGTTGCTGTATCTACTTTAATGCTCATTAAGAAGGTCTTATTTTTCTTATAATTTTCTAGCACCTTGTTAAATGGTATAGTTTTATCACTTTCATATTCTCTATAAGCAAGTAACTCTGCGGGCAGGTATTTTGCTGTAAGCGTAAATCCATTAGTAGTTTTTTCTTGTACAAGCCCATTATCCTTATCATTTATCCACTTGTAAAGCTCCTTTTCTGTACGAATAGTTGATTTACAAGCACTTATCACACTTGATAATGATAAAAGTATAAACCAAATTCTATTTAACATAATTTTTATTTAGTTGCTCTAATACTTCATTTGTAATATCTATTTTTTCATCACCATACAGCAGATTTCCCGCTGAAGTAGTGCCTATGATAAGCGTATAGTTGGCTTTTTTGCCATAACTCTCAATAAATGAGTTGATTTGATTCAAAGCACCTTGCAACATTTTATCTTCCTCTGTACTTGCTTTCTCTAAAATACTTTTTCTGTATTTTTCAAGTGTCATTCCTTGCTCTTGTAGGGCTACTTCCCTAGATTTTCTTTGTTCTATACTTAATTTAGACATTTCCTCATTATACAAATTAAGTGCTATATTAAACTTGTAAGTCAAT
>JAYVIQ010000149.1:0-3631 GCA_043770215.1 Cytophagales bacterium | reverse complement strand
TGGTTAGGTTTTGTGTTTGTTTAAATGCTGTAATAGCATCTACAACAGGATTTCCAACGTATTGCGTATCTAAATCAAATTGTTTAAAAAAGTTAGGTTCAAAAGGCAAAATGCAATAAAGTTTAGAAACATACTTTTTTATTTTTGTGGCTCTTTTAATATTCCAAGCCCATACTTTAGGCGAAATGTAAAAATGAATTTCTATTTTATTTTCGTAACAAAATTCAGCAATCTTCATGTTAAACCCACCATAATCTATGAGCACTACTATTGCTGGATTTTGGGCTAAAATATCTTGCTTGCATTGATTAAGTATGGCCTTTAATTTAAAAATATTTTTTGCTACTTCCCAAAAACCCATAAAGGCAATTTCTCTATAATGTTTTAGCAATTGCATGCCCTTGGATTGCATATAATCACCACCCCAACCTATAAGGTCTATACTTGGATTTTTTTGGAATAGGGCAGATATTAAATTTCCCCCGTGTAAATCGCCAGACCGCTCTCCAGCTACAAAAAATACTTTAGACTTATTCTTCTCCAAAATATTCAATGTAGTTGTTATGTGTTTCGTATAGTTTAATGCTGTGTAGTTTTGCTCTGCCGTCTTCTAAATCAGCTATAAGCGGAGCTAAAATTTTCCAAAATTCTAAAACTAAATTTTCTGTACTTGCCAGTTTGTTAAGCATAAAATCTACGTCTAAATTCAGATTTTTGTGGTCTACTTTATCCGTAATTTCAGTTTTTATAATGTTACTTAGTTCTTTTAAATTTACAACAAAACCTGTTTCAGGATTTATTTGTCCTTTTACTGTTACATACAAATTGTAATTGTGTCCATGCCAATTCTCATTAGAGCATGGGCCAAAAACCTCTTTATTTTTCTCGTCATTCCATTTTGGATTACAAACTTTGTGAGCAGCGTTAAAATGTTCATGTCTTGTGATGTACATCATATATGAAAACGGTATTTATTTGAAAGCAAATATACAAAAATTGGTATTCCTAACATAGCAGTTACTACCCCAGGCGGTAAACTTTGTTTAAATAGTACACTCGAAAGCAATTCAGCAAACAATGTTAATATACCCCCTGCCAAAAAAGTGATAGGGAAAAGCAGATTTGGCTTAAAATTAAAATTCCTTATCATATGAGGTACAATTAAACCAACAAAACCAATTGGACCACAGCTGCTTACAATTATTGCACTAAGTAAAACAATAATTGCTATGCCAGAAATAAATGTTTTTTTAGTGTCAATACCTAATTCCTGAATACGCCTTATGCCCAAATGAAGTTGGTATAATTTTACACGCTGTGTTTGAACATAAACCAAAAGTAAACCAACAATAAACGCCACAAAAACAAAATCTGTATATGAAACTTTGTTGTAAGAACCCATAAACCAAAAACTGATATCCCTAACCATGTTGCTATCTTCTGACAAATATATGAATAAGCTAACACAAGCAGACGCAAAAAAGTTTATAGATAATCCAAACAAAAGCACACTAGATATGCTTTGAGAATAGTTTTTGAGTTTTATGAACAACAATAATGCTACCGCAAGCGATCCTAATGATGCATATATGTAAGGCATAAAAAATCCAAAAGCAAACATAGGCAAACCCATATATATGGCAAGATTTATAGTTATTCCTGCGCCGCCACTAATGCCTAACACATAAGGATCTGCTAAGGGATTATTTAATAACAACTGTGAAATGTATCCGGCAATAGCTAAAGATCCACCAGCTATAAAAGCAATGCCATATTTGGGTATTCTGAGTTGGTAATAAATAGATAAATCAGAAAAATCTATAGTTGTAGGTATAAAAAAAGTACTTGCAAACAAAAAGCTTACAAGTACTAGCAACAGAGATAATATAATATAATTACGACTCAATTAGATTAAGCATTTTTATGGTTGCTGTAATGGCAGCAGCTTGCTGGTCTGACTCTAACCCTTTTGTTTTAAACTGTCTGTTTCCGTCATTCCAAGTAATAATTGTTTCTACTAAAGCATCTGTCTTGCCGCCAGGAGGTATTGAAATTTTATAGTTTTCTAATCGTGGAAGTTTTCTATTAAAGCCTTTGTATATGCTAGCAAGAGCTTTCATAAATGCATCGTATTGTCCATCTCCTGTAGAAGTTGCCTGAAACTCTTCTCCGTTTATTTCTATACAAATTGTAGAAACTGGTTTTAAATTGTACACATGTGTAGAGTAATAGTTTTTTATTTTTACCTTTTCTACTATGCTTGCTCTACCGAGTACATCAGAAATGATATAGGGTAAATCTTCTTTGGTTATGTTAGATTTTTTATCGCCAAGTTCTACCACTCTTTCAGTGATTAACTTTAACTCTTCTTTGTTTAGACTTATTCCTAACTCATCTAAGTTTTTCTTTATGCTTGCATTTCCAGAAGTTTTTCCAAGAGCATATTCTCTCAACCTACCAAATCTCTCTGGCATTAGCTCATTAAAGTATAAATTGCCTTTGTTGTCTCCGTCTGCATGTACTCCACAAGTTTGCGTAAATACATACTCGCCTACCAAAGGTTTGTTGGCTGGTACAGATACACCAGAATAAGCTTCTACAATTCTAGAGATTCTATTTAATTTAGTTTCGTCTACTGAAAAAGAAACATTTAAATGATCTTTTAAAGCTATAACACTAGCTAAAGGAGTATTTCCAGACCGTTCTCCTAAGCCATTAACAGTAGAGTGTATGCCATTTATGCCTGCTTTTATGGCCATATAAGTATTTCCTACGGCCATATCATAGTCATTATGTAAATGAGAATCTATGTGTATGTCAGGAAATTTTGTTTTTATTTGGGCAATGTAATTATAGCTAGTATCTGGGTTCAATATTCCTAGTGTGTCTGGCAGCATAAAGCGTTTTACACCCAAATCTTTCATTCCTTCTAGTAAAAAATCTACATAATCAGGAGATTGGCTCATTCCATTAGACCAATCTTCTAAGTACACATTTACAGATATGTCTAGTTTTTTGGCATAGGCTAGACTTTCTTTTATGTCTTCTAAATGTTGTTCGGGTGTTTTGTTCAGTTGTTTTTCTACATGATTTAAAGAACCCTTACACAAAAGATTTATTACTTTTGCACCAGCATTTTTTATCCAATCTAGACTTTTGCCACCATCTACAAACCCTAAAATTTCTATTTTATCTAAAAAACCTGCTTTTTTTGCCCACTTAATTATGTTTTCTACAGCTTCATATTCTCCTTCAGAAATTCGCGCCGAAGCAACTTCTATTCTATCTACTTTTACTTCTTCTAGCAGCAACTTGGCTACACTCAACTTTTCTGTAGCAGTAAAGGCTACACCAGATGTTTGCTCCCCATCCCTTAGGGTAGTATCCATCACTTCTATCTTCTTGTTCATTGTTGTCTTCAAAACAGGTGCAATATAGAGATTTAACAGTAGAATCTAAAATTGAGTTCAATTTCCGATTAGCAATTACTCTCAAAAGGAAAATCATCAATATGAGTAATGAATAAAATCCATAATTAGGGTCTACTGAAAAAGTAAACCCTGATTATTTTTATACTTCAAAATAAAGTAAAACCATAGGAGTACCCTCCTTGACAAATTAGCCAAGTTGA
>JAYVIQ010000148.1:0-4393 GCA_043770215.1 Cytophagales bacterium | reverse complement strand
ATACTTTGTATTTATAGCTGCTTTTGACAAAGGATATTATGCTATCGTACTCATAGCAATTATTTCTTCAGTTATAGGAGCTTATTACTATCTAAAATTTGCTATTGCAACTTACGGTAAAAACAAAGAGCTAGGGGTAGAGGATTTAGAAATAACCCTTTTAGATAAGATGACTATTCTTTTGTTGGTTTCTTTAATAATTGGGCTAGGTATGTTTCCTGATGTACTTGCTATGTTGTTTGTTTAGAATGAATACCAAAGTTTCTCTTTTTAATAAATTCCTATTTTTTCTTAACTAGGTCAGCTAATTAGAAATTTATTTTCGTACAACTTTTACTCATTTGTTCTGCTCTTAAACCCTTAATAAGTGAAGTTTTAGAATGTTTCTTTGTTAAAACCACTAGTGCTAGCTATCTTTTGTAGAATTAATCTAAATAAGAATAATTTTTTGTTTTTTTATTTTGACGAAAAGATTACTTTTGAAAATCAGTAGAATTAATCTAAATAACAAATTATAACAATGAAAAAAATAGCATATACAATTTCAATATTAAGTTTTTTCATTTTCTCTTCTTGTACAAAAGAAACAGAAAAAGAAACTCCATTACCGATAATTCAAGTTCCTGCAACATACTCATTTAGTGATGTAGACTTTAGTGGCCAAATCACACGCCAAGACATGCTATCAGCAATGACAAATTACATTAAGCCTTCTAACGATGGATCTGTAGCGTTGGATTCTATAAAGTTACTAAACATGTACAGCGGAACTGGGTTTGATAACGCTGCTTTAAATACTTCTGGAAAGCAATTATCAAATAAAACAGCAAGTGTTTTTAAAGATAAAATGCTTAATTTCTTAAAAGAACTTGCATATACCTCTAAGCTAAACAGGCCAGGAAGCAAAGGGATAAGTGGTACAGTAACCTCTCCAGTTAGAAAAGTATTAGTAGACGGAAAAGGATTTGAATTTACACAAGCATTTCAGAAGGGGATTATGTCTAGTGTATTTATGGAGCAGGCCTTAAATAATTATCTAGCAAACATACTTTTAGACGACAATACTTCTGCTACCTACAAAGCGGGCGTTGGGACAGATATGGCACACCACTGGGATGAAGCTTATGGCTATTTTACAGATTCTAAAAACTTTCCAACAGAAGGTGTTAGCCGTTTTTGGGGAGATTACTCTGATGGTGTGAATCTATTTATTTCTTCTAACGCAACTTTAAGTCTTGCTTTTAGAACCGGTAGGCAGGCAATAGTAGATAACAATAAGACTGTTGTAAAAGCACAAGCTGAAATAATTAAAGTTGAATGGACAAAAGTAGCTGCTGCAAATGCTATTCATTACATCAATGATGCAAAAAAAGATTTTGGAGATAATGCAGTTAAATTTCATGCATTATCTGAATGCTATGGTTTTGTAATAGGTATACAAATTGGTGGTGGAAGTGTGGCAGAAAGCATCTTAAAGACTTTTGAACAAACAGGCTTTTATGACATCTCCGAAGTGCAACTAACAGAAATTTCTAATAAAATTGCAACAGAATTTAAACTAAAATCTGTGGAGAGCAGTTTATAAATTAATTACATTTACTAATTAAAAATAAAATGAAAACACGTACCTTATATTATTTGCTACTTTTGTTTTTTGTATTCGGTTTTAGCTCTTGCAAAAAAGAAGATACACAAGAAAAGACAGTTAAAGCAGATGTAAATGCTGTATTGACTAATTATGCAAGAAATATAATTGTACCTGCCTACATACAATTTCAGTCAGATGTGTATATGTTAGAAAAAGCTATAGACTTATACACATCTGGCGATTTAAGTTCATTAAAGGTTGCGTATAAGAATGCTTATATTTCTTGGCAAGCCTGCGCCCCCTTTGATTTTGGTCCAGCAAGTACTCACTCCTTGATTCAAAACATAAATGTATATCCTGTAAATAATTCAACAATAGCAGAAAATATACGTTTAGAAACTAAAGATATTACACCCTCTACAGAAGCTTCATCTAAAGGATTTGGTGCTATAGACACTCTTTTATTTACCAAGAATGATTTAAATGTTGCAGAAGTAAAATACCTCAAAAAAGTAATTGTTGACATAAAAACAAGGGTTGATAATACAGTTAAAGAATGGAATCAAGGTTATGCAGATGCATTTACTGCAAATGTTGGCTATGGTAAAGGGTCATCAATAAACTTATTGATGAATGCATATATCAAATATTATGAAAGAGAATTTAGGACTGGTAAAATAGGTATTCCATTAGGGCTTTCCTCCAGCGGCACACTACAACCAAAAAGAGTAGAGGCTTTTTACTCTGGATATTCTGCTGAACTTTTAAAAGCAAGTACTCAAAGCTTATCCTCTATTTATTATGGAAAAGGCGGTTTGGGTATACATTATTTATTAAAAAGTGATGAGTCCTCTATTAATGATGCTGTTTTAACTGATTTAGATAATGGTTGGAATTCAATCTTATCTAGAGTCAATACAATAAATTCCCCCGTAAATACTTACATTGCTGTTAATAAGGCTGAAACTCAAAAGTTGTATAGTGATATTCAAGTTCAACTTGTTTTACTTAAAATAGATGTTATGAGCGCTCTATCTCTAGAATTAATTTTTAAAAGTGGTGATGGGGATTAAAAAACAAAATATTTTCATTCCATTTTTTTTATTTATTGCTAGTAGTTCCACATTGTTGGCAGCTTCAATATCTTTTGTAGCTAAAAATACGCAAGGAGAAAAATTAGAAGAGGTGTATATCTACACCTCTAATCCTGGAATTACATCTAGGCAAGTAAGAAATGTTTTTGTTTTTGAAAATCTAGAGATAGGTACGTACATTTTTTATATTTCTGCAGATTTGCATAAAAACCAAACAAAAACAATTACAATTAGATCTAAAGATGATCAAATTGTTGAAAATATTGTTTTTGAAGAATATAATGTAATCTTAGATACCATAGAGCTCTCCAAAACCAAAACAACAAGCATTGGAGATTTAAGTGATGATATACTGACAGGCTCTAAAAAAATCGAATCTATAAATGTACAAGACATTAATGGGAATAAGTCTACCAATAACGCTAGACAAATTTTTGGTAAATCTCCACTAACAAATATTGTTGTAACAGACGGAGCAGGCATACAATTAGGTATTGGTGCTAGGGGATTGGATCCAAGCAGGTCATCAAATTTCACAATTAGACAAAACGGATATGACATTAGCGCAGATGCCCTTGGATATCCAGAAAGTTATTACACACCACCTTCAGAAGCGTTAGAAAAAATTGAAGTGCTTAGGGGGGCGGCTTCTTTGCAATATGGCACCCAATTTGGAGGAGTCGTAAATTTTAAATTAATTTCTTCCTATGACAAACCATTTGCAATAAAAAGTAGACAAACCTACGGTTCGTACAACCTATTTAATTCATTTAATAGCATAGGTGGTACCACAGAAAGGGGGGTTAAATATTTTGCCTACTACCAAAGAAAATCTGGTAATGATTATAGACCAAATGCTGAGTTTGCGTTGAATAATTTTTATGGTCACATACAAATGCCTATTTCTGAAAAAATAATTTTAGGTTTAGATCAAACGTATATGAATTATCTTTCCCATCAACCAGGTGGTCTCACAGATGCAGAGTTTGAAATTAATCCTAGACAATCCAACAGAACAAGAAACTGGTTTGAGATAAAATGGTATGTTCCTGCACTTACGGTGTATTATTTCCCGAATCCAAAATGGACAGTCAGTAGTAAGTTTTTTGGTTTAGTTGCAGAGAGAAACTCGGTAGGGAATTTAGGTCCAATAAACAGATCAGATGATTTATTAAGTAACAGAGACATTATTTTAGGAAAATTTAAAAATGTAGGTAACGAAACACGTGCCATTTATGACTATAAAATAAAACAAAACCAGTGTTATTTATCTACTGGTTTTAAGGCTTATACGGCCAAAAATCAAAGCATACAAGGGATAGGAGATAATGCATCTGATGCAAATTTTGTATTAAAAGAGGATGAAAATATAAATAATGATTTTACCTTTCCTAACCAAAACTTAGCTTTTTTTGCTGAAAACATCTTTCATTTAGGTGCTAAATGGAGCGTTACACCAGGCATGCGCCTAGAGCATATAAATACCAATGCTAGAGGCTATTATAGAAATAAAACCACGGATTTGGCAGGTAATGTGTTAGAAAATAAATTGACAAATGAAGAGCTAAATTTACCTAGAACTTTTGTTATATCTGGAATTGGTGCAAGTTATAGATTGAAAGATTCTTTGAAAACCAAAGAAATTTATACCAATCTAACACAAAATTATAGGTCAGTTACATTTTCTGATTTAAGAACTAATAATCCAAGC
>JAYVIQ010000147.1:0-5089 GCA_043770215.1 Cytophagales bacterium | reverse complement strand
CCAAAGGCAGAGGCATGTCTATAGAACAACTTGACAATGTTGCTTCTGGAAGGGTATGGTCGGGTCAAAAAGCCAGAAAAATTGGCTTAGTAGATGTTATAGGAGATTTGGATGATGCAATTGCAATTGCAGCTAAAAAGGCTAAAGTAACTTCTTATGAAACAGTGTATTATCCAAGGATAAATTCTTTATGGGGTACAGTAGAGTCTAGTTATAAACAAGCAAGTTTGCCTAAAGAACTTAAAGATATCAGAGAATCTGAGTTGTACTTATACTACAACCAAATAAAAAAATTAAACCAAATGAAAGGTGTTCAGGCTAAAATGCCATATGACATCATTGTAAAATAGTTAAATGGTTTTTCATTTGTATAAATAGAATTATTGTACTGTAAGGTTTATAGCTATATGAAGTTGGAATTGACAAAAACTCTCTAAAAACACTGAACTTGATATGAATAACAATGGTTGATTAAATCAGGTAAGAATAGTTTTTTTATGAATGATGTTATGCATTTATTGTTTGGTCATTCGTTTCAAAGTTTTTTAGTGATCTCCCTTCTTTTTGTTTCCATTCTGTCATTCCGTTTGCATTCCGTCCTAACAAAATTGATGCTGCTGTAGATGGGCTACTAAAAATGTAGTCCTCTAAAAATTCAAGATACTCTCCTTTATTTATGAGAACACCATCGTCAATTAGCTTTTGTCTAAAAGTTAGAAAGTTTTGAGTCATTGAGTTTACAGTTGAGGCAGCTGCTTTAGAACTTTTGAAAACAACAAAACCATCTGAGGTAGGCTCTCCTTGTCCGTCAGCACCTCTTGCAGCTTGGATGAAAAATGTCTCCTGCTTTTGTTTTGGTTTAATTTCTCGCTTCTCATCAAAAACCTTATGACCTAAAGTATTAACAAGCATTTTAATATACTCAATAAATTCTTCCATTTCTGCTCTATCAGATTCAGAAATGGAGGACTGAGTAGGAATAATTGAATTGTCAATCCTATAGCGATTAGCAGATTTAGCAATGTCATGTAGTCGGTTTTCCAAATACTTTATGTGTGCTTTATTCAGATTTTCGTCCTTACTTATAAATATTATTGCTTCGTTCCAAAAGTCCTTTGAAGTCAATTGTTGATTAAGTCGTTTTAAAATTGATTCTGCTTCACCGATATAAACTTGGTCTTTACCCTCATCGTCTTTCCCGAATAGTAAGTACACGCCTGTGCTTGTCAAGTCGTCACGGTCTGTACAATCCTTAATTTTGATTCTCGGGATTTTATATGCCTTTCCAGACCAGTTGGATAATTCACAACTCATCCTTCCGTTTGGATCTCCGTCAATTAGAAATATTTTTATTGTCTTACCGAATTTCATTTTTTATTTGCCGTTATATAATGAGGCATAATTAAATACAAAAAAGCCCTGAAAATATAAAAATTAAAATTTTATCAAAATTCTATTCTATTATTCTAGGCCCTTCATTACAAATTTTAGAAACATATACTTCACTTTCTATGTTTATTGTATCATAAACAGTTTTCATAGCTTGACCTATTTTATGAGCGGTTTCTTTATCAGTAGATAGGGCAAAAATAGAAGGTCCAGATCCAGAAATGCTACTTCCTAAAGCTCCGTTGTCTAATGCAGCTTTTTTTGCTTCATAAAAACCAGGAATTAATATAGATCTAATTGGCTCTACAATAACATCTTGAAGAGATCTTCCTATCAAGTCGTAATCATTCATCATCAATCCAGCCACTAATCCACCAACATTACCCCATTGAATTACAGCATCTTTAAGTTCTATTTTCTGGCGTAATATCTGTCTTGCATCCTTAGTTTTTACTTCTATGTGAGGATGAATTATTGTTGCCCATAAGTTTTCTGGAGTGGGTAGTTTTATTACATCCAAAGGATCATAACTCCTAACCAAAACAAAGCCGCCAAGTAGGGCGGGAGCTACATTGTCTGCATGAGCAGAACCGCAAGCCAAACGCTCACCTTCCATAGCAAATGGCAGTAATTGCATTACTTTCAAAGGTTTACCTAGTAGTTCATTCAAAGCATACACGCCCACAACAGAGCTTGCTGCGCTACTACCCAGTCCACTTTTTAAAGGCATTTTTTTGATAAGTTCTATTTCTAAACCCTGCTTGATGTTTAAATGCTCTAGGTATTTTTGAATGACTAGAGAAACTGTATTTTGATCAGGGTCTAATGGCAAAGCACCTTCATCACCCGTTATAGATTTAATGGTTATTTTGCCAGTATCATTTAATGTGATAATCACTTCATCTCCAGGGTTTTCTACAGCAAAACCCAAAACATCAAAGCCACAGGCCACATTGGCACAAGTAGCTGGAGCGAAAGCTTTTATTGATTTATTCATTTGTTATTTTTAACCTTCGGTAGAAATTTTTATGATGTCTGCAAAAACTCCAGCTGCAGTAACCTCGGCTCCTGCACCAGGTCCTTTGATGACTAATGGATTTGATTTATATCTTGCAGTGGTGTAAGAAATCATATTGTCACTGCCAGATAAAGCAACAAAAGGATGATTTTTATCTACCGCTTGTAGAGAAACCTCAGCCTTTCCTTCTTGCATAGATGCAATAAAACAGAGTTTCTGATTGTTTTCTTTAGCTTTGGTAATCAATTCTTTAAAAACATGGTCTGCTTTCTCTAGTTCAATAAAAAACTGATTTACAGTAGGTGCGTCTATGCAAGATTTTGGCAATATATTTTTTACCAAAATATCATTGGGCTCTAGGGCATATCCAGCCTCTCTGGAAAGAATCAAAATCTTTCTGGCAACATCCATTCCATTCAAATCGTCTCTTGGATCTGGCTCTGTAAAACCCAATTCTTTAGCTTTTAATACTACCTCTTTAAAACTTGTAGTGCCATCATAAGTATTGAAAATATAAGACAATGAACCAGAAAGCACACCTTCTATTTTCAATACATCGTCTCCACTGTGCATCAGGCCTTGTAATGTATTTATAACTGGTAGTCCAGCACCAACATTTGTTTCATAAAAAAACTTAGCACCAGAGCGTTTAGCTGCAAGTTTTAGTGCTTTATATCTAGCAAATGTACCAGAGTTAGCTACTTTATTTGGAGTAACAATAGAAATGGCATGTGACAACAACTCTTCATAATAATCAGCTACTTCTTTGTTAGAAGTATTGTCTACAAATACACTATTTGGTAAATTATATTCTTTTATTAGATCTATAAATTTTCTGAGAGAAGCTTTTTGTTGACTACTTTTTAAGTCTATTTGCCAACTGCTTAGGTCTATGCCATCAGGTGCTGAAAAAATTGTTTGACTATTTGCAATACCTATTACTTTTAGATGTAAAGATATCTTTTTCTGTAAAGCAGATTTTTGTTGTTCTATTTGTTTTAATAGAGTTCCACCAATGAGACCGGGACCTAAAATAAATAAATTTAAAGTAGTACTTTCTCCAAGAAAATAGGAGTTATGAAGTGCATTTAATGCTTTACTCAAATGACTTTTTTGAATTACAGTGCTTATATTTAGCTCAGAAGAACCTTGCGCAATAGCAATAATATTTATGCCGTTTTTGCCTAATGAAGAAAACATTCTCCCACTTATTCCAGCAGAATTAATCATATTTTCTCCAATGATAGCTACCACACTTAAGCCTAATCTACTTTTTATTTGATCTATTTTTCCTGCTTCAATTTCGTAATAGAATTCTTCATTTATAGCATCCTCTGCTATTTTAGCTTCAGAAGGTTCAATAGCAAAGCTTATTGAATGTTCTGAAGATGCTTGTGTAATTAGTATTATATTTACTTTAGCAGTAGCTAAACTACCAAACAATCTAGAAGCTACACCCGTAACACCAATCAAACCACTACCTTGAAGGGTAAGTAGGGCAATATCATTTATAGATGAGATGCCTTTTACACGCATGTTATTTATTGTCTCTGTTTTTTCAGAGATCAATGTGCCAGCAAATTCAGGGTTGAAGGTGTTTTTTATTCTAATAGGTATTTTTTTGATAAAAACAGGTTGTAATGTTGGCGGATAAATGACCTTGGCTCCAAAATGAGACATCTCCATTGCTTCATTGTAGGAAAGATGATCTAAAGAAAAAGCATTTTTCACTTTTCTAGGATCTGCCGTCATTACCCCATCTACATCTGTCCAAATTTCTACTTCTTTTGCATTTATTGCAGCCGCAAACACAGAAGCAGTATAATCAGATCCTCCTCTGCCTAGTGTTGTGGTGTTGCCTTCTGCATCACTAGCAATAAATCCAGTGATAAAAGCTGTTTTAGAACTATTAGTAAAGTGTTTGACAATTGCTTTGTCTGTTGCTTCAAAATTTATCTTTGCTGCACCAAAATTGCTATTAGTTTGTATTAAATTTCTAGCGTCTATGTATTCAGCATTTATACCCCTGGTTATGGCTATTTTTGCTAAAATAAACGTATTTATTATTTCTCCATGACTTATTACAAAGTCAAGAGAGCGTTTAGAAAGCTCACCTATTAAAAAGATTCCTTGCAAGACATCCTCTAAATCATTAAGCATGTTTTTTACTTTGCCTAATATTTGGCTTTGTTCGCTAGCATTTACATGTGCCCGTATGATTTCAAAATGTTTGTTTTCAAAAGCCTTAAGTGCTTCTATATAAGTGACATCTTTTAAAGACGCTTTTTCACTCATGTTTATCAATACATTTGTTAAACCACCCATAGCAGAAAAAACTACTGCATAGTGTATTCCATTTTTGGAGTACTGGCTAAGTATGTTTAAAGTCTGATTTATGCTTTCTATTGAACCTACAGAAGTACCACCGAATTTTAAAATTTTCATTCCTTGTATGCTATGATTTATGATGGAAAATAAATTAGAATTTCCAACTTACAAATATTGCATAAGGATTCTAAAAATCTATTTTTTTTAAGTAAAAAATCCAATTAAATGTTAGTTTGAAAGTAATTATTAAAATTCTTTTGTGAATATCCGTTATCGTACCAGTAGTGGAATTGATTAGTGATTTTGGGCGAAACCCTATCGGGTCAGGCTCTACGCTCTCGCTTTTGTTGCTGA
>JAYVIQ010000146.1:0-21094 GCA_043770215.1 Cytophagales bacterium | reverse complement strand
CTCTATGATTTAAGCTGGGTGTAATTTTCTGGATGAATTTATCTGTAACGGTGTAAAAATCTGTTTTTTTAGGAATGTATGTACACGCACGAATAACTTCCCTTTTTGCTTTATGTCTGTAGACATGTATTGATAAATTATTTGTTGGCTATCAATTTCAAGACTTAATTTTTTGCAATCCCAACTATTTATTCGGGAATCAGTTTTGACTTAAGCAATCTGAAATTAAGTTTTTTATTGTTGCTTTAAACATTTTTTTATGACAAGGCACTAAACGAAAATTTATCTATTTTCAGGGGAAAGAGAGAAGTCCTTAATTTGAAAAAGATACTTGTTTAATACAGACTATAAATTGCATTTGCCACTTAAACCCTTTTTTTTATCAAAATACCAAAATGCATTGGTGCCTACCCTGAGTATAATTGTTGGCGTTATTATGGTCTTTAGAGGATTGGGGCTTGGTATTCCTTATTTGTCTCCTAAAATGAATGTAGAAACAAAAACACCTAGTTGTTGTAAAAACAAAACGGAATTAAAAGAGTCTAATCTGAAATAGGTTTTTTTATTTATCACAAAATGTAAAGCAAGCATTGTTATAATTTTTTGTGAATATCCGCTTTGATACCAGTATATATTATTTTTTTGCGAAAAGGATCGAAGCGGAGCTCTTTGTTGCTTTTTCAGCAACAAAAGCGAGAGTGTAAAGCCTGACCCGATAGGGTTTCGCCCAAAATCACTAATCAATTCCAATACTGGTACAATAACGTATATTCACATAATTTTGCTAATGAATGCTTATTAAGTGGCATTTAAAAGAAATAGCTTTTAGATACGAGTATTTTATAAATAGAATCTAATATTGTATTTCAACATGGGCTAATCATATTAAAAATCAATGACTAGAACTTAATATTCAACTTGTTTAATATCAAAATGTTAATACTCTTAAATTTCATTTAAATATTTTAATATGCCAACTATTATTGTTATAATTGTAGTCTATAAATAAAATTAATACAGGTAAAAATTGTAATTGTAAACATAAAAATCAAGTGGTATCAACAAAAACTAAATCTAGTAGCTTTGATAGAGGTTTATAAAAATAGTAATTGGAAATAGGTGTAAAGTAAATGACATGTTTAGAGATAAAAACATGTACTCTAAAAAACACTAAAATTTGAAAATATTGTGCTTGAAATAAACAATAATAATATTTTTAATAGCAATAAGTTACCCTTTATTTTTACAAGTAAGATTGTATAAACAATTGCCCCATTTTGCACTTTCTCCACAATATAAAGTGTAGGTAAAACAAGTAGTGGCTAATATGGATTTCAACTTAAAATAAACAATTTATTATAGGCGTTGTAAGATTTATAATCTCCGATGATGTTTAATAAAAACTCAATTATAAAATGAAAAAAACAAAAATTTCTGTCCTTGTATTCCTTGGACTTGGTTTTCTCTTTTCTTGTAAAGAAGATCCAACACCCTATCAGTCGTACAATGGATGGTATTATACAGGAGGTGATGCAACTGTTAAAGATAACGAATATGCTACTATTGATTTCGACATTGATAATAATTTAAATGTTGATGGAGATGTGCGAATCACCTCTGATTTATCCATCAAAAATGATTTGAATCTTAACACAAAAGGCAAAGGTATAATAGATACGGAATTTGAAAACGATACAGTGAGAATCAATGGGGATATGAATCTTAATGATAGTCTTTTGATACAAAGAGGATTTGTGATTTTGTACGGTAATCTAAACATCAATTCAAACGGTGTTTTGAATGTGAGTGATGGCGCTCAGTTGCAAGTACGTGACGATATCAATCATAATGGACGTTTGTACGGAACTAGAAACCTAACAGTGAATGGAACTTTCTATAAGAACGGAGGAAGTTTTTCTCAGTCAGAACCTTTAACAATTAAGCAATAATAGAAATGATAAGAGGAATAGTAACCATTGGATTTATAGCATGTTCTATGCTAGCTCAAGCACAATCCTTAGAGAAATTTACATTTGGACTTCAGTTTGCTCCAGGGTCCACTTTTGCCAGAATTACAGATGATGATGCTACACAAAGTAGTAAAAGCTTAAGTAGTGATGGGTATACTACTATAGAAGAAAATGGATTGAAAGGCATTAATGTCAAGTTAATGGTCAACTATGAATTGAGCGATAAGTTTGATTTTAGTTCTGGGCTATATTTTGGTGAGCGTAGAATGAATGTTCGTAATGACGATGGAAATTATACAGGTACATCTGTATACCATACAAATTACATTAGTTTGCCACTTCTATTAAAATACAAAGGGAAAGAATTGAAAGATAATTTGTTTTTTGTGGCAAGCCTTGGTCCTACAATAGACCTTTTGACTGGAGAAGAAGCGCAAGGTGCAGATTACGCCCATTTCATGAATTTTGCCCAGAATAGATTTGACATTGATGGGCAAAGAGGTAGAAATGGCAGCTCTAAATCTATGAACTTATTTGCCAAAACAGGTATTTCTATACTAGGAAGCGCAGGATTGGAGTATAAAATAAACGATAGGTTTAAGGCTTGTTTTGGTTTGAGTTATCAGCAAGGAGTGACTAATATCCTGAATGGTAAATTGTTGTTTAACGATGCCAACAAAACGCCCATTAGAGAAACTACAAAATGGACTACGTCTTTGTTAGCAGTTGATTTTGGTGTGATATTTCACTTGAATGATCTAAAGTAAGAAGTAAATACTTAAGAATTTAAGTCCTTGTTCTGTTTTAGAGCAAGGACTTTTTTTGTGTTAATACTGTGGTGTAATATTCTTTTTTGCTTTCTGTTAATTGCAACGGAATAGATACCAGGGTGCTTTTTTTTCTATGTTGATCTTTACCTTCTCATATAAAAGGCAGATACTCCACAAGCCTTTGAATCTTTGGCAATTCGGGGAGGCAGCGTCCTCCGAATTGGAGAAATTAGCCTTTTCTCAATTGGCTGATGTGATTGAAATTGAAGATCCATAGAAGTGAATCTTTTATGAAATAGAGGCCATTAAAGTCTCTTGCTTGGTAAGAGAACTACCAAGACTCATGAATGCTGCCTATTTTGTACCAAAGAAAAATACACAAAGGTTTTGCTAACAAATCTGTTTAGCCATAAAGACACAAAAATCAAATATTAATTTAAGCCAGTACCCATATTAAATAAAAAACAAGAACATATTTCTTATCTTAGAGCACTTGTTAGAAAATCAAACTGTATAACCTATTTTCTTTCCTAACAAACAATAGAAACAAACACCAATGGCAGCAGAACAAAAAGCAAAATTAGAGCAACAATTATGGAACATTGCAAACACCCTTCGTGGAAAAATGGATGCAGATGATTTTAGAGATTATATATTGGGATTCATTTTTTATAAGTACCTAAGTACTAAAATGGATTTGTATGCCAACGAGATTTTGAAACCTGATGGCTTAACTTTTCAAGAAATTGAAGGACACAAGCTAGAAGCCGAATATATGGAAGCTGTAAAAGATGATGCCTTGGAAAAATTAGGCTTCTTCTTAAAACCAGCTGAATTGTTCTCTGAATTAGCCAAACGTGGTAATGCTGGAGGAATAAACAACTTTATTCTTGGCGATTTAGCAAAAGTGCTAACCAACATTGAGCAAAGTACCATGGGGTCTGAAAGTGAAGAGGGTTTCGGGAACTTATTTGCTGATTTAGATTTAACAAGCCATAAATTGGGTAAATCAGAAGCAGATAAAAATGAATTGATTGTAAAAGTATTGGTGCATTTAGAAGAAATTGATTTCGATCTTGAAAATACGGAAAGTGATGTTTTAGGAGATGCTTACGAATACCTAATTGGACAGTTTGCCTCTGGAGCTGGTAAAAAAGCAGGAGAATTTTACACACCGCAACAAGTAAGTAGCGTTTTGGCTCAATTGGTAACCGTAGGAAAAGACAAACTAAAAAATGTGTACGACCCAACCTGTGGTTCTGGTTCTTTGCTGTTGCGTGTGGCAAAAGAAGTGAAAGATGTGGGTAAATTTTACGGTCAAGAAATGAACCCTACAACCTACAACTTGTGCCGCATGAACATGATTATGCACGATGTTCGTTACTCGTACTTCGATATTAAAAACGAAGATACGCTAGAACAACCACAGCACAGAGACCAACGTTTTGAAGCCATAGTAGCCAACCCGCCTTTTTCTGCGCAATGGAGTGCCAGCCCATTGTTTATGACGGATGAACGTTTTTCTGCCTATGGCAAATTAGCCCCAAGTAGCAAAGCAGATTTTGCTTTTGTACAACACATGGTACACCAGTTGGATGATAACGGAACAATGGCGGTAGTGCTACCACACGGCGTTTTGTTTAGAGGGGGTGCAGAAGGACACATTCGTGAATTCTTAATAAAAGATAAAAATTACCTAGATGCCGTTATTGGTTTACCCGCAAACATTTTCTACGGAACAAGTATACCAACCTGTATTTTGGTTTTAAAGAAGAAAAGAACGGATACTAAAAACGTACTATTTATAGACGCAAGCCAACACTTTGAAAAGGTAAAAACACAAAACATCTTGCGTTTAGAAGATATTTCTAAAATTATTACCACTTACAAAAACAGAACTTCTGAAGAAAAATACAGCCATTTAGCTCCTTTAACTGAAATTGCCGAAAACGATTACAACTTGAATATTCCAAGATATGTAGATACGTTTGAAGAGGAAGATGCCGTTAATTTAGCTTCTATTACACATGAGTTACGTGAATTAGCTGATGTAGAAAAAACGACCAATGCTACCATTGAAGGTTTTTGCCAAGAATTAGGAATTGAAACACCATTTTAAGGTTTTATTATGACAAAAAATATAAAGATACCATGGAAAAAAAAGATGTCATAAAAATATTTGAAGATAAAAAAGTAAGAACCATTTGGGATGAGAAGCAAGAAAAATGGTTTTTATCAATTATAGATGTAATTGAAGTTTTAACTGGCAGTCCAAGACCGAGAAAATATTGGAATGCTTTAAAAACAAAACTTAAAGCAGAGGGAAGTGAACTGTCCCATAATTTGGGACAGTTAAAAATGGAAGCCGAAGATGGAAAATTAAGAATGACTGATGTGGCTGATACTGAACAACTTTTTCGACTTATTCAATCAATACCATCGCCAAAGGCAGAGCCATTTAAACTTTGGTTGGCACAAATAGCTGCTGAAAGATTAGACGAAATGCAAGATCCTGAAATCACCATTGACAGGGCTTTAGAACAATATGTACAATTGGGTTATTCAGAAAGCTGGATTAATCAACGCTTAAAAAGTATTGAAATACGCAAAGAGCTAACAGACGAATGGAAAACAAGGGGATTAAAAGAAGGTTTACAATTTGCAACCCTTACTGATATAATTACAAAAACATGGGCAGATAAAACCACCAAAGAATATAAAATACTAAAGGGTTTGAAAAAAGAAAACCTGAGAGACAACATGACCAACACCATATTGATTTTGAATATGCTTGCCGAAGCTTCTACCAAAGATATTTCACAAGCTGTAAACCCAAAAACATTTGATGAAAGTAAAAAAATAGCAAAACAAGGAGGTAATGTTGCTAAAGTTGCATTAAAAGAATTGGAAGCAAAAACGGGTAAGAAAGTAATTACTGCTTTAAATGCAAAAACAACCTTGCTAGAAAACAAAACTGATAAAAAAACTAAACTGAACAAATGATGAATACTGAAAAATTAGTTCCTCAATTGAGGTTTAAGGGGTTTGATGGGGATGTAAATAATTTATACAAAAAACACTCATTTGAAAATATTTTTCTTTTCTCAACAGGAAAAAACATAAAACAAAATGAGGCAGCTCCTAATTTTGAAATTCCTTGTGTGAGATATGGAGAATTATATCACATGTATAATGAAGTGATTAGTAAAGTATTTAATAAAACAAATCTCGATAAAACTGAACTTAAATTTAGTGATGGAGATGAAATTTTATTGCCATCAGCAGGTGAAGACCCTTTAGATATTGGTTCCGCATCAGCACTTACAATAAAAAATGTAGCAATTGGTAGAACTATAAATATTTTAAAACCTTTACTTCCTAATATTTATTCTCAAATCTATGTAGCATATTATATTAATCAAAAATTAAGAAAATCAATTTCCTCATTAGCTAAAGGCGTTAGTATAAGTAATGTATATAATTCTGATTTAAAAACCTTAGCGATTATACTCCCCACCCTCCCAGAACAACAAAAAATA
This sequence comes from Cytophagales bacterium, assembly GCA_043770215.1. Classification (GTDB taxonomy): domain Bacteria; phylum Bacteroidota; class Bacteroidia; order Cytophagales; family JAAEPT01; genus JAYVIQ01. The sequence goes on along the minus strand of JAYVIQ010000146.1, from coordinate 14,815 downwards.
GCTTCTTTCCTCAGTGCAGTAGATGAAAAAATACAGCAACTTACCCGCAAAAAAGAATTATTGGAGCAGTACAAAAAAGGGGTAATGCAACAATTGTTTTCTGGTAAATTGAGGTTTAAAGATGAGAATGGTGAGAAGTATCCTGAGTGGGAAGAGAAGTTACTTGATGATATTGCAACAATTAAAAGAGGTGCATCTCCAAGACCAATTGCCGATCCTAAATGGTTTGATTCTGATTCTAAAATAGGTTGGGTTAGAATTTCAGATGTCACCAAATCGAATAAATATCTTGACAAAACAACTCAATACTTAACAACTGAAGGGGTAAATAAGAGTCGAGTTGTGAAAACTGGTAGTATAATTATGAGTATATGTGCGACAATTGGAAAACCGATCTATACAAAATTTAAAGTATGTATTCATGATGGATTTGTCGTTTTTGAAGACTTACAAGCCGACAAAGAATTCTTATATTATTATTTGGATAAAATTCAACTTCATTGGTATAAATACGGTCAGCCAGGTTCTCAAGTTAATTTGAACAGTACCATTGTTGGTAATGAAACAATGCCATATCCATGTTTCGAAGAACAACAAAAAATCGCCAATTTCCTATCAAACATAGATACTAAAATAGAAAGCACCACCCAACAAATAAGCCAAACACAAACGTTTAAAAAAGGCTTGTTGCAGAAAATGTTTGTTTGAGATTTTGTTAAAAATGACCAAAAAAATAAACCTGTAAGTTGATTTAATGAAAATTGTTGATATATTTGCATATACATTGTTCGCTTTCCAGTACCAAGGAGAAGTGGATAATGAATATGATCGACTAATGGATAATTGGACAGATGTTAGTTTCCTTATAAGTTATGCGAAAAAAAATAAAGTAGAAAATATAAATCAATTTGTAAAAGGCAGACTAAAAGATGCAGAACAGATACAAGATTTATTGGAAGAAATCACAACAAACAATGAACCTTTAGAATATTATTTTAGAACACTTTTTGACAATGAATCAGGTGCGAAGATTCTATCATTACAAAAAGGGAAAATTGAAAAGAATGGAATTAGATTGTATGCTATAAAAATTGATGAGAATTGTTTTGTAATTACTGGAGGAGCAATTAAAATGAGTCAAACAATGCAAGATCATCCTGATTCCAACGAAGAATTGAAAAAAATACACAGAGCAAAATCATTTTTACAAGAAAACACGATAGTTGATAAAGATTCTTTTTACGAACTTATAAACGAACTTGAATGAGTAATATAGAAAAATTCAAAGCATTGGTCTCGTCCGAGAAAACCAATACCGTTGAAAAAAACAGAGCAAGAATAAAAAACAGAGCAATGTTGAGAGAATCTCAAAATATTGCTTTAAAAGTATTGGATAAATTAGATGAAATCGATTGGTCGCAAAGAAAACTTGCGATTGAAATGGGAGTAAGTCCTCAACAAATTACAAAAATTGTAAAAGGACAGGAAAACCTTACGTTGGAAACACAAATTAAACTTCAGAACATTTTAAAAATTCCAATATTAGCTTCTTTTTATGAAGTTGAAGAAACTAAAATGATTTCTGAAGACCCAATAACGAAAACTAAGAAATGCATTAAATTAGAATTTGATTACTTTTCAAATGAATATTCTCATCAAATTTTACAAGCATAATGGAAAAATCGATTGGCTTTGCTTTAGCAGCTATTAAAACGGAACAATTTGCAATATTTCCAGAAAATTTCTCACCGAAAAAAGATGCAAATGTTACTACTTCATTAGAGTTTAAAATAAATGAAGTAGATAAAAGAATTGGTGTTTTTGCGACTTTCATTTTTGATAATGCAAAAAAAACATTTATAAAAATTCAGGTAAGTTGTCATTTTTCAGTTGCCCCAGAATCTTGGGACAGCTTCAAAAATGATAATATTATAGTTTTCCCTAAAAATTTCCTAGGTCATTTAACGATGTTAACCATTGGAACTTCAAGAGGAGTTTTACACGGAAAAACAGAAGGTACGGAGTTTAATAAATTTATTATCCCAACAATTAACGTGAATGATTTAGTGAATAAAGATGCTGAATTTTATTTAAACTAATCATTTCTAAAAACTTAACTAATTCTAAAAATAATAATGTTTTTTTTGTATTAACAGTACTCGCCACGCTACCCATAAGAACAGCGTCCCAGGGCGGGTCTTTTGCTTTTTGTAACTTTCATTAATATGTAAATGAGCCACCAATCAGAAGCCCTATTAGAAAAAAACTTAGTCCATCAATTGGTTGGATTAGGCTATGCATCTGTTAAAATTCAAGATGCAGACGCCTTGCTTGTTTCGAAGAGCTCTAAAAAAGGCTTGTTGCAAAAGATGTTTGTTTAATTATGAGTAAATACTGCGAGATTTTGCGAGAATCTCGCAGTATTTATTTAGATTTGAAAAAAATGTAAATTTCTGATATGGAAAATCCACCTGAAATAGAAATATATAATAATAAAGCTATCGTTTTAATGACTGATATGCTTTCCAATGGTGATTTAAAGAAAATTCAGGATGATTATTTGTTTTGGGATAAAGTTAAATACAAAACAGCACATGAAGATAAACCAAACGTTTGGGCAGCCGTAAAATTACAACGCCGTATAACTAGTAAGAGCGTCTTTTTTGGTAATTATAAATTCACGTATCCATCAACTGATTTTATTCAACGCACCTTGCATTTATTTGATATGCACATTGGCGGTACTTTAGGCAGTAATACAGGGATTGCAGAAACGGACAAAACAAAATTTATTATAAGTTCTATCATAGAGGAAGCCATTAGTAGTAGCCAGATGGAAGGTGCTAATACTACACGAAAAAAAGCGAAAGAAATGATTCAACAAGATCATAAACCTAAAACAAAATCAGAGTTTATGATTATGAATAATTTTATTACTATGCGTTATATCACGCATTGTAAAAATGAAGATCTAAGTCCCGAAAAATTATTAAAAATACATCAGTTAATATCATCGAACACCATGGAAAATACCTTAGAAGAAGGTCAATTTCGTACAAATGATGAGATTTTTGTTCAGGATATGGTTAAAGGTGAAAACATTCACCAACCACCACCACATTCAGAATTGAAAAAACTGGTTGAAGATTTGTGTCTATTTTTCAATACAGATACAATAGACTTTATTCACCCAATTATTAAAGGTTGTATAATACATTTTATGATTGGTTGGATCCATCCTTTTACAGATGGAAATGGTAGAACAGCAAGAGCACTTTTCTATTGGTACATGCTAAAAAACGGATATTGGTTAACAGAATACTTATCTATTTCACGAGTTATTAAGGATACAAAAAATCAATATGAAAAAGCGTATTTATACACTGAAAAAGATGAAAATGATTTAGGTTATTTTATAACTTATCATGTTAAAACAATGATAAAAGCATTTGATGCTCTTAAGGAATATATCAGTAGAAAACAGAGTGAAGTTGTTCAAGCGGCAAAATTCATGACAATTCCAGGAGTGAATGATCGAATGGCGCAAATTTTAAAAATTATACATGATGATGCCGATCGTGTTTTAAATAGTAAAGAAGTCGAAAAGAGATTCAATATTTCCAATTTTACAGCTCGTCAGGACTTGAAAGGTTTAGTAGAACTCGGATTTATGCAAATTGTACAAGTAAATAAAGTGAAACAAAATTTTATAAAATCAACAATTTTTGATCAACAAATAAAAAAACTAAACAAGTAAATACTGCGAGATTTTGCAATAATCTCGCAGTTTCAAGAACCCCTTCACAAATTATGAGCCACCAATCCGAAGCCCTATTAGAAAAAAACTTAGTCCATCAATTGGTTGGATTAGGCTATGCATCTGTTAAAATTCAAGATGGTGATGCCCTAGTTGCTAATCTTAAAAGTCAATTGGAACTTTTCAATGCAAGCACTTTTACAGCTAAAGAATTTGATGCTATTTTAAATCATTTAGCCAAAGGAAATGTATTTGAAAAAGCAAAAACCTTGCGAGATCGTTTTCAATTAACAAAAGAAGATGGTACTTCGTTTTATGTTCGCTTTTTCAACAAAGAAGACAACAGCAAAAACGTATTTCAAGTAACCAATCAAGTTACTTTAGAAGGTTCATTTTTGAATCGTTACGATGTCACCTTATTGGTAAATGGTTTGCCTTTGGTGCAAATAGAATTGAAGCGTTCAGGTATTGAAATCAAAGAAGCATTTAATCAAATCAATCGCTATCAATTGCATTCCTTCTGGAGCAACCACAGTTTGTTTCAGTACGTTCAGTTGTTTGTAATCAGCAATAAAGTAAATACAAAATATCTAGCAAACAACCGACTTCAATCTGTAAAACAAACGTTTTTTTGGGCTGATGCAAACAATAAAAACATTACAGATTTAACAGCATTTTCTGCCGCTTTTTTAAACCCAACACATTTGGGTAAAATGGTAGCTCATTATGTTGTAATCAATGAAACACACAAAGTAATGATGGTGTTACGTCCGTATCAGTATTTCGCTACGGAAGCCATTATCAAACAAGTTTCTAATACAAATGACAATGCCTATATCTGGCACACTACAGGATCTGGTAAAACCTTAACCTCCTTCAAAGCAAGTCAGATTTTAATGGAATTGCCAGAAGTGCATAAAGTAGTTTTTGTAGTCGATCGAAAAGATTTAGATTACCAAACCATGAATGAATTCAACGCTTTTAAGAAAGACAGTGTGGATGTTACTGATAATACCCAGTCTTTAGTAAGGCAATTATGTGACAATACTAAATTGGTATTAACCACCATTCAAAAATTAAACAATGCCATTTCAGACCGTTTTAAGTCACATATAGACTCTTTGAAGAATGAGAAAATTGTTTTCATATTTGATGAATGCCACAGAAGTCAGTTTGGAGAAACACACGGGAGAATTACTGAGTTCTTTGCTAAAAGTCAATTAATAGGATTTACAGGCACACCCATCTTTGCTGAAAATGCTTCCAAAAATGAATTAGGAAAACGCACCACCAAAGATTTATTTGGCAACTGCCTACATAAGTATGTAATAACAGATGCTATTAGAGATGAAAACGTACTTCGTTTCGGGATAGAATACGTTGGAAAATACAAAAACAAAAGCAATGCATTTATTGATATTGAAGTAGAAGATATTGATAAAAAAGAAGTGCTAGATTCAGAGATACGGCTATCGAAAATTGCAGATTATATAATAGCTCATCACGATCAAAAAACGTTTAGAAAAGACTATTCAGCTATTTTTGCTGTAAGCAGTATTGAGAATGTAATCCAATATTACGACATCTTTAAAAAGAAGAAAGAAGCAGGCGAACACAATTTGCGCATTGCAACCATATTCACATTTGGAGCAAATGAAGATTCTGATGAAGCACAAGATAATCTTCCAAAAGATGAAGAATATCAACCAGCAGCAGAACCTATGGCTGTTTATCAGTCAAGCCATAAAAGAGATAAATTAGAAAGTTATATTGGTGATTACAATCAAATGTACAACACCAGTTTTTCAACCAAAGACAGCCAACAGTTTGAGAACTATTTCAAAGACATTAGCAAACGCTTTAAAAACCGTGAAAAAGAAAGTTTCAATGATGAATTAGATAGATTAGATATTGTCATTGTAGTAAATATGATGTTGACAGGTTTCGATGCTAAAAAAGTAAATACTTTATACGTAGATAAAAACCTAAAACAACACGGGTTAATTCAAGCTTATTCAAGAACCAACAGAATATTAGGAGAGCAAAAATCACAAGGAAACATATTAGCATTCAGAAACCTTAAAAAAGCTACAGACGATGCAATTACCTTGTTTTCAAATAAAGATGCGATAGACGTAGTAACAATGCCAGATTACGAAGTGATAGCTACTAAGTTTGATGAAGCAATGAAGTTATTAAGAGAAATTGCACCAACGTATCAAAGTGTAGATGACTTAGTAAGCGAAGAAGATGAAGCACAATTTGTACAAGCTTTCCGTAAATTAATGCGAAACATGAATGTTCTTCAATCATACACTGATTTTGATTGGGAAGATTTACCAATTGATGAACAAGAATTTGAAGATTACAAAGCCAAGTATTTAGACTTGTACCAAAAAGTTCAAAGAGACCAAAAAAAGCAAAAAACATCTATTCTAGATGACATTGATTTCGAATTGGAATTGATTCACAGAGACCAAGTGAATGTTGCTTATATTTTAAGATTAATATCTCAATTGAAGTCTGCAAAAACCGATGCAGCTGCCGTTCAAAGAAAAGTGATTACCGATTTATTAGGTGGTGATATAACTTTAAGAAGTAAACGAGAATTGATTCAGAAATTTATTGATGAAAATTTACCTCACATCACCGATGCCGATAATATGGAAGATGAATTTGAGAAGTACTGGCAAGATCAAAAGGTTTTAGCACTTGGCAAATTATGCGAAGAAGAAAACTTAGATAAGGCTCAGTTCAAAGCATTGATAGATGCGTATATTTTTAGTGGTCGTGAACCAATTAAAGATGAGGTTTTTAAATGTTTGGATAATAGACCTAGTGTATTGCAAGCGAGGTTTATTGGAGAAAGGATTATTGGAAAAATGAAAGAGTTTATTGAGGTGTTTATTGTGGGGATGATGGCATAAAAAAGCCTTATTGTAAATGTTTTGTAGTTCTAAAATAATATATGTCAATAGAAACAGAAGTAAATCCTGAAGCAGAACTCATTGTTAAATATAAAGCCCACTTTAAATCTGTCTAGTCCTGAAATAATGATACAGGATTGGTTGATAAATAAGTTACATTATGTGAATAGTAGTAAGCAACAGTTTACTACTTATTTATTCTTGCATTTATTAGTCGGCTACCAAAAAAACAAATTTTTTACACCAAATCATGTTTGTCTTAGCAAGAATGTAAGAAGCATGCTAAGTTTTTTTTCCTGGTTTCGCCTAAATTATTTTTAATATTAAATAGCGCAGATGCATTTTTTTCAAATAAGAGTGCGCTTAATTTATACCATACTTAAATACTCTTTTTCAGAAATTATTTTTATACCTAAGCTATTTGCTTTATCTAATTTTGCAGGCCCCATATTGTCTCCAGCCAACAGATAATCTAGTTTAGAAGAAATGCTAGAAAGTACTTTTCCGCCATTTTGGATAATGTGTTTTTTTAGTTCATCTCGTTCAAAATTTTCAAATACACCAGAAATAACAAAAGATTTTCCGCCAAGTGTGTCAAGAGTAATCTGCTCTTTTTTTTCATCCATTTCTAAACGTACACCCGCATTCTTCAATTTATTTAGTGCTACAAATGTAAGTGAGTCAGAAAAATAATCAACCACACTATCAGCGATTACCGCACCTATTTCAGGTGTAGCTTCTAGCGCTTCTTTAGTAGCTTTGGCAAGATTGTCTATGCTCCCAAACGCGTTAGCCAATTTTTCTGCTACAGTAGCTCCCACATGGCGTATGCCTAGGGCAAATAAAACTTGTTCAAAGGGTATTTCTTTAGATTTTTCTATGCCTTCTAATAGCTTGCTAACGGATTTTTCTGCAAATCTGTCTAGAGGTATAAGGTCTTCGTATTTTAGAGAATAAATATCTGCAAAATCTTTGATGAGCTCTGCTTCAAAAAGTGCCTCTATTGTTTCTGGACCCATACCATCTATATTCATTGCTTTTCTAGAAATAAAATGTTCTATTCTTCCTTTTATTTGTGGAGGGCACTGCAATGAATTTATACAATAGTGATTTGCTTCATTTTCTTTTCTTTCTAGTAAACTATTACAATCAGGGCAATGGCTTATATAAGCAACTTTTTTAGCATCAATGGAGCGTTTAGTAGCATCTACACCAGTTATTTTTGGAATTATCTCTCCTCCTTTTTCTACAAATACAAAATCATTGTAGTGCAAATCCAAACGTTCTATTTCATTGGAATTGTGTAATGATGCTCTTTTTACAACCGTACCCCCCAAAGATACCGGAACCAGATTTGCCACTGGGGTTACTGCTCCAGTTCTGCCAACTTGGTAGGTGATTTCTAAAAGCTGGGTACAGGCAGCTTCACTTTCGTATTTAAAAGCAATGGCCCATCTTGGACTTTTGGCTGTGTTGCCAAGCTCTTCTTGCTGTGAAAATTGGTTTATTTTTATCACAATGCCATCTGTATCTAAGGGCAAAGACAATCTTTTGGTTTTCCAATGGGCAATATACTCTTTTACTTCTTCTATATTTTTGCAAGCAGCATAAGAGTCTGGGACATTAAAGCCAGCACTTTTTAGCAATTTTAATGCCTCAGAATGAGACTCAGCCGGTAAATCTTCGCCATACAAACCATAAATATAGCAATCTAAATTTCTGTTGGCCACCAAACGAGTATCTTGCATTTTTACAGTGCCAGAGGCAGTGTTTCTTGGGTTTGCTAGCAGCTCTTCGCCATTTTCTGCTCTTTCTTTGTTCAATTTCTCAAACTCATTTTTGGGCATAAAAACTTCACCTCTTACCTCAAAGTTTTGTAGCAAAGGGTGGTTTACTTTAAGTGGAATAGATTTTATGGTTTTAACATTTGCGGTAATGTCATCACCTTGAGTTCCGTCTCCTCTAGTACAGGCAAGTTTTAATATGCCATTTTCATACCTAATACTTAGTGCTACACCATCATATTTTAGCTCGCAGGTATATTCATAATCTGTAAATGTTTTCTGAATTCTTTGGTCAAAAGCATCTAATTCATCATCTGAATAGGTATTGGATAAGGAAAGCATTTTGTACTGATGCTTTACAGTTGCAAAGTTTTTGTTTATGGTGCCGCCCACTCTATGACTAGGCGATTCATCTAAAATATATTGAGGAAACTCTTTTTCTAGTTGTATCAATTCTTCCAGCAAACCATCGAAAATTCTGTCACTTACTTCAGATGCATTGTTTTGGTAATATTGGTGATTGTAATGATTTAATAGTTTAGTTAATTCTTCTATACGTGCTTTCATTATAATGTATTTTATACCGGTAGATAATTATGAATTATAGAGTAGTGTATTAGTAAACTATTTTTTTGTTAAAAGACATAAAAAAAAGCTTCGGGAACTAACCCAAAGCCTTTTTCATTATAATTCATTTTATTTATTCTATTCCTACAATGGCTGCACCATAAACTCCAGCTGAATCTCCATATTCATTTTTTAGAATAGGAGTATAGCAATCATTGTTTAAGCCATATTTTGCAATATAGTTTGGCAATAATTCATAAATTTCATCTATGTTAGACAAACCACCTCCAAGTACTATGGCATGAGGGTCTAAAAATTTTATTAAGTTGGCTATAGAAATGGCTAAATGATCTAGGAAGTAATCCATAAATTTTACAGCGCTTTCTTCTTTTTTGCGAAAGTTGTAAATAATATCTGCCATAGCCAAATCATGGCCAAAGAGTTCTTTGTAACGTATTTGAGCTCCAGTACCAGAAATATAAGCTTCTATTGCTCCTTTACCCGTTCTCCATTCAGCACCATCATTATAATTTATGGTATGATGCCCCCATTCTCCGGCTGCTTCTTTAAGTCCTTCTATTACTTGACCTTTATACACAATTCCACCACCACAGCCAGTGCCTAAAATTACACCAAAAACCATGTCTTTGCCTTTACCTGCACCAATTACGGCCTCAGCAAGTGCAAAACAGTTTGCGTCGTTTTCTACCCAAACCTTATGTTTTAAAAGTTTTTCAAGGTCTGCATTAAATGCTTTCCCATTCATCATTTCTATGTTGGAGTTTTTTAAAAGTCCTGTCTCTTTAGAAATAGCCCCAGGTGTACCTAATCCTACAGTGTGTGGTTCGTTGTTTATTTCATCGCAAGCGTCAGTATATAAATCTTTGATTCGATTTAGGACAAAATCATACCCGTTTTCTTTGCCATTTGGCATACGCTTACGAAATACTTCATTATAATTTTCATCGGTTACAATTACTTCAATTTTTGTTCCCCCAAGGTCAAATCCAACTTTATACATACCTTTATTACTGCTTTTATACAAATTCTGCTGAATATCCTAAATTTCTAAGAGAATTGAAAACAAAAGTGGAATATAATTTTGCTAACTTGTGTAAGTTTTAAGAAAATATGCGTATTTTAAGATATATCTACACAATTTGGGCGGTTTTTTGGTTGGCATTTACCTTTTTGTTGTGTTACCCGCTAATGTTTATAGGTGCCCTACATTCTGCTGTACATAGGCTTACTCACATTATGAACAAAGTTTGGGCATTTACTTTTTTTAGAGGTGTTGGTTTTTTTGATAAAAAAATTGGGTTTACCAAAATTAAAGGTCCTGTTGTTTATTGTGCAAACCATACATCTTACTTAGACATTCCTCTTTTGTTTAGAACCATACCTGGTTTTTTTATGATTATAGGCAAGTCAGAATTGGCAAAAGTACCCCTCTTTGGGTTTGTATTTAGCAGAGTATATATAACTGTAAACCGTAAAAATGCTAAAGATGCTCATGATTCTTATAAAAAATGCATACATGCAATAGAAAAAGGACGTTCTATTGTTTTTTTTCCAGAAGGTACCATACCCAGAGACATTGCTCCAAAATTGGGGAAATTTAAAGAAGGTTGTTTTAGACTTGCTATTGAAAAAAAAGTACCTTTAGTGCCTGTTGCTCTGCCATACAACTGGCGTATATTTCCAGATTATGGAGATAGGCTTCTAACTTTAATACGTCCGTTAGCAATATTCTCTACCCCAATACAAACCAAAGAATTAGATGCAACTCAGATTCAAGCTTTGAGCGAAATAAGTAAAAATATTATAGAGGAGGAAATTACTAAATACAACTAAAATTAAAATGAAGTAATCTTCTATTTATTCTATGAATATTATTTTATTTGCGGGAAGTATTTAAATAAGTTTTTTTCGTTTTAGTTTGAAAAGATATGTTTACAGCCATTGCGAATAGAATTTAACTCATTAATTAAGTACTGATTCTACAAGTTTAGTATTTTGAAGCAAGAAAAAGTAAAATTTAAGTAGCCATTGGCTGTGTATATTCTACCATTAAAATTAAGTATACCTATAAATAACATAAAGTTTTGAGAGAGTTGATGTTTTGGGATAAATGGACAAAGCCCACAAAAGTATTGTATTTAATAAGCTTACTAATGCTAGCAGTAGCAATGGTTTTTTTGTTTTTTTACCATTTATTAGGAGTAGAATCTTTGTTTTCTTGGGATATACAGTTTGATATTCAAAATGTAGAGGTAACTATAGATCACGTGCGCCACAAGGTGTTTGATTTACCTGTGCAGTCAGAAAACTTTGTAGTTTTTCAGTACTTTTCTCCAACAAACTACACTACAAGTATTTGGGCATCTGCTATTTATGTTTTTATTTTAGGATTTGTAGCTAGTTTAGGTATATCCGTAGTAACTACGTACAAGAAATTAGTTTATTTTATGCTGGGTTGTGTTTTTTTTGTTACTTGGCTTACTTTTTTGAATCTGGATCTTTTGGGCGTTTTTGGGTTTTATAACAATGGGTTACTTGCTTCTATGCTTGTGGTTTATTTGGGTTTAGCCTATTATTTTTATGCTTGGAATGAAAGTATATCTTTTATCAAAAGGGTAGTTTCTTTTCTATGTGTCACTACATGTTTTGGTTTCATTATTTTTTTCGGCTCAGAAGTGGCTCACCCTGTTGTTCATTTGGCTAGCTTCGGTACTGTAGGTGTGGGTATTGTATTTTTATTTTTCCTATGTATTATTGGGTATGAGGTTTTGCAATTGGCATTGTCAGTAATGACCATGACCAGAAACAGCAATCCTTGGTCTACTCCATTAAATTTTTTAATTATCACAGTGTTGTATATTGGCAATACCATCGTTTATTATTTATATCTCATCAAAGAGATATCATGGAGTTTACCTTACAACGTATATTTGTTTTTCCCTATATGTACTGTTTTGGGAATTTGGTCTCACAGAAAAAGGTCTGTATTGTATACAAATATTTTGCCTTATGCCCCTGGCGGAGCTTTTTTGTATCTTACATTAGCAATAGGTTCTGTAGCTACACTTGGTTATGTATCAGCTACTCATCTAACGCCTGCATTGCAAGTATTTGAAGTTGCATTTATTGTTACACAAGGAGCATTTGGTCTTGCTTTTTTTGCATATAGTTTACGCAATTTTTATAAGCCTATGGTTACTAATATGCCGGTACATAAAATGATTTTTGATCCAAGGCTAACCCCTCATTATATGCTTAGATGTGCAGCTGTGGCACTTTTATTCTTTTTTATAGGTGGCAATAGAATGAAATTAGAGGGGCAGCTAAAGTCAGCATATTTTACACTAAAAGGTAATTTTTATAAAAGTTCAGGAGATTATTTAGTGGCTGAGGCAAACTATAAAGACGCTTTGAAAACTTTTCCAGGTGGTCATTTAGCAAGTATTGGATTGGCATCTATTTATTTAGAACAAGATAAAAGGGATTTGGCTTTGGATGTGTTGTCTGGTGTAAATAAAGATGAAGGCTCAGAATTTTTGTACATCAGTTTGGCAAATTTGTTTAAAGAGACTAACCAAGGCATGAAACAGCTTTTGATGTTGCAAGAAGCTGTTAAGGCTTTTCCAAAGAGCCAATATGTTGCCAATAATTTGGGGATGGCTTTTCATGAATTAAATATAGTAGACTCTTCTATTTTTTACATGAATAAGGCCATAGAATTATCAAACACACCAATTTCTAATGCAAATTACCTAGGCATAGCCGCAAAAAGAGGACTGTTTGATGGTAAAAAAATGGATCTTGATCAAAAATTTGTAAAAGATGAAGCCTATATGGCAAATGCATATGCTATTGCCAATCTTGCTTCGGTACCTTTAAATCAAGAATTCGATTTTGATAATCTAAAAGAAGACGGTTCTGGTCTTATGCTTTCTTTAGTCAATAATTATGTAGACAAAAACATACATCAAGTTCCAGTAAAGTTAGTGCAGAAGATAAATGATTGGAAAAACAAGTTTGATGAGTCTCCTAATGCAGATAATATAAGCTTTATACAAGCCAAAACCTTATTTTACAATGGTTACGCCCAAAAAGGATTGGAGCGCTTGCACGCACTAACCAAACACGCAAGTACCTATCAAATTCCTTTTTTCTCTAATTTTGCTGCTTTAATGAATATAAAAGTAGGCTTGTACAACCAAGCGTATGAATATCTTTTTGCTGCAGACCAAATGACTCAACTAAATCCAGATTTGCTTATGAGAGAAAATACAGCAGTTATGGCATTAGAAACTGGGGACTTTGAGTATGCTAAATTATTGTTTCCTTATTTGGCTCAACATAATCCAAGCAATAGAGACCAGTATATTTCTATAGCGGAGGTATTGCAAGGCAAAGAAAACAAAACACCCTATCAAAAAGCAATAAATGTACTTTTTTTACACCCTGCAAATTATACAAACGTACTGTCTCAGATGCCAGAAAGCAAACTCAAACATACTGTTTTAGTCAATCTGATAGAACAAGAATTGAACCTAGAAAATAAGCCTCAAATAACAGATTTGTGGAAGCTAATGCCAAGCCAAATAGAAGATAAAGAACTTTTTCTTACATCTAATTTGTTAAACATGAGAACATTATGTCTATTTGGAGATGCTAATGGATTAGAAAAAAAAATAAAAACTTTGCCCTTAGCACCATTTGATTCAAGATGGAAAACCTATTTTGAAGCCCTTGTTTTCCAAACAAAAGGAGATACGCTAAATGCATCTAAAAAATATGCAAGCGTTATAGAACAATTCCCTAAAAATGAACCAATATGGACTACATACATAAGGTATCACCAACAAAAAGGAGATAAAAAACAAGCTTATGATATGTGTGCTGAATACCTAATGCATAACAAAAGAACAATAAAAATGTTGCAATTGTATGTAGATCTCTCTCTGAGCAATAACTTGTACCCATTTGCAGACGAAACCATAGAAGAGTTACGTATGATGATGGACCCTAAAGAATTTGAATTGTATAATGCTCAATATAAAAAAGTTAGAGGCATAGACTCAGAACTAGAATAGATAAAAATGAAAATTTATACCAAAACAGGAGATGAGGGGCAAACCTCTTTATATGGAGGCAAGCGCATTAGTAAGTCAGATTTACAAATAGAATGTTATGGCACTCTGGATGAGCTAAATGTGTATGTAGGTTATCTGCGCTCTAAAGCTGAATTGTCTGAACAAATAGAAGTGTTAAAAGAAATTCAAGATAGAATTTTTTCCGTAGGTAGTTATTTGGCATCTGATTTTGATAAAGAAAAATTGTTTAAACCAGAACTAAAATCAACAGATATAGAATTAATTGAAAATCAAATAGACGCAATGCAATTGACTTTAACAGAGTTGAAATATTTTGTTCTGCCTGGGGGCAATGATGTAGTTAGTTTAGCTCACTTAGCCAGAGTTGTTTGCAGAAAAGCAGAAAGAATTATTGTAGCATTTTATAATGCATTGCCCAAACAAAGAGAAGAACAGGCTTTTGTTCTACAGTATTTGAATAGGTTATCAGACTACTTTTTTGTGCTTAGCAGATATGCTTCTTTAAAGACAAATACAACTGAATTTTTGTGGATTCCTAGAAAGTAATTTTTTTTGAATTGTACTGAAAATAGAGCCTACTGAAAAACCCATAACTTGTTTTATATTAGATAAATATCTAACTTTCTATTGTAATAAGTGCAAGGAAATATGGCAAGAGCC
>JAYVIQ010000145.1:0-10764 GCA_043770215.1 Cytophagales bacterium | reverse complement strand
AACCCTATCGGGTCAGGCTCTACGCTCTCGCTTTTTTTGCTGAAAAAGCAAAAAAGAGCTCCGCTTCGATCCTTTTCGCAAAAAAATAATATGTACTGGTATCATTGCGGATATTGACAATTTATTTTTTACTTGTTTAGCAAACCACCAATATTATTTAACACCTGGTATTTTAAAACCGCCGCCAGTAGGTAGCTTTACACCTTTGTTTTTTAATTCTTCTTCTAATTTTGTTTTGGCGGCTGCTTTTGCTTTATCTGCTTCAGCTTTTGCTCTAGCTTCTGCTTCAGCTTTTAATTTTTCTGCTTCAGCTTTTGCTCTTGTCTCAGCCTCATTTTTTGCTTTATCTAGCGCTTCTTTTGCTCTAGCTTCAGCCTCTGCTTTAGCATTATCTACTTTAGTGGATATTTGGTTTTTAACTTGGTCCTTGATGGTAGATCCAGTAGAATTTTTTAGAATAATTTTTGGGTTTAAGCTTGTTCCTAATACATCGAAATTTAATTTCACTCTTTCTGACACTGTATTTGGGTCTAAACCTAAAGTACCTAATCCGTTTTTTAATAAACTTGTTGGTACATCTAAAACTATTTTATGCGCAATAGAGTTGTCTGCTATGCCTTGACTTAGAGTTGCTTGCATAACAGAATTTCCATTTTTCATCGCAAATGGGCTCATAGTCATCTTTCCGTTTACTACCTTTAATGTCATAAGCGCATCTTTTATGCTGTACTCTTTTATTCCACTTAGCTTGGTTTTTTCGTTAATAGCACTTAGCATTTTTATATCTGTTACTTTTGCTATAGCTTCTATCACATTTAAAGATCCAAGCATATTAAGCGAAGTTAAATCTGGCAGGTAATCTTGTTTTAACTCACCTTTCATAACCATATCTGTGCTGAACTTGCCATCTAATTTGCTGGCAAATGGTGCAAGGGCTTTAACTACATTAAAGTATGTGTAAGCTTCTTTTATAGGCATTTCTTTTATGTTTAATTTAAAATCATACTTAGGATGCTTTGGATCTGTGGTGTTGTAATTGCCAGATGTTGTAAATGATGCGCCTAGGGTTTTGAATTCTGTTTGGTTCATATAGGCAATGCCATCTTTTAAGATTATTTGTCCGTTAAATTCTTTTATGTTTAAATCATCGTACAATAGCTCATCTATTTTGCTGTCTAGAGTAAAATTTATGTTGTTAGGGATAATATAAACAGACTCTTCTACAGGTGTTGCTTCTGTTACCCCTTCTGTAATGAAAAATATATTAGAATCAAATTTCTTAGATCCAAAAGCCATTTTCCCGCCTAGAATTGTATCTGTAGCACCAAACATAAAACCCATGTAATTTTCTAAATATCCTTTTATGTTTACATCGCTTTTATCTACAAACCCATTGTAAGAATCTATCATAATTTTTTCTGGGGTAAACCAAATATTGGCGTTGGTAATTTTCATTCCGTAGGGCACATAGTCTTTGTCTTTATAAATAAGATTTTGGACAGTTGCTTTGCCAGATGTTTTTAGGGCAGCATAGTTTTCTGATTCTATAAGCTTTATGTTGCCAGATGTTTTTAGCTCCTGAATGTTTATAATTCCACTCAGAGTGGTATTGTCTACAGGGAAAATTTTCATTAGCTTGCCCAAATCTATTCTTCCGTTTAGATCTGCTTTATAGTTTATTGCTTCAAAGTCATGTACACTTACACTGCCTCCAAATTTATCTTTATCCAATAGCAAAGAAATATCTGTAAGGTCTACCATAGAGCCAGATGCAGTACCGTTAGATACATAGGTAGATTTAAAGTTTACATTTTCTACTGGCAGGTTAAAATCAGCACTTTTTACAAATCCATTGCTTAGGTTTGCATAACCGTTTAGGGTTGGAAACTTGTTGTTTTCTAAATCTACTATGCCTTTGCCAACTACATTCATATCTATTAAGCCTTTTAAAGTAGTACCTTCTAATGGGTAAAATTGTGTGATTTCCGCCAAGTTAAACTTTGCTTTTATGTCTGTATCTACATAATAGTTGGTTAGTCCTTTTAACAATAATCTGCCATTTATGAAATTTGTGCCCATTTTAAGCGCTAAACTTTTTATATCTATGGTGGTATTATCTAATTGGCCAGTTTGGTTTATTAGGCTCATATTAATGTTTATATCCTCTACCTCTTTAGGCAAGTCTGGGTATTTTAAGTTGCCATCTTTTACAAGTAATTTGAAATCAAATGCAGGGTAAGATGTTTCTGAGTATATGCCTTTAAGCGTTCCGTTTAAAGAAAAAGTACCATTTGCTTCTACTTTTTCATATCCTTCCATAAAAACTGAAGGAATTAGAGAAATCAGATTTTTAAAAGATGTTTGATTGGTTTCTAAAGCCATATCCATAGAAATGGCATCTCCTACCGTTGTAGATCCTTTAAACAAAAGGGCTAAATCATTTAGTTTAATGCTGTTTTCTTCTAAAGTGTATGTATCGCCCTCTATGCTTAAGTTATTTATAGCTTCTAGTTTTACGTAATTTAAATACGTTATGCCGCCAAAACTAAGGTAAGTTTTGTCTGCTTTTGTGTCAGTGGTTATTTTTATTATATCTGCTATGTTGCCTGTTCCGCTATGGTTTAGGTTATCAAATGATGCAAAAAGAGACATTGGTTTGTCGTCATATTCTACATAGGTATTTAAGATTTCCCAATGGTCTATGTTTAAAGCAAAAGGTGTGCTCTTTGTGGTATCTGCAACAGATGAATCTGGTTTTACAATATCCCAGTTGGATTTGCCGTCTGCATTTACATGTGCAAATACTCTAGCTCCATCTATTGTAAGCCCGTTTATTTGCATGTTATTGGTAAGCACACTTTTTATGTCAAAAGAAATACCAAAATCTTGTATGCTTACTAAAGTGTCTCCAGCAAAAGGAGCCTGATTTACTAGATTTAAATTGCCAATACCAAAGTAAACGTTTGGAAAATCTTTGAACAATGAAATGTTTAAACTGTTTTGGTCATAATTTATATTTGCATTTATATACTTCTGTGCAGTTTTGTCTAATGCTTTTTTTATGTCTTCTTTAAAAAAGATAGGGATAACTATAGCCGCAGCCAAAAAGAGAACCATAGGCACTAAAAGTACTATGCCAGTAATTTTTAAAATCTTATTCATGTTGTAAGGTGTTTATAAAATTATTTTTTGGATTATTATCAAAATTACTCACTTTGAAGATAGCTTTCAATAAACGAGTCAAATTAATTTATCGTACATTGTGAATGATTATTTTAACCAAACAATTCAGAAAAAACTTGTCCTAAATTAGAAATAGGTACTACTTTTATTTTATACTCTTTTCCTTCGTTTGGCAGTTTATTGAATGTAGAGATGTATATTTTTTGAAAGCCTAGTTTTTCTGCCTCTGAAATTCTATTTTCAATTCTGTTCACTGCCCTTACTTCGCCACCTAAACCAACTTCGCCTGCAAAGCATACATTGCTGGAAACAGAAATTTCTTGATAAGAAGATACAATAGAAACACAAATAGATAAATCCATCGCTGGATCATCTATTTTAAGGCCACCCGCTATATTTAAAAAAACATCTTGGGTCCCAAGTCTAAACCCACCTCTTTTTTCAAGTACGGCCAACAACATACTTATCCGTTTGTTGTCATATCCTGTGCTGCTTCTTTGTGGTGTTCCATAGGCTGCGTTGCTAACCAAACTTTGTATTTCTATGAGCAATGGTCTGTTGCCCTCTAATGATGCTCCAATACTAATGCCTGCCAACTCACCATCTTTTTGAGAAATTAAAATTTCTGATGGATTAGAAACTTCTCTAAGTCCTGCGCCTTGCATTTCATATATACCCAATTCAGAAGTAGATCCAAATCTATTTTTTATTGTTCTTAAAATCCTGTAAGACAAGTGCCTATCTCCTTCAAACTGCAATACAGTATCTACCATGTGTTCTAAAACTTTAGGTCCTGCTATTGTCCCTTCTTTGGTAATATGGCCAATTAAAAAAACTGGAGTACCAGTTTCTTTTGCAAAGCGCATAAGTTCTGCGGTACATTCTCTAACCTGAGATATACTGCCCGCTGGGCTATCTACAAAAGAAGAGTTTAGGGTTTGTATAGAATCTATGATTAATATATTTGGCTGAAGAATTTCTATTTGTTTAAAAATAGCTTGCGTTTGTGTTTCGGCAAGGATATAACATTCTTTTGAAAGGATGCCTATGCGTTCTGCACGCATTTTTATTTGAGACTCACTTTCTTCTCCTGATACATATAGTGTTTTTGCTGCGGGGTAATTTAATGCCAACTGCAGCATCAGCGTAGATTTCCCTATCCCTGGTTCTCCACCTATTAAAATTAAAGCTCCAGGTACAATTCCGCCGCCCAATACTCTATTTAATTCTTTGTCTGGTGTGGTGTATCTTTTTACTTTCTGATCTTCTATGTCTGTAATAAGAATGGGCTTAGAAGCCATTTTTGCGCCAGATTCAGAGGTCTTCCAAGAGCCTTTAGAAACATCATTTTTAGAAATTATTTCTTCTACAAAAGTATTCCATTGGTTACAAGATGGGCATTTACCTAGCCACTTGGCAGACTCATAGCCACAACTCTGACAAAAAAAGCCTTTTTTTACTTTAGACATTAGTGCATAATATTTATTAATTTTACGTTTATTTTATCAGAAATCATCATTTAATCTTACCAATTTAATATATTTGAATGATGCCTAAGATATTAAAAAGCAAAATAACTTTTCTATTGTCACTTTTGACAATCTCTACAGTATGTTTTTGCCTAAACATTGAAGACGCAAAAAATGCTTTTTTAGCTAAAAAATACTCCGTTTCTTACTCTTTATGTAGCCAGCTAATTGCAGAAAATATAGATCTAAAACAAGCCTTTTTGCTAAGAGGCAAAAGTCAATTCTACTTACATAAATATTCTGAAGCTATAAAAGATTTATCAGAAGCAGCCAAAGACAGTAGTTTGGCAGCAGAGGTATTAGAGTATGCGGGTCATGCTTATTTTAGACTCGGGCAATTAGATGATGCTCTGCGTTTTTTTGATAGGTCATTGCTAAATAATCCCAACAATGCAAAAGTATTACACTCAAGAGCCTATATTTTTGCCTCTAAAGAACAATATCAAAGCGCTATAAATGATTATTCTAAAAGCTACCAATTAAATCCTTATAACAGTCAATTGTTATTTGATAGAGGGTATGTATATTTAGTAAGTGGGCAACACAATAAAGCGTTAGTAGATTTGCTGGCTTATGTACAACAAGATAGCACAGATTATCAGGGTTTTTTTAATTTGGCCGTTTGCTATTATGAAACAAATGATGTAGAAAAAAGTATTTACTATTATTCAAAATCTTTACTATTAAAGAATGATTTTGTAGATGCGTATTTTAATAGGGCACTCGCTTATGAAAAAGGCAAAGAATACCAAAAAGCCATTGAAGATTACACAAAATTCTTGGCTTTAGAACCAAATGATTTTGAGATCTACTTTTCCAGAGCTTCTGTTTATGAAACAATAGGGAAAAAAGTGGCTGCTTTAGAAGATTATAATAAAACACTAACCCTAGAGCCAAATTTTACAGCAGCAATTTTTAATAGAGCCTTACTTTTGAAATCTATGGGTAAAAACCTAGAGGCAATAGAGGATTATAAAAAGCTCATTAAATTAGACGCCAATGATATGGAGGCATACAACAACATTGGATTGGTGTATTTTGGCATAAGTAATATAACCAAGGCATGCCACTATTGGAAAATAGCCAGCGATGCTGCTTATCCAGATTCTAGAAAATACCATACATTATATTGCAAGTAATTGTAAAAAAACAACATTTTTATTTTATATAAGCACTAAAAAGAGCAAAAGGGTTAGAATCTAACTACAGGTATTGCATGTATAAGTTGTTTGGTATAAGCTTCTTTTGGATTTTTATATATTTCTTCTCCCGTACCTTGTTCCACAATCATTCCGTCTTTCATGACCACCAATTGGTCTGCCATAAACTTTACTACAGACAAATCATGAGAAATAAAGATGTATGTAAACTGAAATTTTTCTTTTAATTCATTTAATAAATTCAACACTTGAGCTTGTACACTTACATCAAGAGCAGAAACACTTTCATCACAAATGATAATTTCCGGATCTAGTGCAAGGGTACGTGCAATACAAATTCTTTGTCTTTGACCTCCAGAAAATTCATGCGGATACCTACTCAAATGTTGTTTTTGTAGCCCCACGGTTTCTAATAATTCCAGCGCTTTGTTGTATCGTTCTTGCTTAGAGTTACCTATTTTATTTACCATCATAGGCTCTACTATAATTTGCTCTACCGTTTTTCTGGGATTTAGAGAAGAGTATGGGTCTTGAAAAATCAACTGTGCAGTTTTTCTAAACTGTTTCCATTCTTTTTCTGATTGGTTTAAAATATTTTTTCCTTTGTAATTAATTTGGCCACTAAATGCAGGTATAATACCCATGATTGTATTGCCTATAGTAGATTTACCGCAACCAGATTCGCCCACAAGCCCCAAGGTTTGCCCTTTGTAAATGTTTATGCTTACATCATTTACAGCTTTTATGTACGAGGTTACTTTGCCAAAAAAACTTTTTTCAGCCACATACCATGTGTTTAGATTTTTAATTTCTAGTACTACCTCTTTGTTTTGTATTTGCTTTTCTAAAGTACCAAAACTATTGAAGTCTGGTTGTTTTTCTATAAGTATGTTGTTTTCATCTACCTCAAAAAAAGCCTCTACTGTAGGTAATTTTTTATAATATGTATCTAATTGGGGTTTGCAATAAATTAGTCCTTTGGTATATGGGTGTTTTGCAGCAGTAAATATATCTTTTGCACTGCCTATCTCTACCATTTCTCCTTGGCGCATAACTGCTATTTTATCAGAGATGTTGGCAACTAAAGATAGATCATGAGAAATAAAAATGACTGCCATTCCATTTTTGTCTCTAAGTTTTTTTATTAAATCAATGATTTCTTTCTGAACAGTTACATCTAAAGCGGTGGTAGGTTCATCTGCTATAAGCAATTGCGGTTCGCAGCAAATAGCCATGGCTATCATTACGCGTTGTTTTTGGCCACCAGATATTTGATGCGGATAACTATCAAATATTTTTTCTGGTCTAGGCAATTCTACTTCTCTAAAAAGGGCTATTGTTTTTTCTTTTGCTTCTTGCTTAGACATGTTTAAATGCAAACGCAGGCTTTCTGCTACCTGGTCACCGCAGGTGTATACAGGATTTAGAGAGGTCATAGGCTCCTGAAAAATGATTGAGAAATTATTTCCTCTTTCTTTTCTGTACAGGTCTTCTGGTAAATTTAGCAATTCTAAACATTCATTTCCTTTGTTATAAAGAATACTACCCGTAGGGAATTCGGTCACTTTTTTGTCTAATAAACCTAAAATAGCTAATGAGCTTACAGATTTTCCGCTACCAGATTCGCCAACTATACCAAGAATCTCTCCTTTATTGAGTTCAAAACTTATGTTTTTTACAGCATCAAAATATCCTTCTTCGGTTTTGAATCTAATGCTTAGGTTTTTTACAGAAATTAAAGGTGCATTTGCCATACAGTAACTAAGTTAATAAAAATATGTGAATTCCCTAATTGTACCAGCAGTAGAATTAATTAGTAATTTTGGGTTAAATCCTTCTTTGCCCTCTCTTTTTTGCTTTGTAAGCAAAAAAGAGCTACACTTCAATCCTTTTCTTAAAAAAATAATAGGCACTGGTACAATTAGGATATCCATAAATTTTTTAACTTTAAGCCCAATAGGCAAGCTCATGGGGTTTTTTAGGTCTTTTTTCAATAAATAGGCATCTTTTTTGTCTATTTAAACAGGTTAACAAAATAATAAAACCATAAAATAATTTTCTAAAGTTATAGATTTAGTTGCTTTGATAGTTTGGGCGGAGCAAAAAAATATTCATAACTTTTTATTAGCTTAGCATTCTATACAATTATAAAATTGCATGACAGACAAAATGCCCGAAATAATAGAAGGGTTAAGCCAAATAGAATATTTATTGATTTTTAATGCCATTGTTTTTGGAGCAATAGCTAGCGAGTATTTTAGTGGTTGGGGTTCTATGCTTAGAAATAGAGAGCTTGTGATTTTTAGTCCAGTACAATTTGTGTGGTCTGTATATGCATTTCTACTTTTGGTTCAGAATTGGTTTGCTATTTGGCCAAGGTCTGAATATATAAATGATGGACTGGTTTTTTTTTATTTTAGTTTGCTCCCAATGTTACTTTTTTACCTCATAAGTGTAGTGTTATTCCCTCAGACAAAAGTAAATACAGAAGTTAATTTTAAAGCTCACTATGAAAAAAACGCTAGAATTTTATTTTTGCTTTTTGCCATTTATTTAGTTGTAGCAATTGTAGGCTCTATTGTTTATTTCGAAAAAGACAAAGGCAATATTTTGAATCAGAATGTAGTACGTATTTTGGGAGTAGCAGCAAGTATGGTTGCTTATAGGTACAATAAAAATTTATGGATCCATTACGGATTTTTACTTTTTAATTTTATTGGCTTAGTCGTTTTTATTTTTCAAATTCCAGATTAATCATTGTGGTAGGGTTCGTTTTTTAAGATAGAAAAAGCTCTGTAAATTTGCTCAAAAACAAATATTCTAATCATCTGGTGAGAAAAAGTCATTTTTGATAGGCTCATTTTTCCTTTCGCTTGTGCATACACCTCATCAGAAAATCCAAAAGCACCACCTATTACCAGCACCAATCTTTTGCAACCAATTACGTTTTGTTTTTCTATAAAATCAGCAAATTGTCTAGAACTATATTCTTTGCCTTTTTCATCTAACAAAAGCAAGAAATCTGTAGGTTCTATTTGTTTTAAAATCATTTCGCCTTCTTTTATTTTCCGTTCAGAAACAGGTAGCGAATTTATTTTCTTGGGTACTATAATTTCTATAAAATCGAATTTCACATAATGTTTTAAACGATCTATAAAAACTTTGCTTCCGTCTAATACATACGGTTTGTCTGTTGCACCTACTGCCAAAACGGTAATTCGCATTTTTCTATTTTTACAACTGCAAGTTCAAAAAAATAATAAATATAGTTGGTCTAGAATTAAAATATTTAATGAAAAAAACCAAGATTTGGTATATAAATAAAATGTTTAGTATAAATAGTATGAAAAATAACGCCCTCATCTTTTTAAGCTCTCTTTTTCTTTTTTCTTGTAACTCCAAAGAAAATTTAAGTGAATACATTCCAAAAGATGCCAAAAGTGTTGCTCAAATAGACTTGCCAGGTTTAAAATACAAAGCCTTAACTTGGGAAACTATTAAAGAATACTTAAGTTCTAGCCAATTAGAGAACCCTAATTTTTCTATAGACTTAGACAGGAAAGCCTATGTGTATAGCATAAGTGATGTTGCTAATTTTGTAGCTTTAGTGCCTATTGAGTCAGTAGAAGATTTTGAAAAAGCTATACTAAGCAAAAATAAAAGTGCCGTTTTGGAGCTAAATGGGTTTAAATACATAGACACTGAATTCATGTCAAATCAACGTCTTTTTATAGCTTGGAAAAAAGATTTTGCTGTATTTTGTACATCTAAAAACGAAATCCAAAAAATTACCAAACAAAATATCTTTCACTCTTGCTTACAAACATTTGGTAAACATGATGTAGAGGCAATCATTGAGTATTCTTTAGGCAACAGCCTAGTTACAAAAATACAATCCTCTGCAGATTTTAATGATGGGCAACTGCTACTAAACCTAAAAAATGATGAAAATCTAACACAAAAGCTAACTAATTATGTGGTTATGAATGATGCTACTACAAGTTTGGCATTTAAAAATGACAGTTCTATTTTTTCTTTAAGTGCGTATCTAAATGCTGATTTATTAAACAGTACACTAAGCATGTGTATGCCATTTTTGGAAAAATATGGGGCAATAGAATCCCTTCAATATGAGAAAATTAAACCCTTTTTAGACGGTAGGTTTTATCTAGGGTTATCTTCATTAAAACAAAAAAACGCGCCCTATAGCCAATTAAAAATGGGTTTTGGGGTTACTAAAAGTTTTAATTCTACTGATCCATTATTTGCTACTATGCACTTAAATGCCAAAACCAATGCCTTTGTTTCTAGTAATAATCATCAGGCTATAAGAAGCACAAGAGAGTACATTTTGTTTGCAAATGATTTAGATTTTATTTCAGATAAATTGCCCACTCGTAACATTATTTCTCTTAATGTTAAAAAAGAGCTACTAAATGAACCAAGTTTTGAGTTGCTAAAATTGTTTTTTGGTGCAAGCGTTATAGAATCTATTCCTTTTTCGGAAATTAAGACAACAACTAAAAAGGATAAAAACCTTTTTGTAACAAAAGTAGAATTAGAATTTAAAGAATCTGAAAAAAACAGCTTGCTTAGCTTGCTCAAATGGGCAGAAACTTATGGCAAACAAGACGAAATCTAACAAAGAAGGGTTTGTGAATAAACTGAGTTAAAACCTAAATAATACGATACACTTTAATGTTTAGTTTTGAATGGGTACAGGCTTTTAATATGCGTTTTGATTAGAATATGCAGATTTTTCTACTTAGGGCTTACTGAAAAACGTCTATTAATCTGTAATTGAATATTTTACTCTGCTATTTTCAATTTTTGATGCAAAGATTTTAAAGGAAATGAGCTAAAACCTTTGCATCTACCGTATAAAAAATGCG
>JAYVIQ010000144.1:0-2573 GCA_043770215.1 Cytophagales bacterium | reverse complement strand
GGTATGATTTATACATCCCAAATAAGTAGGTACTACTAAAATAATTGGAATATTTAATTTTTGAATTACGTCTACTATTGTTTGTTCTTCATTTATTGGCACTAATATTCCTCCAGCCCCTTCTACGATTAAATTATTCATAGAGTTAGGCAACTCAATAGTATCCAAAAGTAATTCTATCCCTTCTTTTTTGGCGGCCGAATGAGGAGATTCTGGACTTTTTAACAAATATCTTTCATCAAAACAACGGGTATTCTCTATTCTTGCAAGTCTACATATCTCTTCTGTATCTCTTATTTCTATTCCAGATTGTATTGGTTTCCAATAGTTTGCATTTAATGCTTTTACCAAAAGAGCAGAGATAAATGTTTTTCCAGCATCTGTATGGATGGCTGTTATGAAATAGCTTTTTTTATTCTTAAATTGCATTTTATAAGGTTCTTTTAATTTATGTTTAGATAAATAAATTTTTCAATTCTATTCAAAGGTAATCATAACAGATTTGAAAGCCTTAAAATAAATTGTGAATATCCGCAGTGATATCTGTACCTATTATTTTATTGCGAATTAGGATCTAAACGGAACTTTTTTGCTTTTTCAGCAAAAAAAAAGAGAGCTTAAAGCCTGACCCCCATAAGGGGATAATCCTAATGAAAGCTTCAAATGAGAAAGCATCATCCATAATCCAGGTATTTTTTCTAAACTATGTTAAATAATTAAAATAAGTTTTAAGTAATATAAGACGCAAAATGAAGTAAACTTTTCAACACAAACTTATTTATTTGTAGTCTCTATGTAACTTTGAAAACGAAGCTATAATACTAATTTATGTACTTAATATACGATACAGAAACCACTGGATTACCTGGCAACTACAATGCACCATTGTCAGATGTAGATAATTGGCCAAGATTAGTACAGTTAGCATGGCAATTGCATGATAGCAAAGGAAAATTAATAAAACAAGGAAATAAAATAGTTGTACCAGAGGACTTTACAATCCCATTTAATGCTGTAAAAATTCATGGTATAGATACTGAAAGAGCCAACAATGAAGGTTTTTTGCTAAAAGATGTATTAGATGAATTTTTAATAGATGTAGAATCTGCTCATTTTGTTGTAGGTCATAATATAGGGTTTGATATAAATATAGTTGGGTGTGAGCTTTTTAGAAAAAGCAAAGCCACTAACATTCTTACAGATTTACCCATTATAGACACTAAAGATGAGTCTACTGATTTTTGTGCCATACCAGGTGGCAGAGGAGGTAAATTCAAATGGCCAACACTTACGGAGCTTCATCAAAAATTATTTGGACAAGGTTTTGGAGATGCTCACGATGCTGCTTATGATGTAGATGCAACAGCAAAATGTTTTTTCGGCTTAATAACAAACAAAATTATAGCTCCAGTAGAAGGTGTTTTGGTTTCTGAAATTTTATACCAAGCTCCTCTCCTAACAGGTGGCAACTTTAAAACAAGCCAAGAAGACACTAAAGAATCACCAAAAAAAATACTTTCAGAGGAAAAAAATGCGATAGAATCACTTAGAGAAGCAACATTTGTGCATCTTCACAACCACTCTCAGTTTTCTATTTTGCAATCTACTACAGAAATTGGTACCTTAATAGAAACAGCAAAGTCCTTTGAGATGCCGGCCATAGCACTAACAGATAGTGGCAATATGATGGCTGCTTTCAACTTTGTGAAAATTGCTTTAGAAAAAGGCATAAAACCAATTGTTGGTTGTGAGTTTAATTTGTGTAACGATAGACTTGAGAAAACACAACAAAACAACGGAAACCCAGTTGTACTGCTTGCTAAAAACAAAAACGGATATCAAAACTTAATAAAACTTGCTTCTTATGCATATACTGAGGGTCAATATTACGTCCCAAGAATAGATAAAAGCTTACTTTTAGAGTTTAATACTGATCTAATAGCTTTGAGTGGTTCCGTTTTTGGAGAAATTCCACATCTTTTTTTGAATGTGGGCGAAAAACAAGCTGAAGATGCTTTTTTATGGTGGAAAACAAATTTTGGAGAAGACTTTTACGCAGAACTAAACAGGCATCAACTGCCAGAAGAAGATGCTGCCAATAAATTTTTATTGAAACTTTGCAAAAAGCACGATGTAAAATACGTTGCTACCAACAATACCTATTACGCTAAAAAAGAAGATGCTAGAGCGCATGACATTTTACTTTGTGTAAAAGATGGCGAAACTGTAAATAAACCTAAAGTATATATTGGCAGAAAAGGTAGAGAATATCGTTTTGGAATGCCCAATAACGAGTTTTATTTAAAAAATCAGGCAGAAATGAAGCAATTGTTTTCAGATTTGCCAGAAGCCATAATAAATATTCAAGAAATAGTAGACAAAGTAGAAACCTACAAACTAGCAAGGGAGGTTTTGTTGCCTAAATTTGAAATCCCCACAGAATTTCAAGACCCAAAAGATGAAGAAGATACTACGTTAAAAAACGGAGAAAACAACTTTTTGAGGCATTTGACTTACAAAGGTGCAGAAAAAAGATATCCAGAAATTTCTAATGAAATCAAAGAAAGAATTGA
>JAYVIQ010000143.1:0-3759 GCA_043770215.1 Cytophagales bacterium | reverse complement strand
GGGTCAGGCTCTACGCTCTCGCTTTTGTTGCTGAAAAAGCAACAAAGAGCTCCGCTTCGATCCTTTTCGCAAAAAAAATAATAGGTACTGGTATCATTGGGGATATTCAGAATAAAAAATTAGTATTTTTATATAATAAGATACGCTACAAATATTTTTCACACGTGTAGCAAAGTATGATTTATGATCTAGATTTGGCACTAAACTCAGAATTATTACACAAATTACAGATCTAATATTACCAAAGAAAATAGAAGCAGCAAAACCTCTAGTTTAATTATTCTTTTCTGTAATTTTGAACCTAATAATTTTATCACGCATAAAAGTATGGCAATAGAAATAGAAAGAAAATTTTTGGTTCATATAGACCAGCTTCCTGCATTACCAAAAGGCATACAACTAAAACAAGGGTATATAGAAACGGCACCCGGAAAAGTAGTAAGGGTCAGAACCGCAGATGAAAAAGCATATCTGACTATAAAAGGCAAAACCGAAGGTTTTTCTAGGCTAGAATTTGAGTATGAAATACCAATTGAAGATGCCATAGAGCTTCTAGAGAAATTATGTTCGAAACCAATAATCTCTAAAACTAGGTATTTAATAGATTTTGAAGGCAAAACCTGGGAGTTAGATATTTTTGAAGAGGAAAACACAGGCTTATACCTTGCTGAAATAGAGTTAGATTCTGAAAATGAGTATTTTACTTTACCTACCTGGGTAGGGAAAGATGTTTCTGACCTAAAAGAATACAGAAACAATTATTTGGCAATGCACCCATACAACACTTGGAAGATTGAAAAATAGACCTTATGTACTCACAATTGCTGGATTCGATCCTTGTGGGGGAGCTGGAGTTTTGGCAGACATAAAAACATTTGAACAACACAAGACTTTAGGTTTAGCAGTAAACACTTGCCTTACTTTTCAAACAGAAAACGAATTTTTTGGCATAGATTGGTTTACACTAAATCAATTAGAAAACCAACTAATGCCTTTATTAAAAAAATACCCCGTTTCAGCCATAAAAATAGGTCTAATACAAAAAACACAACTCCTTTTTTTATTGGCAGTATTACCAAAATCCATTCCAATTATATGGGATCCAATTTTAAAAGCTTCTGCGGGCTTTGATTTTATAAATGGATTTACGCCCCAAAATATAAAAGATGTATTGTCCCAAGTATTTTTGATTACCCCAAATCTTTTAGAATTTGAGCTTTTAAAGCTAAACCTAAACAAACAAACAAATGTACTGCTAAAAGGCGGACACCAAGAAAATCACAAACATGATATTTTGATAGATGCATTTGGCAATGAACAGCTTATTGAAGGCGTGAAATTTACAAAACCTTACCAAAAACATGGTACAGGCTGCGTGCTTTCTTCTGCTATAGCAGCAAACCTATCCTTAGGATTTTCTACACTAGAGTCTTGTACGCTTGCCAAAGAATATGTAGAAAAGCTTTTGCAATCCAATAACAGATTACTGGGCTATCATTTGCAATAAGAATTACCGTTTTATGAAAAGATATAAGATAGAAAGGCTCCATTTTATAAGTCAAGAAACACAAAACTTTACACATCAAGAATGTATTTTAAAAGCGCTCAATGGAGGCGTGAAATGGATACAATTAAGAGTTAAAAATAAATCAGATGATGAAGTGTACGCCATAGCCAGCGAAGTAAAAAAAATGTGTGGTCAGTTTGAAGACGTTACATTTATCATAAATGATTACTTATCAATAGCCAAAGAACTAGACTTAGATGGCATACATCTTGGAATGACAGACACAAGTACTTTGGTTGCAAGGCATGAATTGGGCGATCATAAAATTGTTGGCGGTACGGCAAACACGGTAGAAGATATAATGTTCCATTATAAAAACGGAGTAAATTATGTGGGTTTTGGCCCTTATAGCCATACACTTACAAAAAAGAATTTAAGCCCTATATTAGGCACAGAAGGATTTAAGTCAGCATTAGAAGCATTAAACAAAAAATCGATTTCTGTACCAATTATTGCCATTGGAGGCATAGAAAAAGAAGATATAAAAAACATAGCTCAATTGGGCGTACATGGTATAGCGCTGGCTTCTTTAATAAATTTAAACAAAAGCCCTACCCATAAATCAAATGAAATATTACAAGAAATAAAAATACTATGGAAGAACTAAATTATACAGACTCTGGTCATGGTAAAGTAATTGTATTATTGCATGGTTTTTGTGAATCTTTAGAGATTTGGAATTATTTTTCAGACGAACTGAGTAAATATTGCAGGGTGATTTGTGTGGACTTACCTGGGTTTGGAAACTCCACTTATCATGGAGAGGAAATAAGTATAGAACTATTGAGCGAAAGAATTCATACTTTAATTATAGGATTGGGGATTACAAAATACGGAGTAATTGGTCACTCTTTGGGAGGATACATAAGTTTAGCTTTGGCAGAAATGTATCCAAGTCACTTACAATCCATGGTTTTATTTCATTCAACAGCATTTGAAGACAGCCAAGAAAAAAAAGAAAGTAGAGACAAAATCATTTCATTTATAGAACGCAATGGACTATCTACTTTTATGGATAGTTTTGTTACGCCTCTTTTTGCTGAAACAAATAGAATAAAATGCAAAGCAGACATACATACACTTATACGAATTGGAAAAAAGGCTAATCAAGATGCAGTAATAGCTACTTTAATAGCAATGAAAAAAAGAAAAGAAAGGATTTTTATTCTTAAAGATTGTTTGGTTCCTACATTGCTTATCATAGGAGAAAAAGATATAGCTGTACCCATATCTGATAGTCTTGAGATGACAGAACTCAATGACACAATACAAAGTATCGTTCTAAAAGATTGCGCCCATATGGGTATCTATGAAAAACCACAAACATGTCTTGCAAAAATCAAAGAGTTTCACTTTTCTTAGACTTTTACTGAACATATCTAAGAAAAAAAACTATTATCATCAAAATTAAACCGTAATGATAAATAAGTTTTTTACATTTGTTTAAGATTTAGAAAAAACATTAATTAAAAAATACAAAAAATGAAAAAAGTTTTAATCACTCTATCTTTAGCATTCACAAGCATTATTGTAAGCAATGCACAATGTTGTAATGTAGTTTCTACAAACGGTGTAAATGCTATTGCTACAAACGGAAAATGTGTAGTCACAGCATCTGGTTTATCTGGAGATTGCGGAAATACTGTAGTTAACACTCCAATACTACCTCCAGTAGATTCTGATGGAGATGGTGTCTCAGACAATGAAGATAACTGCCCTAAGGTATATGGTACTATAAATGGATGTCCAGATTCTGACTATGACGGAATTGCAGACAATAAAGACAAATGCCCTAGCATAGCAGGCCTAGATAAATTTGATGGTTGCCCAGATACTGATGGAGATGGCATTGTAGACAGTCAAGATGCATGTCCTAGTGTAGCTGGATTGTCTAATTTTAATGGATGTGCAGACACAGACCAAGACGGAATAGCAGACCCAAATGATGCTTGCCCAACTGTTTTTGGTACTTTAAATGGTTGCCCTGATAAGGATAATGACAATGTTGCAGATAAAGAAGATGTTTGTCCAGAAACTCCAGGGTTGGTAGAAAATAAAGGTTGTCCTGCTGTAGAGGCTAAAGAGTTAGCAATTCTTGAAAAAGCAATAAATGGAGTTAAATTTGAGTCTGGAAAAGATATAATCACAAAATCTTCCTTGCCAATATTGGACAATGTTGTTAAAGTATTAAA
>JAYVIQ010000142.1:0-2034 GCA_043770215.1 Cytophagales bacterium | reverse complement strand
TTCTATTTCAGCATTTGAGACATGGAATGGCATACAATCTGATCACTCCCATTTGTGTGTTTGCAGCTTTTTATTGACTGCAAAAGTTCCTAATGAATTACCTGCAAGGCTACAGACACCTACTTATAATGGCATCTTCCATGTTTTTGAAGGCTCCTCACATAAAAATGTCATGTGCCTTGATATTGATTCTGGCCATGTTAAAATTGGTGGCACAATCAAGTTTGATGACGCCAATTACAATTCAACACTTCATCCACCTGGCCCACAATCTCTGCTTGATTTTGGTCATTATCCTGCAATCTCTGTTCACTCTAGAAGCACTTCTCCCTTCCTTCAATCATCTGATGCACATTTTCTACCATTCATTGGTGATTATGTAACAAACATTTCACTTGCATTTATTTGTATCCTTCCATTACCATTTGGAGTGTTTACCACCCATTCTGAACTACAGACTCCTATCTTCTTTGCTGCTGCAGCTTCCCTGACTACTCCTAGTGTCACATATACTGCACTGCCTGGTAATCCTGTTGGTCAATTGTGCATTGAGTCCATTCTTCTCTCTTGTCTCCATTGTACTCCTGATCATAAACTTCCACTAGTGCCCCATCAAGGTTGCTTCCACCTTCTAGGCTACCTACCTAGCACTCCTACTGCTCACATTTGCCACTGGCATTCTCAAGATCAGTTTGAGTACATATTGCCTGTCCATGTCATTCATATTCTGACACTCACTAATCTTGAACAAAGGATTGATACACTTCACTCACCAACATTTATTACTTGTGGTGTCTGTCTCTCCTTTGATGCAATGAGAAATAATCTTGCTGAACCTGGTCTCCCACAACTCTATTTTGATCAACTCAGAGTTATACAACACAGCAATGCCTCACTCTGTCAACCCTCTCAGGCCTATGCAGTGACTCCTTTGAAACACTGTCTCACTAGAAAAAGCCTCTCATCAAACACAGATTGGATATTATGGCTTGCATCTGAATTTGAAAACCTGAATCAATATGACAAACAAGTTTCTATTTTCAAAAATCTACAAGGTCATCCAGAAGGACCTTGTGAAAATGTTAACTTTCTTATCAAAGTTGATGATTTTGCAATTGCAACCAGTGATGAAACATTTTACACTTCCATTTGTGATTTCCTTGATGCAACCTTTCTTGTACCAAGAAAACTAAAGTCTTTTGACACTCTCTGTTTTGGCCTTGATATTGTTCAAGCCAGACATTTAATGTCTGTCCACTTTGGATCATTTGTCTGCAAGCTTCTGACTATGTATGAATGGGCTGACATGAATCCTGTCCATTTTCCCAAAGCCTCCAACAATACTTATCTCTATTCTCTAGACAGTGTTGTTTCACCTTCTACTACTGACAAATGTGAAGCCTTGGAAGCTGCCTATTTTTGCTACTGCTGTGCTCTTGGTACACTCATTTGGGTGACAATCACATGCTTTCCTAAAGTCAGATTTTGTATTGTAAAACTCATTCAGATTTCTAATTATCCAGCTGCTGCACATCACACTGCAGCTAAGCATGCATTCAAACTTCTCCTCCAAACTCTGAACTATGGCCTTAAGTACTGGAGCATTTCTTCTCAGCCTACATTACCAGCTCATTCTTTTGCCATGATCACCCAGTCTACCAATCATCATCAGTTCCATTATGTTTCTGACTCATTTGAATCTATTTCTTCATCTTCTTTCTTTAGATGTGCTGATTCTGACTGGACCATGAAAAATCTGACTTGCTTCCTACAGGGGACGCTGGGAAAAATGGCATTTTGCTTGTACAACATGTTTCACAGATTTTTGTCACCTTCCTTTATTCAAACATCTGCACAGTTTTTTTCTTTTCTCATGATGCATGCTACAAAACCCCTCCAATCAATCATGACACATTGATATCAGCCACCATACTTTTGTGCCTGGGTTGAATTTGACCACATTGTTGTAAGGATGTTGCTTATGGTCTCAATGCTGCAGATACTGCCCCTACTCAAGCAGGTGGTACCTTCTCT
>JAYVIQ010000141.1:0-9043 GCA_043770215.1 Cytophagales bacterium | reverse complement strand
CTCTATTTTATGGCCTGCCTTTGCCATAAGTAGTGCATACAATGAACCTACTAACCCAGCACCGAAAACTGCAATTTTCATTTAAAGAACCTTTTTATTTTTGTGTAAAAAGAAAGAAAAGCTATAAAAATAAACTATCTGTTTCTACCTAACGAAATCCTTGTTTTGTTTTCTTCTCCGTCTATTAATCTTTTTATGTTTTTGCGGTGTGTAAAAACCAATAAGCCAGAAAGAACAAAGGCAAATCCAATAAGTGTTTTGCTTGGGCTATATTGGTGAAACTGGTGTGTCAATAACAAAAGCGGAAATACCAGTCCTGCAAGCATTGATCCAAGAGATACATATTTAGAAATTAAGAATACAACCAGAAAAACACCTATACAAACCAAAGCAGCCCAAATATTTATAGCTAGGATCATTCCTAATAAGGTAGCTACCCCTTTACCTCCTTTAAAATTGGCATACAAAGGGAAAATATGTCCTAAAACTGCCCCCATACCGCAAATGAGTTGTATGTTTACTTCTTTGGCTTCAGTAAATGAGATGCCAAAATACAATGCCAACAGTGGAATCATAGAGGCTATAAATCCTTTCAAAACATCTATGGACATCACTATCCAACCCGCTTTTTTTCCTAAAACCCTAAAGGTGTTTGTAGCTCCAGCATTTCCGCTACCATGCTCTCTTACGTCTATATTGTGTGTGCTTATTCCATACCAAACTGCTGTAGGAATAGAACCCAACAGGTAAGCTATTAATAATCCTGTGATAATAAATACTATTTCCATTTTTTGAATTTAACGATTTTAGATGGGATAAGTTTGCTTTTATTCTTCTTATGAAAAATTTTATTGCTCAAATTCATCTACATCTCCTGTATTTTTTTCTATATCTTGTTCTTTTTCAGGTTCTTTATTAGATTTTTCTTTGCTTTTTTTATCTTTAGATTTTTTAGAATAAATCTCTTCTTTTTTAGTTTTTATTTCAGATTCTTTGCTTTCAGGCCTTGTTGTATTTTCCTCTACAGGCTTTTCTTTTTGCACATTTTTTACAGTTTCTTCAAATTCATCTACTTCTTTTGTTGTTTCTTCAAGCTGGCCCGAATCGTTCACTGTTTCTTTTGTTTTTTCGATTTCCTCTTTATTTTTTGGTTTTGTACTTTCTTTTTTAGATTCGTTAGCGTCTAACTCTTCTTCAAATTCATCTTTCACATCTTTTTTCTCATCTTTAACTTCAAACTCATCTTCTGATTCAGAAGAGGCAATACTTGTATAATCTATTTCTAAATCTTTTCCGTTAAGAAAATCTTGAACAAAATGTTGTTTAAATCGTGTGGCATCTTGTTCTTCTGCACTTGCCCAATAATACAACCCCTTAGACATATTTTTGGATTCGGTGTTTTTAGATTGTATTAAAGTAGTAAGTTGAGCATCTGAAGTATATATCCTTAAAGAATTTTCTGAATATGTAAAATAGTACCATAGGTCTGGATTTGCCTCTAAGTAAAAATTCACATGGTCTTCTTCAGAGGTTTTTATGATTTCTAAGTACCCTTTTACAAATGTATTTATGTCTTGCCCCCCTACGCTTACTAAACCTATGGGACCTTTAGAGTGCCATGTTTTTCTTGATGCATCCCATTCTAAACTTAAGTCATTAAATGTAAGTCCTAGATCAAATAATTTAACTACTTTATTTAGTGCTACATATTCTTTGGAACAGGTTTCTTTATATTTTAAAGCTTCTTTCTGTCCTGCCAAATCGCCAATAGCATGGTAAAGGGTATCACTCAATCTGATAGTTTTTGCAGGAGGTAGATATTTTAGCATTTCTTTAAACTTAATGCCAATTTGCTCATATACTTGAGGTATGGTTTCGAAATTTAGATTTGCCAAACCTTTCAAAATCAAAGAGCTATCTGCAATTACGTTTTGTCCAGCACCGCCAAACAATAACTGATAATGATGTGGTAGAGTAGGAGCTTGATTTATTATTGTAAATTTGCCCTCTTGCTTATAAACCTCCTCTTTTTCTATATAACCAAATAAATTTCCGATATAACTTTTACTATCTAATCTCACTTTATCTATTACTTCAAATTCTCTTTTTTCTGCATCATGTGTTAAATACCCACTAGCAGAAAACAATGCCAAATCACCCTCTGATTTTTTATCTCCAATAAATAATGCATAATAATCTTGCGCATTGGCATCATAAAAAACTCCCGTTATCAGTTTAAGGTTATTTTTGTTTTCTTGAGATTCTAAATCAATCAATATTACATCTGAGTCAGAAGCATTTTTATAGCGCATCCAATTGTTTGATTTTATTTTACCATGCAAGTCTAGTTTTATATACCCATCTATAGAAAGTAGCCTTCTATGTGCATACATTACTACATCTCCTTTAAAAATCATTTGAGGGGCAACCATAAAAGTGTCACTTTCTTCCACAACACCCCTTGCTATGGTGTGATATTCTACCAAACCAGATTCGGTTTTAATGGCTTCAAGTTTAAAATCTGAAAATTTAATGGGTATAGTGTCTTCCTCAAAATTAACGTACCTATACGACGCATGTCCGTCTAAGTCATTTCTTGAATTAATGTCAATTTCACCATGAATTAAAGTGTGGTACTCGTTTAGGGTATCCATTATTATGACTGCATTTTTTAAAGTGGTTATTTTAGCATTTTCTTTGATTTCTATTTTTTTATTTTCAGGGTAAACCATGGCATCAGCAATTTTTATTTGTTCTACCCCTTCTATTTTTAGTGTTAGTGAATCTATGTAGTAATATGCTTTTTCTGCATTAAAAACCAGTGAATCTTGAGACTTTTTGGTGGAGTAAAAATAAGAGTCCTTCAAATCCATTTCATATGGTTTTTCCATAGTTACTATTTTTTTTTCCATATCCCAAAAGCCATCGTTTAAGGATGTTTTGTATTTTAGATAAGGGAAATTGTTTGAAGCGTATCCTTCTTCTGATGGACTAAAAAAAGCTTGCTTTTTGGCTAGGTCTATGTCTATGTTTACATAATCAGATTTTAAGGCTGGTTTTCCAACAATAGTTGTCAAAATTTCAAATTGTGCTTTTGTAGCACCTAAAGAGGTTTCTTTAAATAAAAAGTTCTTTGAAATTGTTAAGGATCCGTTGGTTTCTACAAGACCAGTGCCTTTCATGCCTTTAGATGTGATAATTAATGCCCCACTAAGATCTACTTCATCATTGAATAATTTAAATGCATTATCATAATTTGTAATATGCATAGAATCTAGACTTGGATACCAAGACATTTCATAATCTGTAACTGTACATGCTGGGAATTTTATGTCAGATCCAGTTTTTGGATTTGTTCCAGGTTTTGTAATGGCAATATCTCCCAATCCTTTTACAGAATCTCTGTAAAATACAAAATCTAATGATTCTAATGTGGTATTTAAAAACACTATTTTCCCTTCGCCCCTCAACCCGCTTTTGCTCATAGCTATTTTGCCATAAAACCTTCCTAAACCGCCATAAATTGGGTAGCCTTCTTCTGGAACTTTATGGTTAAAGCCAAATCCTCTATCATTCATTACTTCTAATTTTTGAGGGATTGGCGGAAAAACTCCTCCAGAAACAAATTCACCATCAAAACTTACATTACTTTCCATATCTCCGCTTAAACTATCTACTGCAAACGGCGGAATTATATACCTAAATGTAGAGTCATAAACACCATTTAGTATATCTGCATTGCTAAAAAGTACAGATGCACCATGGTTTGCATCAAAATGTGGGTATCTTGGATTTCTTTTTATACCGCTTTTGTTTGTTGGTTCATCAATAGACAAGGTTCCTTTTGAATAAGAAAGTTTATTGTCCATTTTCTCTCTTTTCATGGTTTTTGTTACAGAATCATACACTTCTATGGTAAATTCTATAGAATCTATATGTTCTAATTTTAAATTGAATTTTTCGTAGTTGAATTCAAATTCACGGCCATTAAAGATGTAGTTGTTTGTTTTTAATGTTCCATCAAAGACAATATTCCTATTTTTGGTGAATACTATCTTTCTTTCTTTTGGTTCAAAAAACACATTATTACTATCGCTTAAAACTACTTTATCTACTCCAGCTACGGTCAGTTTATTGTCATTTAAATTTAGTGAGCCATTATAAGGCAATGCTTTTATGGGTTCTTTGGATGGGTCTGCGGGTTTAGTTACAGCTGTTGATTTTATGAAAATTACATCATAATCTTTTTTTTCTTGGCGTGCAAACTGATACAATTTCGCTTTTTCTGTTAGCGAGTAAGTGCTGCTATTTTGACTAAAAACTACGAATCCTTTTTTCTGAAGAAATGAAATTGAAGATTCTATTGTATTTTGTTTTTGCTTTGTGGCATCAGCTAATGCAGAAGCAGAAAATTCTTTTGTTTTGTTTTTGTTGCAATAATTGGTGATTACTTGTAAAGGATGGAAAGGAAAAGCACCTTTAAGTCTAATGTAGTCAGCTTCGTTATAGGATAACATTGAGTTAAAATAAGCGGGTACTTGTTGTTTTGCACCTACCATTTCCATGGTCATCACAGTATCTTTCAATGTCCATTCTATCATATCTACATCCATTTCTAGCTGGTGGTATGTATTTGTAAATGGCAAATCTTTCATGGTTGTAATGTCTTTCCTAACCATCATTTTTTTTGAACTGTTGTTGTATTTTAGTTTAACTCCTGGATGGGTAATGGAGTCACCATCGGCTATATACATAACAATTTTTGTTGGTTTTGAGTCTATTAGGCTATCATTTAGCTCAAAATAAGGTGCTATTGCTTTGAATTTTATATCTTCTCCTTCTTTTACTTTTATGGTACTTGGCGTGCCTTGTACACAACTAGAAAATACTTTGGGACCATTCATTGCAAACCCTCCTTTATATTCAATATTTTCTCCTAATCCTTTTATTTCTACTTTGTTTTGATAACTCATGAACCTAGGATAACTAGATATTGTGCCTAGTTTTCTTCTTTGATACTTGTATTCAAAGATTCCAGAAACTGCACCATCTACCTTTTCTGGATACATCATTTCTACATCTTCTGCCAATAACTCTGGGGTTTTTATAGAAAAGTGGTATTTTTTAAATTTGGCATAAACGCTTTGGTCTAATCCCACAGATGTCCAATCAAAAGTACCTTGTTGGCCTACAAATTCACCATTAGATAAAGATAAATTGCCGCTTGTTCCTTTTATTAATACTGTATCTAATGCAGTAAGTATTTGAAGGTCTGTATTGTTTAATTTTAAGATTCCGCCACTAAGTGTTGGCATTTCTTCTGCAAATACAACTAATTCTTGCTCTATGTTTGTGGTTGGTGCTGCTGGCTCTTCATCAACTTTGCTCCAATCAAATTCTACTTCTTCCGTTGGTTTAGTATCCCAAGAATCGAAATTCTCGAAACCGTTGTTTTTTTTATCCTCAAATTCATATCCCCCACCGTAACTACCAACCTTAGTTTCTATCAGAGATAAATCCCAAGAATTGCTTAGTGACTTAACAGTTACAATATTGTCTTGATATAAAATATTGTTTTTTAAGTAGCTTTCTAATGTTTTTAGTAAAAATTGGTATTCTTTTGGACTTGTATTTTCAAAACTGTATTTAAAAATCTGAACCAAGGTATCTAATTGCTTTTCAGATCCATTTCTATTTTTTGCAATGCTTATGAGGTTTGCGGTTTGGAGCATTATGCTAGATGCCTGTTTTTTGTCAGACAAAATTTGAATGCTTTGCATGGTTGTTTTTTTCTGAAAAGGGGTTAAAGCTTCTGTAAGCCATACGTTTTCAAAATTTTGTAAATGCACTTTTTGGGAGTCGGTAGCTGTTTTTAATACGTGAGTTTTAAATTCGGTTAAAAATTTTGTTGGTGTTTTTGGAAATTGGATTTGTGCTCCAGCCCATGAACTAATTGTGACAAGAAGGATACAAAATTTTATTCTCATTTATTCATTTTTAATACTAAAACCGCCCATTCGTTTGTACTAATGCTTTGATTCTCGAGACTCAAACCGTAATCTATACAACAGTTTGTAATATCTACAATGTCTTTGCCATAGAAACCACTTAGTACAAGATAACCATTTTCTTTTATAGTTTTAGCAAAAAAGGGAATGTCTGCCAAAAGCACATTTTTATTTATGTTGGCAAGTACTACATCAAATTCTCTTCCAAATTTGTTGATTAATGATACATCTCCTTGCTCTATTGTAATTTTAGTAGCCTTATTTAGCTTAAAATTATCTAAACAGTTGTTGTAAGGCCATTCATCTATGTCGTAAGCAAATACTTTTTTAGCACCAAGTTTTTCTGCCATTATTGCCAAAATACCTGTGCCGGTGCCCGCATCTAGCACATTTTTATCTTTGTAATCCATATTAAGCATGTGTCTCAAAACACCTGCTGTAGTATCATGATGCCCTGTACCAAATGACATTTGAGGATTAATTACAATTTCGTAAGGGTATTTTGTATCTGGCTGGTGAAAGGTAGCGCGTATTAAAATATCTTGGTCTACTGTTGTGAACTCAAAGTTTTTTTCCCACTCTTCATTCCAGTTTTTATTTTCTAGCTGACCTATTTCATATTCAAAAGAGATAAAGCCTTGGTATTTTTCTTTAGTTTCTAAAAGCAACGATTCAGTAAAAACATCTGTTAAAATATATGCATTTATACCTTCTTCGGTTTCGCTAAAAGAGTCAAAGTCTAAAGAACTTAATTCTGCCATTAGTATTTCGGCAAATTCTGACTGTACTTTTATCTTGATTTCTAAATATGTAGACATGGTGTTGTTATTTTTGGCATCCAGAAAAAGATTCTACATCTGTATATGCAATGGTAAAATCTGCCTCTGAACTATTTTTAGTAATATATATGTAATGATCTGCAAATGCTTGGTCTTGTACTTTATTCCATTTACCAATCTTGTTGGCAAATGCTGAATTGGTCTCTTCAAAGATTACTAAGTTTGCAGCACTTTCACTGTCTTCTACAAAAACTACAAAATCTGCTTCTGATGCTTTTTTTGTTAAGAATATATTGCCATAAACTTGGCAATAATCTATTAAATGACTTTTGGGAGCTAGATTTATCCAGCTCCCAATAGACAATAAAATGGGCAGTAATGCCAGTTTAGTTAATTTAGAATGCATTTATGATGTCTACAAAATCTCTTGCAGACAAAGATGCTCCGCCAATTAAACCGCCGTCTACATCTTCGCAAGCAAATAATTCTTGTGCATTAGATGGTTTGCAGCTGCCACCATATAGTAAAGAGATTTCATTAGAAACTTCTTGGCCATATTTGCTAGTAATATGGTCTCTTAATAATTTGTGCATTTCTTGCGCTTGTGCAGTAGATGCAGTTACGCCTGTACCTATAGCCCAGATTGGCTCGTAAGCAATGACAACTTTTTTGAACTCAGATTCTGGCAAATCAAACAATGCATTTGTCAATTGGCTTTTGACAAAGTCCATATGTATGCCAGCTTCTCTTTGTGCCAAAGTTTCTCCACAACAAAAAATGGGAGTAAGTCCAGCTGCCAATACAGCTTTAGTTTTATCTGCTAAAAAGCTATCACTCTCGCCAAAATATTCTCTTCTTTCGCTGTGACCTAATATAATGTGTGTAGCACCTACGGATTGTATCATTGTTGGAGCACTTTCGCCTGTATATGCGCCAGATTCTTTTGAATAACAGTTTTGAGCACCAACAGCTACTTTACTTCCCTTTACGGTTTCGCATACAGCATACAAATTTACCATAGATGGGCAAATAACTATTTCTACCGCCTCAGATTTTACTTCTTTAGCTACTAATTCTACTAATTCTTTTGCTAATTTTTGGCTCTCTTGCAGATTGTTGTTCAATTTCCAGTTGCCAGCAACGATGTGTTTTCTCATTGTATTATCTTTTTTTATTGATTTGCAACGATTTTCGTTGTCTTCTCTATTTCTCAAATTTACCCAAATGAGTGGCTAATATCAATTATTTTGGGTTGTTTTTTATGTATCAAATTTATTTTAATTTGTTTTTGCCCCTCAATATTCCGAAATTCTCAAAATATTCATCATTACATTTGAAAAACTTATTTAAATCTTATTTAAAACGATTGACAAATTTGTCTGCAGGGAATAAGTCTCTGTTGCAGTTGCGTTTGTTTCAGGGGCAAGATTTGGATTTAAAAGATGCGGATTTTTTACTTAAAGATTTAAGTGCATTTCAAATCATTGAAAAAATTATTGCTTCTAATTCAGGGTTTAAAATTGCTCAAAGCGTAGACAGTAGAGACTCATATAACAATGAAGTAAGCAAAATATTAAACGCTATAGTTCGCAAAAATGAACTCATTTTTAGTGAACGAGGCGTAAGAGATTTGTATTTGGGTTGGCCTTTTGTACAAGGCACACTTTTAGACGGCTCGCTTGTAAGATGCCCTTTGCTTTTTTTTTCTATTGAATTAGAAGAAAATAATAATTATTGGGTCTTAAAAAAGAGTGCCAGCGCAGCCATAAGTTTTAATAGAAGTTTTTTGCTCGCCTACTCTCATTTTAATAAAGTAACCTTTACAGACGATTTTTTAGAAACCAACTTCGAAGATTTTTCAACAGATTCTTTGTCTTTTAGAAATGAGTTGTATCTATTTTTAAAAGAATCTAAATTAGAAATTAATTTTAATAGGGAGTTGTTTGA
Source organism: Cytophagales bacterium (assembly GCA_043770215.1). Taxonomy (GTDB): domain Bacteria; phylum Bacteroidota; class Bacteroidia; order Cytophagales; family JAAEPT01; genus JAYVIQ01. The sequence continues at coordinate 309 of JAYVIQ010000141.1, read as the reverse complement.
GAACAAACTTGTTCCCTTTTTAAATTATAAACGTGTAGAATTAGAAGCGGAATTAAAACTAGGCGAGTTGAAATTATTGCCTCAAGCTGTTCTTGGTATATACCCGCAAGCAGGGTCTTTTTTGGTGCCAGATTACGAGAAAATGATTGCATTGGCAGCCGAAAATGAAACCGTAGAGTCTTTTTTTATTGCCAAAGATTTCTCTTCTAAACAAGATCATGAAATTAATACCCATAAGTTTACTGAAATCAAAGAGGAGCATACTTTTACTCCTTTTTCACTAGACGCTAGCCAAGAGAAAGCACTTAA
>JAYVIQ010000140.1:0-4437 GCA_043770215.1 Cytophagales bacterium | reverse complement strand
GAAACCCTATCGGGTCAGGCTCTACGCTCTCGCTTTTGTTGCTGAAAAAGCAACAAAGAGCTCCGCTTCGATCCTTTTCGCAAAAAAATAATATGTACTAGTATCATTGCGGATATTCAAAATACCTTTTAAAAACTAAAAGGAATAAAATAAAAAACACAATAAATTTGAAAAGGAGAATTCTATTAAATTAACCTTTAGATAGAATCTAATTAGAGAATTTTTTTTTGTTTTTGGTAGAGTCTAAATTAATGATAGACGTACCTCCTGCAGAATCAGAACCCTCAATTTCTGGATATACATCTTTCATAGGAATGATGTAATGACGTTTATTAAAACTTCTTTTGCTATTAGGTCCAGAAGAAATACCATTCCATAACTTGGTAGTTGTAGCCAACTCTTCTTTTGGAGCAAAGCTAGAATCTGTCTCTTCAAACAAAGAAAAGTACTTATCTTGAATTTCAGGAAACAATAAAAACTGACTATGATAGGCTGCACACACTTCTTTAGTCTTGCAAGCACTTAATGTGATGACAAAATAAACAGTTAAAGAAGTCAGTATAATAAAACGTTTAAAACACATAAGTTTACATCACAAATATAGAGCTTTAAATTTCTAATTGTGGAAAAAAAAGTTGCTTAATTTAAAAAAACAAGCAATTAAAGCTATTGATAAGGCATAATAAGTAAAAAAACGCTATATTTGCAGACCTAAAAAAGACGAAGAAATGGGAAAGACGCTTTTTGAGAAAGTATGGGATGCTCACGTTGTTGACAGTGTAAACGAAAACACAGACATCATTTATATCGATAGACATTTGGTGCATGAGGTAACATCTCCTCAGGCATTTACAGGTATTGAGGACAGAAAAGTTCCGGTTTTTAGACCAGAACTTACAACTGCAACACCAGATCATAATGTACCAACAAAAGATCAGATGGCTCCAATTAAAGAGCAACTATCTAGGATTCAAGTAGAAACATTAGAGAGAAACTGTACAAATCACAATGTGACTTATTATGGTTTAGGTCATGCCAACCATGGTGTAGTACACATTATTGGCCCTCAGCTAGGACTTACAAAACCAGGTATGACTATGGTTTGTGGAGATTCACACACCTCTACTCATGGTGCATTTGGTTCTATTGCTTTTGGTATTGGCACAAGCCAAGTAGAAAGCGTATTGGCTACACAGTGTTTGCTTTTGCAAAAACCCAAAACAATGAAAATCCAAATAAATGGAGAGATTGGAAAAGGTGTTTTGTCTAAAGATATTGTTTTATACATTATTTCTAAGCTAGGAACTGGTGGCGGAACTGGTTATTTTGTAGAATTTTGTGGTTCTGCAATCACAAAACTTTCTATGGAAGCCCGTATGACTATTTGTAACATGTCTATAGAAATGGGTGCCAGAGGCGGTATGATTGCTCCAGACCAAACCACATATGACTATGTAGAAGGAAAAGATTTTGCTCCTAAAGGCGAGGCTTGGGAAAAATCTGTTGCGTATTGGAAAACACTACCTACAGATGCTGATGCCATTTATGACAAAGAATTAAGTTTTGATGCTATTGACATTACGCCTATGGTAACCTATGGAACCAACCCAGGAATGGGAGTAAGAATTACAGATAACATACCAACTTTAGAATCTATAGAAGGAGAAAATAACAAAATAACTTTCTCTAAATCACTAGAATACATGGGTTTTGCTCCAGGAGAATCTATGATTGGAAAGAAGATAGATTGGATTTTCTTAGGCTCTTGTACCAACGGAAGAATAGAAGATTTTAGAATTTTTGCGGAATATGTAAAAGGCAAACAAAAAGCGCCTCATGTAAACCCTTTAATTGTACCAGGATCTAAAGGTGTAGAAATACAAGCAAAATTAGAGGGCTTAGATAAAATTATCGAAGCTGCAGGTTTTGAGTTTAGAGAGCCAGGTTGCTCTGCTTGTCTTGCTATGAATGAGGATAAGATACCAAAAGGAGAATATGCTATTGCTACCTCTAATAGAAATTTTGAAGGTAGACAAGGTCCTGGATCAAGAACTATTTTGGCAAGCCCATTAATGGTTGCTGCTGCTGGAATTGCTGGGAAAATAGTAGATGTTAGAGAATTAATATAAAAAATTATACTCATGGAAAAATTCAAACAATTAATTTCAAGAGCAGTACCAGTGCAAATAGAAGATATTGATACTGACCAGATTATACCTGCTAGATTTTTGAAAGCAACCACAAGAGATGGTTTTGGAGACAACCTTTTTAGAGATTGGAGATATTATCCAGACAACACTCTAAAATTAGATTTCCCATTAAATAACCCAAATTATTCTGGGCAAATTTTAGTGGGCGGTAAAAACTTTGGTACAGGTTCTTCTAGAGAGCATGCGGCTTGGGCTATTTATGACTTTCCGTTTAAGGTAGTAGTTTCTTCCTTTTTTGCTGATATTTTCAAAGGAAATGCTTTGAACAATGGTCTACTGCCAGTGCAAGTTTCTGATTCCTTTTTAGGGAAAATATTTGCTGCTATAGAAGATGATAATACAGCTGAATTTGAAGTAAATCTAGAAACTCAAACGTTTACTATTCTTAAAACCAAAGAAAGCGAAACTTTTGAAATCAGTCCTTACAAAAAAGATTGTATGATCAATGGATTAGATGATATTGGTTACATACTAAAAATACAAGACAAAATAGAAGCCTATGAAAAAACGGCTAAAAATAGAGAATTGACTATTATTTAAAATTATACATACAAATTATATTACAAAAAGCAGAACTAGTTCTGCTTTTTTTGTTAATTAGCTACAATGAAAATAGGTGATAAAGTAAGAATGATTCATGATACCATAGAAGGTGTTGTAATAAAAATATTGAACGATAAGCAAGTAGAGATAGAAGATACTTATGGGTTTAATATGCCTGTTTTCAAAAAAGACGTTATAGTTGTAAACCCTATTGAAGATCAATATTTTAATAAATACAATAATGTAGTATCTGAGCAAAAAACAGAACATTACACAGCACCAAAAAATGTAGGATATTTACAATTGGCTATAGTACGAGAAAGTCAAAATTTTGGTATTTACATTTTGAATGGCACAAATGCAGATAGTTTTGTGGCTGTATACGGGCAAACAAATAATGAATATGAGTTTTTAGACAGCGTAATACTTAGCGCCAAAGCCAAAAAAAGAATTGGTTTGGTACCATTATCTAAATTAGAATCTTGGAAAAACTTACAAATTTTCCAACACAACTGTATAAATAGTGCTTCTAAACCACTATCAAAAGAGTTTACTATTTTGATAAAAGCCTCAAAAATTATCCAAGCAACTGAAGAAATAAGAGAGTTAAATACTACAGGGTATATAAAAGCACTAACTCATGAAGAAATAATTATAGATAAAAATGAACTAAAAGACTCTCTGAACTCTACCAAAGAAAATAAGACTAGTAAAAACACAGTTTTAAAACCAAATGAAGAGGTAGATTTACATGCCGAAGCCTTAGAAATAGATTTGAAATTATCTAATTCGGAAATTCTAAGAAAACAACTTGCTCATTTTAAATACAACTTAGAGGCCGCCATAGTAAATAAAATGAAACACATTATATTTATACATGGTGTAGGAAATGGAGTTCTTAGTGATGCTATACACAAAAGCTTAAAAGAGTTTGAAGAAGTAAAATATTTTGAAGATGCCCAGAAATCCAAATTTGGGTACGGAGCAACTAAAATAGTTTTGAAATAAAACCTTTATAAAAATGAAAATAGATTTAGTAAAAATAGTGCCCCACACCCTTAATTTTAAATTTGAGGCCGGCACTTCTAGAGGTACACTCACTGAACATAACATTTGGTACTTAATCTTAGAATCTAACGGGAAGAGAGGTATTGGAGAAATTGCTCCTTTGAAAGGATTAAGTATAGATTACGGGGTGGATTTTAAGGACATCATATCTAAAATCGATTTTAACAATATTAACATTGAATCTGTTGAGGATGTATTTACACAAATACAGCAACTTGAATTAAGTCAATACCCAGCATTGGTTTTTGGGCTTGAAACGGCATTTTTAGATTTGTTTTATGGTGGGAAACGAAAAATATTTGATGCTGATTTTTATAACAAAGAATTTGAGATTCCTATAAATGGATTAATCTGGATGTCTTCTAAAGAAAACATGCTCGAGCAAATTAGAAGCAAAATTATTGATGGCTACAAATGTCTAAAACTCAAAATCAGCCAAGAAAACTGGAAAGACGAACTTGACGTTTTGAAATACATAAGGCAAGAACATGATTCTGAAAAAATGATGTTGCGTGTAGATGCAAATGGTGCATTTAACTTCGAAGAAGCAAAAGAAGTTATAAAAGCACTTGCACTTTTAGAAGTTCACTCTATAGAACAACCTATAGCTGCTGGC
>JAYVIQ010000139.1:0-8307 GCA_043770215.1 Cytophagales bacterium | reverse complement strand
TTCTCAAGAAAAAAGTGACAAATGATTGATTGTAAATAAGCTAAGAAAACTACTTTACTTTTTCAGTAGTCCCTATTTATTGGCTCCCTATTCGCTAGTTTCTATACATTCTTGTATGCATAAGAAATCTATGATTCTATATTTAATAGTTTTTAGAGAATTGCTCATACCAGCTTGATCTTTAAATACATAAATTCTTGTTTTCATTTTAGGATTAATTATCAATAATTTCAAAATATGCCTACATATAAAATCCACTACAGAAAGTCAAATGAAGTAAACAAATTAGGTATTGGCTAATAAAGTTTTTAAATTTAGAACTATTTTAAGCTAAATTTGAGCACTCTAAGTTCGAATAAATAAATAAGATAAAATGAGCAATAGTTTTGGACAAATATTTAGAATTACCACCTCTGGAGAGTCTCACGGTAAGGGTTTAGGTGTAATTATAGACGGATGCCCTGCCGGAGTAGAAATAGATTTGGCATTTATTCAAAGTGAATTGACTAGACGCAAACCAGGCCAATCTAAAATTGTAACCCAGCGTAAAGAAGAGGATGAGTTTGAGATTTTATCAGGCGTATTTGAGGGCAAAAGTACAGGTACACCCATTCAGTTGGTAATCATGAATACAGACCAAAAAAGTCATGATTATTCACATATAGCAGACAAATATCGCCCTTCGCATGCAGATTATACCTACCAAGCTAAATATGGCATAAGAGATTATAGAGGAGGTGGGAGAAGCTCAGCAAGAGAAACCGCTGCAAGAGTAGCCGCAGGTGCTATTGCTAAGCTTGTTTTAAATAAATTGGGTATTCACTGTTTTGCTTATGTAAGCCAAACGGGAGCCTTAAAAGTAGAAAAATCATACAAAGAGCTAGATTTGTCTTTAATTGAGAGTAATGATGTTAGATGCCCTGATCCTGAAATGGCTCTAAAAATGTACAATTTAATAGATGAAACCCGTAAAAATAGAGACACAATTGGTGGCGTAGTAACAGGAGTCATTACAGGTGTACCAGTGGGTTTGGGAGAACCTGTCTTTGATAAACTACATGCCGAACTCGGTAAAGCAATGTTAAGCATTAATGCAGTAAAAGGATTTGAATATGGCTCTGGTTTTGAGGGAGTAAAGTTAAAAGGATCTGAGCATAATGATGCTTTTTATATGGAAGATGGAAGAGTACGTACAAAAACTAATCTATCAGGAGGTATACAGGGTGGAATTTCTAATGGGGAGGATATTTATTTTAATGTTGCATTTAAACCTGTTGCAACCATTATGGAAGATCAAGAAAGTGTAAATACACTTGGAGAGTCCGTAACTGTTAGTGGTAAAGGTAGGCATGATCCTTGTGTGGTACCCAGAGCTGTACCTATTGTAGATGCCATGAGTGCACTTGTAATTTTGGATATGGTGTTAAGACAGAATACTAGAACTGGGCAACTAAATTTTTAAGTGAACTCTTTGAACTTTTGCAAGAGCTAGTTGGTTCTTAAATGGTACAACAAAAATAATTAAAAAAATAGAAATGGAAACTCCAAAATTTGTAAATATATATACTGAATCAAGTCCTAATCCAAATTCTCAAAAATTTGTATTTAATTTTTACTTACTAGAGAACATCACTTTAGATTACATGGGTAATAATGGGACTGAAAACTGCCCATTAGCCCAAGATTTATATGCTAAATTTAGTTACATACAAGGGATATTTATAGCCTCTAATTTCATAACAATCACAAAATCTCCAGAAGCAGATTGGTTTGAGATAAATTTAGAACTTAAAGAGTATTTAAAAACATACATTCAAGACGGTAAACCTATGTTTTTGGACGGAATTCAGCAAGAAGTTGCAAAAGAAGATCTAAAAACAAACCTTAATGAAACCCCTCAAGAAGCTCAAATTAAAAGTGTACTAGACGAATATGTACGTCCTGCTGTAGAAAGCGATGGTGGCGCAATTTCTTTTCATTCTATAGAAAATGGTGTTGTAAAAGTAGTCTTGAAAGGGGCTTGCTCTGGTTGCCCATCATCTACGGTTACTCTCAAAAGTGGTATAGAGAATTTATTAAAAAGAATGGTACCAGGTGTAGAAAGGGTAGAAGCTGTAATGGCTTAATTCCCAATATATATGATGTATTTCTAAGTTTTTAAAAAGAGCTTACAAAAGATTTAATTGTTTTGATTTAGATGATAGAAACAATCCCTTTTTTGTAAGTTCTATTTGTTTACTAGGTAGTTAGCTACTTCTCCAATTACAATTACTGCCGGTGAAGTTATTTTTTTTTCATGAACTACACTTAAAATAGTATCTATGGTTCCTAAACCTCTTTTTTCTGTTTCCCAAGTGCCTCGTTGTATAATTGCTATTGGCAATTGGCCTCTTTCTTCTTTTTTGTAAACCGCAATAATCTCTTCTAACTGGCTCATGCCCATTAGAATAACTACTGTTGCTTTAGATTTAGCAGCTTCATATACATCTTCAGACAATAGATGTTCTTTGGTTGTGCCTGTTAGTACCCAAAAACTTTCATTTACACCTCTTCTAGTAAGTGGTATTCCTGCAAGCTCTGGTACCGAGTAGCAACTAGATAACCCTGGTACAATAGAAACATTTATTCCATAGTTTTCTGCATATTGTTTTTCTTCATGTCCTCTGCCAAAAATAAAAGGATCGCCTCCTTTTAGTCTTACTACCGTACCTTTCTCTTTTGCTTTAGAAATCATTAAGTCATTAATGTCTTCCTGTTTAAACTGGCAAACTCCTTTTAATTTACCAACAAAAATTAATTCAGCATTTGGGTTTGCGTACTTCAAAATATCAGGATGTGCAAGCGCATCATACAAAACAACGTCTGCCTGTTCTAGAGCCTTTACACCTTTGATTGTAAATAATTCTGGGTCGCCTGGTCCGGCACCCACTAAAATAATTTTTGGATTTTTCATTGCATCTTTACTTGCTGTGTACCGTTAATTTAAGACGGGACAAACTTAAAATAAAAAAAGCTTACTTATTTAAAGTAAGCTTTTTTATACTATTTAGTTTTTATTCTAATTTAAGCCAATGCAGCTACACCTGGAAGTACTTTTCCTTCCATGTATTCTAGCAATGCACCACCACCAGTACTTACATAGCTTACATCATTACCAAAGCCTAAGTTGTTTATAGCTGCAGCAGAGTCTCCACCACCTATCAAAGAAAAAGCACCTTTGCTTGTTGCATTTTTTACCGCATGTGCTATGGCTATAGTTCCATGAGCAAAGTTTGGCATTTCAGCTACACCCATAGGGCCATTCCAAATTACAGTTTTAGAGTTTTCTATTACTTCAGAAAATAATTTTCTTGTTTCTGGACCAATGTCTAGACCTTCCCAACCATCTGGAGTTGTACCTCTTGGTACTATCTGTGTGTTTGCATTGTTGTTAAAGTCATCAGCAATAACTGTATCAATAGGGAAAATTAAATTTACATTATTAGCTTTAGCTTTTTCTATCAGTTCAAGCGCAAGGTCTAACTTATCATTTTCACATAAGGATCTACCTATTTTTCCACCCATGGCTTTTACAAATGTATAAGACATACCTCCACCAATGATTAAATTATCTGCTATGGAAAGTAACTTTTCTACAATTAATAGTTTGTCAGATATTTTTGCACCACCCATGATGGCTGTTACAGGGCTTACTCCATTTTTCAACACTTTGTCAGCATTTACTATTTCAGCTTCCATAACTAGACCACACACTTTATCTGTAAAATATTGTGCAATGACAGAAGTAGATGCATGAGCTCTGTGTGCAGTACCAAAAGCATCATTTACATATACATCTGCACCAAGATCTGCTAATTTTTTTGCAAAGTCAGCGTCGCCTTTTTCTTCTTCTTTATAAAAACGTAAGTTTTCTAACAACAAAACTTGACCTGGAGCTAAAATTGAAGCTTTTTGTTTGGCTTCATCGCCAATACAATCGCTTGCAAAATCTACTTCTACACCTAATTTTTCAGAAACTGCCTTAATTACATGTTTCAAAGAAAATTTATCTTCTGGACCTTCTTTTGGTCTGCCCAAGTGCGACATTAAAATTGCAGAACCACCATCAGCCAATATTTTTTTAACAGTTGGTACTATTGCGTTTATTCTTGTGTAGTCTGTTATGTTCAAATCTTTGTCCAAAGGAACATTGATATCTACACGTATGATTGCTTTTTTACCAGCAAAAGAGAAATTGTTTAGCGTATTCATGTATTGATTTTAAATTCAACTTGTAATAAGAACTCTAAAATAGGAAAAGCCTAGGTTTTTTTCTAACCTAGGCTCTTAAAACTTTAAAAAGTTATAGTTTTTCTGATAAAAAACTTATTCGGCATGTAACCAAGCTTTTTTAGCAAGTAAATCTTCTTGTTCTTCTTCATAATCTGGATCTGCAACACAGCAGTCTACAGGGCATACAGCAGCACATTGAGGCTCTTCATGAAAACCTGCACATTCTGTACATTTTGTAGGTACTATGTAGTACAATTCATTTCCATTTGCACCAAAAGCACCACCTACAATAGGGTCTTGCGGCGTGTTTGCATCCATAGAAGTACCGTCTTCTAGTTCTATTTCAGATAATGCAGTGCCATGCGCATAGTTCCATTGAACACCGCCTTCATATATTGCCGTATTTGGACATTCTGGTTCGCATGCTCCACAGTTAATACATTCTTCTGTTATAATGATAGCCATTGATAATCTTAGATTGTTTAATTTTTTGTGCAATATGCACATTTATTACACAAAACTAAATAAGATATTGCGTAGTGCCAAGATTTTGTGTGGTTTTTTGGTATTTTTACGCTATGAATTTACAATTACGTCTAGAAATATTCTCTCAGCTTCATAATAATCTAAAAAAATGCCCTGAATCTGAGCTGAGGTCTATCGCTTTTTTGGCTCAGCAAAACAATCCCTGGTTTAATGAAGAAAATTTTTTTGCAGCAATAGATGGTATTTTGTACTTAATCTCCGAAGAATCATTAAAGATGTTTAGTAACACGTATGCTGAGATAGAGACCCATAACAAAAAAATAGGATTGATTTTAGCAGGCAACATACCTGCTGTGGGTTTTCATGATGTTTTTATTTGTTTATTGGCTGGATGTTCTATAAATGTAAAGTTAAGTGCTGAAGATAAAGTACTTATTCCTTTTTTAATTAGCGAAATAAAGAAGATTAATCCATTGCTGGCGGATAGATGCGTTTTTGTAGAAAAGTTGAATTTAGATGAAGTAGATGCCGTTTTGGCTACAGGAAGTGACAACACTGCTAGATATTTTGAGCAGTATTTTTCTAGAAAACCAAATATTATACGCAAATCTAGGACCTCTGTGGCTGTTATTAAAGGAAATGAAACCTTAGAAGACTTGACCTTGTTGGTGGAAGATATTGTACGTTATTTTGGTTTGGGTTGCAGGAATGTGTCTAAGTTACTTGTATTGGCAGATGCAGATATAATCCCTTTGTTGCAAGTGATGGAAAAAAGAACGGGACTTACAAACTTTTCTAAGTATGACAATAACTATTTATACTACAAAAGTATTTATTTGGTGAACAGAGAGCCGTTCTTAGATACGGAAAATATGATGTTCAAAGAATCTGAGCTTTTGTCTTCTCCTATTTCTGTTGTTTATTATCAGCGCTTCCAAACGGAAAATGATATCAAACAATATATATTGGAGAACCAAGAAAAAATCCAATGTGTAGTTGGAAAAGAAGAGTATATAAGCTTTGGTCAGGCACAAAATCCAACAATACTAGAATATGCAGATGGGGTAGACGTGGTGGCTTTTTTGAAATCGTTGGATTAAAAAATATATTATTTAAATTATATTCTTCTTTTTATATCTCTAATTATAGAGCAGTTTAAAGTATTCACTAATTGTTTTTGAATTTTTTATTCAAAAATTTTACGGGTTCAACTAGTTAATAATCTTAGTCTATTTTTTTAAAGAGATTGTAAAGTAATATATTTCTTTAAAGTACTTTGCATGTACTTTTAAAGTTACTTCTATATTGAAACCTCATATAAAATATACACTTACTTCCTTTCTAATATGATTTCTTGTACAATGTTAGGATCTAATAAAGTACTAATATCTCCTAAATTTGACGTATCTCCTTCAGCTATTTTTCTCAAAATACGTCTCATGATTTTACCAGATCTGGTTTTAGGCAATCCAGTCACAATTTGTATTTTATCTGGTTTGGCAATTGGGCCAATAATTTCATTTATAAGTATTTTTATATCGTTTTCTAATAAATCATATGAGATAGCATTTTCGCAAATTACATAAGCATAAATGCCTTGACCTTTTATATCATGAGGATAACCCACAACAGCACTTTCTATAACGTTTTTATGTTGGTTTATTGCATTTTCTATTTCAGCTGTACCCAATCTATGACCACTTACATTCAAAACATCATCTACTCTTCCAGTAATTCTGTAGTATCCATTAGCATCTCTTAGAGCTCCATCTCCGGTAAAGTATTTTCCAGGATACGTTGTGAAATATACTTCTTTACATCTTTCATGATCTCCATAAGTAGTTCTTAGGATAGACGGCCAAGGAAATTTTATACATAAGTTACCTCTTGCTTCAGTAGTTTCGATTTCTTTTCCTTGAGTATCTACCAAACACATTTGTACTCCCGGAAGTGGAAGTGTTGCATAAGTAGGTTTTTCTGGGGTAATGTGTGCGAGGGGTGCAATCATAAATCCACCAGTCTCTGTTTGCCACCAAGTATCTACAATAGGGCATTTTTCTTTGCCAATATGTTTAAAATACCATTGCCAAGCTTCGTCATTAATAGGCTCACCTACTGATCCTAAAACCCTTAATGAACTCAAGTCATATTTATTTACATAGTCTGTTCCATAGACTTGTAAGGCTCTAATAGCTGTAGGAGCCGTATAAAAAATGGAAACTTTATGTTTTTCACAAATTTGCCAAAATCTACCCGCATCTGGAAAAGTAGGCACTCCTTCAAACATCACAGATGTAGCACCAGATAACAAAGGACCATAAAGAATATAACTATGCCCTGTAATCCAACCAATGTCTGCTGTACACCAATAAATCTCACCTTCTTTATATTGGAAAGCATTTCTAAATGTATACTCGGTGTATATCATATAGCCTGCAGTAGTATGTACCACACCTTTTGGTTTTCCAGTAGAGCCAGAGGTGTAAAGTATAAAAAGCATGTCCTCGCTGTCCATTTCTACGGCGGTATTTGTAGCATTTGCACGTTCTATCTCGTCATGCCACCAAGAATCTAAGTTACTATTCCAGGATACAGTTTGAAAAGTTCTTTGATAAACGATGTTATTTTTAATGCTAGGACAAGTTTTTAATGCCTCATCTACAACATCTTTTACAGCAATGGTTTTGTTTCCTCTATAGTTTCCGTCTGAACAAAGAACTATTTTTGCTTGAGCATCATTTATACGGTCTGATAAAGCGTTTGCAGAAAAACCTGCAAATACTACTGAATGTACTGCGCCAATTCTAGCACATGCCAAACAAGCTATGGCCAACTCGGGTACCATTGGCATATACAATACAACTCTATCTCCTTTGCCTATGCCTTTAGCAAGTAATACATTAGAAAATGTACATACTTCTTTATGTAACTGATTGTAAGTATATATTTTATGTTTTTCTGACGGATCATTTGGCTCCCAAATTAGAGCAATTTTTTCTCCATTTTTTTCTAAATGTCTGTCTAAACAATTTTCTGTTATGTTTAGTTTCCCATTTATAAACCATTGAATTTTAGGGATTTCAAAGTTCCATTCTAATACCTTATCCCATTTTTTACGCCAAACAAATTTTTCTGCCTGCATAGCCCAGAACTCATCTGGTTTTTCTACACTAAACTGGTATGCTTTTTTGTATTGTTCTAAAGTACTAATGTTTGAAAACATAAATAAATGCGTGTAATGTATTAATTTTAAATGCCTGAAAAATGATTCATAGTATTTTTAATCAGGCTGTACAATATAAAAAAAATATAGTCTATTTTTTGTCTTAGGTGTCTAATTTGTTGAAAAACTTGTCTGAGCTGTTTTTATATATATTAAGGTTTCGAAAATAATAAAAGTCATTAAAATCTAAATTTCTAATGTGAATATCCCTTATTGTACCAGTAGTTGAATTGATTAGTGATCTTGGGCGAAACCCTATCGGGTCAGGCTCTACGCTCTCGCTTTTGTTGCTGAAAAAGCAACAAAGAGCTCCGCTTCGATCCTTT
>JAYVIQ010000138.1:0-11939 GCA_043770215.1 Cytophagales bacterium | reverse complement strand
TGGTAGGTTTCTATAACATGAATGATAGATATTCCTTTCAACACCATAAATACAGAATAGAAAAAGCTATTTATACCAAAAATCCAAAGAATTTTGCTTTAAGAAGAATTACTAAAATGGATGAATAATACAATCTAACGTTTTTGTGCTTTGCGAATGCGGAGTTTAGAAACCCTTAAAGTTCAAAATTAGTATAAAGATAGTAAATAGTAAAAAAGCCTAGTCTAGTCATAAAGTCCCATTTTTGTAAAACCCCTTTTTAGACGTAATTTTTATTTCTCACAGCTTTTATTAATTCAAATACTCCTTTAGCAACTAAAATGTCGCTATCAGATGGATTTGGCTCAGTTCTTAGATTAACCCCTAACATTCCTTCCCATTCTAAATGAAGCTTAACATTTTTTTAAAAAAAATCTATAATAACCACTATCAAAAAAAAACTGGGTAAAATTTTAATCTTTCTACATTTAAGGTTTGGTCTAACAATTCAGACCCAAAATATAAAAAATCGCTATAATCACCATCTTCTTCAATGCTAAAATTCCATTGTTGCGAATGAGTCAAATAGCAGGAATCTTTTACTAAAATTAATTTTCCAACCTCTTTATAAATATTTTGTCTTGTTTGTTTTTCAAATTTATTTCTAAAATATACTGTTTTGAAAATATTGTCTTGATTAAGAAAGTGTTTTAGAATTTGAATTCGTCCTCTGTTGTATACACTACTTGGATAGTATAAATATTCTAAACGAACATTTCCTTATATTCTTTGTAAACTTCTTCTTTCTGTCCAAAGATTGATAGGTCTGCATCTATGAAATAATTTGTATCAGAATTTGAATTACTAAGATGATTTTTAGTTGCTAAAATTTGTGATTTACAGTTTTCAAAAATGTCATCTGATAAATTAATTTCTTTCATTCTTTTTGCAGCAAATTCAGCACTTTTCTCTTCGTTATCAGACTTATTAGCACTATAAACTATGTCGTGGTAGAGCATAGTAAATAAAACTGATTCCCAATTTTCAATTTCGTCTTTTACTTCAATAAGTTGTTTAAGTAAATTTTCAAGATGTGAAAGATTATGATAATGTCTTTTATTTTAGAATAATTTTGTTCAATTGCAGTCCATAAGTCATTAATCAAACATAAGTCGTTTGTGTAATTTCACAATAAGTCTATGAATATTTCCTTTAGCAAAATGATTCCATAAGATTACGCTTATCATTCAATACAGACTATTTTGTCACTTTTATCCCGCACAATTCTCTGATTACAACAGAAGCTGCGGTAAGTCCAAAAACGGCGGGTAAGTAACTCATAGTTCCGTAGGCACTTTTTTTGTAATTGCTACCATCTGTTAAAATCAAAGAACTCCTGTCTACTTGTTCTTCAGAAAAAACCACTTTTATGCCTTTATGTACTTCTACTTTTCTTAGTCGTTTGCGGGTATAATGTATCAATCTATCATTAACTACTTTTTTGATGTCTTTTATACGTACCATAGTAGGGTCTGTTTTGCCACCAGCGCCACCTGAACAAACTACCTTTATTTTGTTTTTACGGCACAGTTTTAAAAGCTCAACTTTTGGTGTTATAGAATCTATACATTCTATTACATAATCAAATTTTTGACTAAGTAAAAGTGTTTTCATATCCTCAGGCATCAAAAAATGTGTAATGCTATTTACTTTTACTTCCGGATTTATATCTTTTATTCTGGCCTCCATAACTACTGCCTTTTGTATTCCTAGTGTAGAATCCAGGGCAACCAATTGTCTGTTTTTATTGCTTAATTCTACAAAATCTCCATCAACAAGTGTAATATTTCCAATTCCCGCTCTAGCAATAGCTTCCGCTGCAAAAGAGCCAATACCACCCAAACCAACAATTAACACGTGTTTCTGAGTCAATTCTTGCAATTTTTCATCACCCAAAAGTAAAGATGTTCTAGATAACCAACTGATATCCATTAGTTTAATATTTTAGCTTTATTTTTTTCTATTTCACCGCATAGCGTTTCTATGTTCAAATGTAGCAATTCGCTAGCTTTGGAATACACATTGTCTATAGAAATTAATTCTTGGTTATCTGTTTCTAGAAAAAATCTATGTATTGGTGTTTTTAGTAAAGCATTTTGAGCATTTGAAGATTTATGCAACAAAGATTTCCCAAAAGATAAAAACACATGCTCTATCTCTAGCAACTGTTTCATTATTTGTTCTGATTGATTGAATCCGTGAATGATAACAGGCACAGAGATTGTTTTTATTTTTGGAATAAGTAAATCAAATGCTTTTACACAATGTATAATCAAAGGTTTTTGCAAGGTTTTAGCCAAATGCAATTGAAAATCAAAAACACTTATTTGAATATCTATGGGGGAGTGGCATGCTCTATCCAATCCGCATTCACCTATTGCTAGACAGTTTTTATCAAGTACCTTGTGTACTAATTGCTGTTTTTGTATGGTTAGGTTATACAAATACCAGGGATGAATGCCTACAGAGAAATTTTGGACTGGCATTTCTTTGTTCGGAAAACAATTTAATAGGGCATTTTTTTTTGGCAGATGGGTATGAACATCAAAATACTTCATTTTTATTGGCAACCCTCTAATTCTTTTTTAACCTTATCCACCGTAGAGATTCCGTAATTATTGCCCCAAGCATTGTTGATGTAAACTATGATCTGTGAAATTTCTTGAGCAGTAAGTGCTGAGAAGCCAGGCATTTGAATGCCGTACTTTTTACCATTTACAATCAATGGTTCTTCAAGGCCATTTCTAATAATACACGCAATTTTATCTTGATTATTTACCAAAAAGTCAGATCCTTTTAATGGGGGATAAATATTTACCTCAGGTGCTCCGTTTTTTTGATGACAAGAACTGCATTTTGAATCATACAATAGTTTACCCTCTACAAATCCTTCTATTTTATTTTCTAAGTTAGAAGTTTTATTTTCTTGAAGAGAATCAACTATTTTTTTGGTTTTTTTAACTTCTGTTGTACAAGAAATCATGCAAGCAAAAGTTAAAAGAATAAAATAATTAGGCATAAAGTTTATTCATTTTCTAGTAAAGAGGAAACATCTTTTATTAAAACATCTATTTGGGTTTTATCCGTACCTTCGTAAAAACTACGCAATCTACCTTCTTTATCTACTAGCAAAACATTAGAGCTGTGGTCAAATCCACCAGGTACATTTTTATCTTTTACTACAGATTGGTATAAGCGTTGCTCCATAAAATCATGTGTGTAGGCTTCCTCGCCCCTTAAAAAAGACCAAGATTTAGTATCTATTCCATATCCCTTTGCATACTCTTTTAATCTAGCAAAAGTATCATTGTTAGGATCTATAGAAACAGAAACAATATGTACATTTTCATTGTCTTTAAATTTTTGGTGCACAGCCAACAAATTTCCAGTGATTACGGGACAAGTACCAGGGCAAGAAGTAAAGAAGAAGGCCATTACATGTATTTTTCCTTTAAGGTCTTTATTGGTTGTAAGCACAGAGTCTTGATTATAGAGTTCGTACTTTGGAATTGTAAAACGTATTGTATCTCCGTTTACCACTTCAAAAGGGCCAGTAAACCCTACAGGTTCTTTTTCAGAACAAGAAAGTAAAAAAGAAGCAATGGGTAGTAGTAAGTATATTTTTTTAAAAGAGTTCATAAGCACACGTTGTATTTTATTAGTAATATACAAAAGTAATTCTTTTTATTTTTTATTGAGGATATGATTTTATGAAAATGATTTTAATGGATAAGTAAAGGATTTTTTTTAAAGAAATTATTTTTATCAATAACTAGATATGCTTATCAAACTATTGCTCACTATTCATACCTTTGCCAAAGAGACAATTAACTATTTTAGTTTATGGCAATTGAAAGTACAAAACAGTTATACGATTATTTTTTTAGAAGATTAGAGGTATATGATGAACGAGAACGTAGGCAGATTACAGAAATAGTATTAGAATATTTTTTGGACGTAGATAGAACATCTATTTTGGTAGATTCTGCTATAGAGCCTGTATCTGATGAGCTGAAACAAGATTTTAGAAACGTTGCAAAACGAATAAATGCTCTAGAACCAGTGCAGTATGTATTGGGCGAGGCAAGATTTTATGGGTTTGATTTTTTTGTAACTCCAGATGTGCTTATTCCAAGACCAGAAACAGAAGAATTGGTAGATGCAATACAAAAACAGTACAAGCAAACGGACAAACCGAAAATCATAGATATAGGCACCGGAAGTGGTTGTATAGCTATATCATTAGCACTTTTATTGCCAAATGCAGATATTTCTGCTTTGGACATTTCTGAAAAAGCCATAGAAATTGCCAAAGACAACATAGAAGAGAATGAGGTAGAGGTAAAATTGTATTGTGGCGATGTGCTAACCAATGACCTGCCAGAAAATGAGTATGATGTAATTGTAAGTAACCCACCATACATTACAGAAAAAGAAAAAGAGTTTATGTCTAGCAATGTATTAGACCATGAACCCCATTTGGCATTGTTTGTACCAAATGATAAACCATTGCTTTTTTACGAGCGTATTGCAGAACTTGGCCTTAAAAGTCTCAAAAAAGGAGGTAAATTGTATTTTGAAATAAACGAACAATTTGCAAAAGAAACACAAGCCATGTTAGTATCAAAGGGATACAAAAACGTAGAAGTTATTCAAGATTTACAAGATAAAGATAGAATAGTGGTTGGAATAAATCAGTAAAAATCAATAAAAAAACTCATCCTTTGAAACTGTAATTTACATTTTAGTTTATGTGATTATAATGACTTGGAATTGACAAAAATCTTATGAAAAGTATTCTATTTTTAAAACTATGAAAAAAATAAAGAATATAGGTCTTGCATTATTTCTTATAGGTCTTGTGTTTTTTTCATGTATTGGAGCAGTAGACAATTTTTTTTTGGAGACACAATGGTGTATGGCATTTTGTCTTACGTTTGGCATGGGTGTTCTAGGTTCTTTGTTGTACATAATTCCTAATGCATGGCTAGATGGGGCGGCAGGCATAAAAAATAATAATGTATTTAAACAAAGCGCTAGCAACAGAGGTTGGATTGGTTGGCTTACTTTGTTTTATTTAGTTTCATTTTATATCATTCTTTATTTTTTCCCTCAGTTTTTAAGCAATCAAATAGCACTAGTAGATCCTATAAGTTTGGGTTTGAGTGGAAAGATAGCCAGTAATTGGTTTTTGTATGGATTTCTGTATTGTACCGCAATGACTGTTATGGCAATAAGAATGGGAATCAAATACAGACACAGCAATTATCAATTGCTAAGGACTGCCGTAGTTTTGTTTTTTCAAATTGCTTTTGCTTTTCTTATTCCAGAAATTATGACAAGGTTAAATCTACCCTCTATGGATTTAAAAAACGCTTGGCCTTTAAAATATGATTTCTTTTATGCCAACAACATCATTCAACTTCAAGACCAAGGATTATTGGGTTCTGCTTTGCTTGTTTGGGGTATCTTGCTAACATTAGTGGTTGTACCTGTAATGGTATACTTTTTTGGAAAAAGATGGTATTGCTCTTGGGTGTGTGGATGCGGTGGTTTGGCAGAAACTCTTGGCGATCCGTACAGGCAATTATCTAGCAAGACCCTAAAATCTTGGAAATTTGAACGTTGGATTATTCATGCGGTACTAGTATTTGCAATATGCATGACCATATTTACCCTAGGAGCATATTTTAATGGGACAGAGTATTTCCTTGGTATTCATGTAGGTACAATTACCTGGGTCTATGGCTTTTTGATAGGGTCTGTTTTTTCTGGCGTAATTGGTACTGGGTTTTATCCAATTTTTGGAAACAGGACTTGGTGCAGATTCGGCTGTCCATTAGCCGCTTATATGGGTTTGGTGCAAAAATATAAGTCTAGATTTAGAATTACTACTAATGGGGGGCAATGCATTTCTTGTGGTAATTGCAGTACCTATTGTGAGCAAGGCATAGACGTAAGGTGGTATGCACAAAGAGGTCAAAACATAGTTCGCTCTTCTTGTGTAGGATGTGGTGTTTGTTCAGCAGTTTGTCCAAGAGGGGTTTTGAATTTAGAAAACGGACCTGAATTTGGGCGAATAAACGAAAATCTTTAAAAATCTTCTATTTCATTAGATTACAATGATTTTACTTGGTGATGGCTAAAACATTTTTTTGTATTCAAATTGTGATGATTTGACTAAATTTGATTTATATGTTTACTATTACTCATTCTTCAATTAAATAACACGAGCAAGGAATTTAACTAAAATTAGATGCTCAAGTACATATAATAATAGTTTTTTCTATGCTAACTTTGAAATTAATATGAAATTTGTATCAAAGGCAATATCCTATATTTTTCATCCTTTGCTTTCTATTATGTATGCATTGCTCATTGTGTTATATCCTTTTGGGTATTTGGCTACAAGAAATAGCCAGTTGCAGACCATAACTTTTTCTGTTGTTTTTATTATTTCATTTGTGTTGCCTGTTCTTTTTATAGCATCACTCCGTTATTTTAGTATTATTCAGTCCCTAAAAATGAGTTTGAGGCAAGATAGATATTTGCCCTACTTTAGCATATCTGTTTATTATTTATTTATTTGGTTTATAATCCGGTCAGAAAGTTTTTTTGATCCTGTAGTTGCTAAGACATTTTTGCTTTCAGGTCTGTTACTTATTTTGGTATTTGTATTAAACTTTTGGGTAAAAATAAGTGCGCACACTTTGTCAGCGTGTACTATTTTAGGTATGGTTCTTAGGCTTGTTTACTATTACAATGAAACAAATCAACTATTTTTACTTTTATGTTGTATCATAATAAGCGGGTTTATTGCAACTTCTAGACTGTATCTAAAAGCCCATACATTTAAAGAAGTGTTTGCAGGTTTTGTTTTCGGATTAGTTTTAGGACTAATTTTCCCTAGTTTTATATAAGGTACTAAAAATATAAGTAGATAATTAAGTGATTTTTGTTTGTGCTGGTCAAATAAAAAGTTTTAAGTTTAAAAATCTTTACAAAGAATACGTAGTTAACTTATAAAATAAAAAAAAGTAGTGATTGAATAGAATTCGTATATTTGTCAAACTCAATAAATTAATATGGTATTTAGTACATCGCTCTTTCTTATTTATTTCTTTCCAATATTTTTAATTATTTATTTTCTTGTAAAGAAGGAGTTTAAGAATACCGTGGTACTTATAGCCAGTATACTTTTTTATGCTTGGGGAGGCAAATTGTTTACATTTGTTTTGCTAGGTACGTTGGTTTTAGACTTTATTTTAGTTCAAAAGTTAGATTCTGCAAAAAAGGAAAATAAAAAGGGTCTGTTTCTATCTTCTATTTTCATAAATCTTGGCCTACTAATTTATTTTAAATACTCAAATTTTTTTATTGAGAATGTCGATTCGATCCTTGGAAATAGTTCTAATTGGTCCAAAGTAGTATTACCTATTGGTATTTCATTTATTACTTTTCATAAAATGAGTTATAGTTTTGATGTGTACAGAGGTACATATCAACCATTAAAATCCTTTAAAGATTATGCTTTATACATTCTTTTATTTCCTCAACTTATAGCAGGACCCATTGTGCGTTACAATGAAATAGCAGATCAATTAATAGATAGAGAAAAGAACGAAACCATTGATAACAAAATTTTAGGCTTTTTTAGATTTGCAATTGGTTTAGGTAAAAAAGTTTTGATTGCTAACGTTTTAGGAGAATCCGCCACTGAAATAATGAGTTTAGATCCTCATACATTATCCGCATATCAAGCATGGGCAGGAGCAATCTTGTATACATTTCATATTTATTTTGATTTCTCTGGATATTCTGATATGGCTATAGGTATTGCCAGAATGATAGGTTTTAAATTCCCTGAAAACTTCAATTTTCCTTACATGGCGCAAAATATAACTGAGTTTTGGCAGAGGTGGCATATTACACTTGGTAGATGGATGAGAGATTATCTTTACATTCCCTTAGGAGGAAACAAAGTAACGGTAAATAGAATGTATATAAATTTATCTATTGTCTTTTTATTGTCTGGCTTATGGCATGGAGCAAGTTGGAATTTTGTTATTTGGGGAGTTTTTCATGGGTTTTTTTTGATTTTGGATAGGTTGTTTTTAATAGATTTTAATAAAAAAATAGGCAAAGTGCCATCTATAGCACTTACGTTTTTTATAACCATTCTAGGCTGGGTAATATTTGCATCTAAAGACGCAGCTCAAATTATAAGCTATATGTCAGCTATGTTTGGGCAAGGAAATTCTAGCGCATTAATTATACTACATTTTCAAACTTGGGTTTTATTAGTTGTAGCTGTTGTATTTTCTTTTACACCATTGTTAAAGGGTGTAGAATCTAAATTGTGTTTTTGGGAATCTATTTCTGTTCTAAGCGGCAAGCAAGCTGTATTTTTAGCGGTTATAATTTTTGTATTGGTATCAATATCGCTTTGTTACGTTGCAGGATCAGGATTTAACCCTTTTATTTATTTTAGATTTTAACATGCCATGAACATAAACAAAAAACTCGTATTCTTTGCCTCTTTACTTTCATTGTTCTTGCCTTTTTTTTTAGGGTTTCTGTCTGTAAATGAGATCAATTTAGATCTATTAAAACTAGAAAATGATGTTAAAATTGAAAAGCCAATCTTTAAATGGAAAGAACTTTTTATTAAAGAAGTTACTGTAAAAAGCGCTTCGGGTAATGATAGTTTAATTTTGAATTCTAATCATCAAAGAGATAAAATTTTAGGTGATTATTTTCAAAAAGTAGAAGAATATGTAAACCAAAATTTCGGGTTTAGACCCTTATATATCAGATTTAGGAATCAATTAGATTTTACTTTTTTTGGCAAAGCACACGCAAATTCAGTTATTGTGGGAAAGGAAAATTATTTGTTTGAAGAAAATTATATTAAAGCCTATTATGGCTTAGATTTTATTGGTCAGGATAGTATAAACAAAAAAGTAGCGCAAATAAAGTATGTACAGCAAAGACTTGAAGAAAAAGGGAAATTGTTTTTTATAGTTTTAGCTACCGGAAAAGCATCTTTTTATCCGGAATATATTCCTGATAAATATGGTAAAAAGGTAGGTACAAACAATTATGAAGCTTTTACAAATGCTTTTAACTCAAATGGAATAAATTATATAGATTTCAATAATTATTTTATTAAGCAAAAAAACAAATCAGAACATGTTCTTTATCCAAAAACTGGAATACATTGGAGTCAGTATACTATGTACAAAGCACTTGATTCTATGTTGCTTTATATAGAAAAAAGAAAAAGAATAGACTTACCAGATTATAAACTTCAGCAAGATGCCCTTGCTAATTCAATTCCTCAGTTTTCAGATGATGACATAGAAAAAGGACTCAATTTACTTACAAAGCTAGAATCTTTAAATATGACATATCCTAAATTTGAATTTATGGATACAAAAGGTAAAACTAAACCAAAAGTATTGTCTATATCAGATAGTTTTTATTGGCAAATGTTTAATTTAGGTATATCGCATCATGTTTTCGAAAATGGTAAATTTTGGTTTTATAATAATGCTGTATACCCTGATTCGGAAGGAAATGGTCCACCCGTTTTTGCATATAACTTGAATTTGTTTGAAGAATTGGAGAAATACGATGTTGTATTTGTTATGGCAACTGAAGCAAATTTATATAAAATAGGTTTTGGTTTTTTTGAGCTCGCTGAAACCACTTTAAAAATTGGAACAGGGGATTACCAAAAGCGAGTTGATGAGATTATTTTAACGATTAAATCAACACCTTCATGGTTAGACCAAATAAAAGAAAAAGCCAAAGAAAAAAATATTTCTTTAGAAGAAATGATTAAAGAAGATGCTTTGTACGTATATAAAACAGAGATTCTATCAAAAAAATAAATATGTCTAAAAGGTTTTACAACGATTTTAAATTAGGAGTTTTGGGAGGTGGCCAATTGGGTAGAATGTTAATTCAAAGTTGCGTAAATTTTGACATTTTCACTTCAGTGATAGATCCAGATAGTCAAGCACCATGTGCAGGATTTTCTAATGAATTTAAAACAGGCTCAATAACAGACTATGAAACAGTTTATAATTTTGGTAAAAAGGTAGATTTACTCACTATTGAAATAGAGAACGTAAATATCAAAGCCCTTCAGCAATTAGAAAATGAAGGGGTTAAAATATATCCTCAACCAAGAGTTATAGAAATAATACAAGATAAAAGAATACAAAAACAATTCTATAAAGACAATCATATTCCAACAGCTGATTTTGTTTTGATAAATGATAGAGCTCAAATAGCAGATCATGCTTCATTTTTGCCAGCATTTCAAAAACTAGGAAAAGGAGGGTATGATGGTGGCGGAGTAAAAAGAATTGGCTCTATATCTGATATAGAAATAGCTTTTGATGCGCCTAGTTTATTAGAAAAAGCCGTAGACTTTGATAAAGAAATTTCTGTCATTACAGCTAGGAGTCAAAGTGGTAAAATATCTGTTTTTCCTGTGGTAGAGTGTGTATTTCATCCTGACCATAATTTGGTAGATTATCTTATATCACCAGCCCATATAGATGCTGAAATAGAAAAAAAAGCCTACGAAATAGCTATAGATCTAACCCAAAAGCTGGGGATAGTTGGGATCTTGGCCATAGAAATGTTTTTAACAAAAGAGGGTGATTTATTGGTAAACGAATGCGCTCCAAGACCGCACAACAGCGGACACCAAACAATAGATGCCAATTATACCTCTCAATATGAGCAACATCTTAGGGCAATTTTAGATTTGCCATTAGGTAGTACAGCCATAAGACAGCCATCAGCTATGGTAAATGTATTAGGAGAAGAAGGGTATTCTGGGCAAGTCATTTACCAAGGGTTAAATGAAGTTTTGCAAATAGAAGGAGCAAAAGTGTACTTATATGGTAAAAAATTAACAAAGCCACATAGGAAAATGGGGCATATAACCATAGTAGATTCTAAAGTAGATTCCTTGATAGAAAAAGTAAAAGAAATAAAAAAAATAATAAAAGTAATTGCATGAATGAGCCAAAAGCATTAGTAGGGATAATAATGGGGAGTCAATCAGATTTACCCATAATGCGTCTAGCAGCTGAAATTTTAGAATTATTTGAAGTGCCCTTTGAACTTACTGTTGTATCTGCCCATAGAACACCCGAACGCATGTTTGAGTATGCCAAAACGGCCAAAGAAAGAGGTTTAAAAACAATAATTGCCGGTGCTGGTGGAGCAGCCCACTTGCCAGGTATGGTTGCTTCTATGACTACTTTGCCTGTAATTGGGGTTCCAATTTTATCATCCAATTCTATAGATGGTTGGGATTCTATTCTTTCTATTTTGCAAATGCCTGGCGGAATACCAGTAGCCACCGTTGCATTAAATGGCGCTAAGAATGCAGGTTTATTGGCAGCAAGAATAGTTGGAGCTTCAGATGAGGGTGTTTCTGAAAAAATAAAAGAATATTCTGATCAAATGAAAGAAGTAGTATTGAAATCTGCAAAGGACATAGAACAAAATGGTTGGAAGTAACTTATTTTTTTAGGTTTATGTAACCAGTAAATAAGTAACATTACCCATGAGATTTTATTAGATGACGTATTTTTTTTTAATACATAATTGAATAGATTATTTTGCTACTAATCCAAATTCATAAGACTTAATTGAATATCACAACTACGTAAAGGATACATATTTTTATTTTTAAATAGTTGGGATAAAAATTTAGTTCTAAACAGATTAGATTTATAGCTCTCCACACTAGAGGTACTCTTTTAAATATTTAAGCATATTTAGGGTCTACTGAAAAAGTAAACCCTGATTATTTTTATACTTCAAAATAAAGTAAAACCATAGGAGTACCCTCCTTGACAAATTAGCCAAGT